>JAWAZO010000017.1:0-22017 GCA_038817565.1 Bathyarchaeia archaeon
CGGCGCCCTCCCAAGAGGAAAAAGCATGGGTCCAAAGAGGCAGAGCCAACTGCCAGCCATTTTCAAGGGAACACCCATCTACGACGAGACTTTGAGGGAAGCCATGCTCGAAAAAGCCGATCTAGAAAAAGTTAAAGAAATTATGCGAGACATTAAAAGTAAAAAAATTAAGGTTAGCACCTTATTCAGAGCGGAAAATCCAACACCACTAGCCTATCACATACTGGCGAAGCATGGCGACTTATCAGAGCTTATGGCTCCAGAGCGCATCCTATTAAGCAACATTGAAAAAATGAAAAAGGCAATAGAAGCGAAGATGGTGACGCTAATGTGTATCGAATGCGGAAAATTATCGGAAAAGAGGATTAAAGAGTTACCAGAAAACCCCACTTGTGAAAAATGTGGTTCAAGACTTTTGGCATTGCTGTATCCGAGTCAAGAGGCGAAACGTCTCCGAGAAATATTGAGTAAAAGACGTATGGGCAAAAGCCTAGCAGAGGAAGAGCTTAAGGAGATAGCCCATGCAAGGCGGACAGCTGACCTAATCCTAAGTTATGGAAAGAAAGCGATAATAGCCCTAAAAGTTAAAGGCGTAGGGCCAGAAACAGCCTTCAGAATTCTCGGAAAAATGCATCCCAGCGAAGAAGAATTCTACATGGACCTTTTAAAGGCGAAAATTCAATTTTTAAAGACGCGGGAGTTCTGGGAGGACAAAGAAAGCCGTTTGAAAACTTTTGCTTAGAAATTAAGTGGGTGAAAATTTTGACTGAAAACAGCTTCCAGTGGGGAGAGCTTAAGCCGACTTTGGGATTGTTTGATGCTACAGCCATAAGCATAGGCGCCATCGTAGGCGCCGGCATATATGTTGTGACAGGCATAGCGGCTGGATTTGCAGGTCCAGCTCTCGTTGTTTCCATGCTTTTGGCGGCAGCCATATCCATGTTCACGGCTTTGAGCTTTGCCGAATTGACAGCGTGGAAGCCCATTGAGGGAAGCATTTACGAGTATGCTTATCAGCTGATTTCACCCTTTGTAGGCTTCTTAGCTGGCTGGATGTGGGTTGTATCCAACACTTTCGCCGGTGCTGCTGTTTCCTTAGGCTTTGCAAACTATTTATGCGCCCTTTTTCCGGCATTACCGTCAAACGCTGTGGCGGCTTTTTTCTGCTTTTTCCTCATGGTGCTCAACTTTTTGGGGATACGCCAATCAGCCCTCCTAAACAATGTACTTGTGGCAGCTAAACTTTCCATTTTAGGATTCTTCGCAGTTTATGGATTCTTCCACATTAATCCTTCAAATCTCGCTTCCTTCAACCCCTTACAAATTGGAGTCTTGTCCGGAGCCTTCTACATTTTCTTTGCTTATGGAGGGTTTGCAAGAGTCGCCGTGATAGCGGAAGAGGTTAAAGATGCCAGAAGAAACGTACCAAAGGCCATCATGCTTTCTCTAGCAATATCAACAGCAGTTTACATTATAGTGGGTTTTGTGGCTGTCGGGCTTGTTGGCGCCTCAAAGCTTGCTGGCTCCAACTCTCCGTTGGCAGAAGCTATGGGTGCTACTGGAAACTCTGTTGCAGTTTATGTGGTTTCAGCCGGTGGGTTAATTGCAACAGCAAGTGTTTTGCTAACAGCTATTCTGGGGGTTTCCCGCATGGCCTACGCTATGGCACGGAGAAAGGATTTACCTCAAGCCCTAAGTAGGCTTCATCCAAAGTACAACACGCCACATCTTTCCATAGGGATTATAGGCTCTATCATGATCTTACTTGTCCTTTCCGTGGACATAACAAAGGTTATAGCCATAAGCAACTTCGCATTGCTCTTCTACTATGCGCTAGCCAATGTTTCAGCATTAAGGCTAAAAGCACATAACAGAATGTACCCAAAAACAGTGCCTTTTTTGGGGGCAATCTCATGCGTAGCGCTTTTAATCTTCACACTTTTCACTTTACCACAAGCGTGGATTTTGGGCGCTGCAACACTAGCTGTCGGAATCCTCTACCACCAACTTAAAAACTTTAAAGGGTGTGGTGCTCATGAAAACCATGGATTTTGAAAAACTTTGATGAACTTTTCCGCCTCCAGCCGGTATTCGCCACTATAATATTCTCTCACAATCTCTTTAATGGCGTTCGGTTTCAACAAAATTTCGCCGTTAATAGCGATTATCAACTCTCCAAAAGCCCTATCAACCCCCATTCTATAGACTTCAGCTCTCCCAATAGAAGCACTGCACCTGACGACTCGGCCTTTGATGTTAGGCCATCTTTTCCGACATTTTTGGGTTGTGGCCCATGCGATTTCATATGTGTAGTCGCTGCTTCCATTATCAACAACTAAAATCTCGCAAAAGTTTGGATATTGAGCCGCGCTTTCGAAAAGGCTCTCTATAAATCTTGAAACTTGCTTCTCCTTGTTGTAGACTGGGACAATTATGGAGAGAGGTGGATAACGCACTCTTCTGTATAACGCACCACTATCACAACGTCTCTCTTTAACGAGGATTGCTGGCCCTCTCCTTTCCCATAACCTTTTAGCCTTTTCCAAAATAAAGCTGTATTCCCATCTGAAAAATATGTCGAAAAACTACACCCACAAACGTCGTGTACTACCAAATTATATTAAAGGTTAAGAAGACATAAATATTCAGCATCTAAACGTTTCTGATTCCGGGGAAAACTGATGGAAGACTTATCACGTTACTATGCACTCCTAAAGGATCCGGCTAGGCGGAAAATAATTGAAATTTTAGGCGTTCAGGAGAAGATTGGGTTTAAGGAGCTCCGTGAAGCTTTAGGCTTGGGCGTCGGCACTGTTTACTATCATCTTGATATGCTCTCGGACTTTCTTGAACAAGACAAGCAGCGCAAGTACAAACTGAACAATAAAGGGAAAATGCTTTACAGATTCCTAAAAGAGGGAAACATGCCAGCAAACATTGGAATAAGCGAAACCCTAAGCAACCGCGCGGCAAAATGGCTTTTTCTTTCGCCGCTCTTTGCCCAAACAATAAAGCCTTTAAGGCTGTTGCCCTTCTCCTTGCTGATCCTCTTTTTAGGGGCTTATGGAGCAGCCACTGCGAGGCTTGAACCAGCCCTATTCTTCTACTTCCAATATTCCACACGCAGTCCAACAAGCACCATGGCACTGTTCATATTCAACTGGATAGGGCTATTCCTATTCACCGAAGCTCTAGCCTTCGCCTTGTTCAAACGCGCAGGAAACGAGCTTCAACTTTTCACATGCATCGGAATGGCATCTCTCCCGCTAGCGGTTTTCCCATACCTTTACATGATAATTCCAGAAGCTCTAAGCGGATTCAACTTATATTATGTAGAAATTGAAATGATAAGGCAAGCCATATTAATAGTTCTGCAAATTTGGAGCCTACTACTTGTTTCCGCGGCAGTTTGCTATGGAAAAGGCTTAAGACTGGACAAGGGCATAATCATAAGCCTAACAGCAATATATCTGAACATCGCTTTGCTGTTTATCTCTGGACGATTTACCTGAACCCACACAGACTATCATCATAGCTAGTAGAGGCGCGGTATTGACCCGCCCCCACATGGCGGATCAATGTTAACATTCGCTCCATCTCTTACAATGAATGTAATGTTTTTTATACTGAAGCCCCAAACTTTGAAAGTGAAATTGTACTCTCCGGGACGCAAAAACCCTAGATTGTATAAATGTTTAACGGTAATAACTACCGGGATAGAAACTCCAGTCCATCTCCATATTTTTGCATTAACCGATATGTTGTTTCCGTCAAAGATTAGCACACCCCAATCTGAAACGTTAAACCCGCTGGATGCAAATGTAATGGAAACGTTAACATATGAAATACCTTCCCGCCCTAAATATTGAAGCTCAACCATGTCCGGGCTAGGAACGCAGGGGACCCATTCCTCTAGACTGGAGGAATCTTCTACTATCAATGAGACAGCCAGCAAAAAGGTTAAAGTCAAAATTGCAAACACTATTTTAGAAGTCCTATTTTTCATTCTCCTCCCCGTTATATTTTTACTTCCACCAAATTAATATTTCTATCTTTTGAAAAATAGGGGCAAAAAAAGAAGTATACATAGCATAACAGGCTTTAAAGTTAAATTAGCGGCTTTCCTTTATATGGTGTTTCATCTGTTTCCTTGATAAGTAAACGATTATAACGATTAAAACAATGATTATAGCGGAAAGAATTGATATTACGATACTAAGCTGGTTTGTAATATTCTTAAGGTCATTTAATGTAAGGGTGTGAGCGTGTATAAAAATTACATCTTCTCCCCAGTCGTATCTTGAATTGCCATAAAAATCTGTAAAGTTGTACTCTGCATGAATACTTAAATTAACGACTCCCTCTCGAAAAGGCTTAACTTTTATCGTTTCATTAATAGTCTCCAATGAATGCAGTTCAACATCTTTTACCACAAGCTTACTAATACCCGTCTCTGTTGAATTGATGCCTGCACCACAAATCCATATCCAAATGCCTTGAATAAATATGCTACTGTCACCGATGTTTTGAAATACAAAATGAATAGGCGTGTCCACTCCAACTTTCAGTTCTGTTGGTGACTCAATAATATAAACTAAACAGACCCCAAGCGAACCTCTAGCCAATTCCGCTGGTGCATTTGTTGAAGAAATTAAAGCTAAGAATAAAAGTGGTGGCATCAAAAATCCAATTATTTCGTATTTCATTTAACCCCGAAATTTTTATCAATAATTAAAATCTTAAAAACTTTTGCATATTTTGCTCCAACAGTAAAGTTCTAAAATTCTAGAACTTTCGATAAACAAAGTTCGGTTTTTTTGGAAGCGGTTTTCTTAATAGGCGGTTTTGCATAGTCTTTTTCGGTGAAAAAGCATGAAAAACGGAAGAAAAACAATATTGGTTTTGGGTTTGGCTTTGCTATTGGCTGCGCCAGTGCTTGTAGTTTTAAGCCCGAGAGTAAATGCAGATGCCTCTGTGGAAGACATTTCAAGCCTACCAGTTAAGGAAGGACCATGGAACACGATATGGTACAAGTTTGAGACGCCTTTGATAACGCTGATCTTTCCTGCTGGCGGTAAGAAGCCTATGTTCTTATGGTGGTATACAAATGATACTAGTAACATATATGTGGTGAAGTTTCAAGGCGTTATTGAGTACCTAATGCTTGACAAGCCTTATTATAGGCACAGGTTCCACGCAGATAACACCACCATAAATGAGATATTATGGAACAACTACATCGAACCGAGATTACGTCAAAGATACTATTACGGATACCGTTGGAGATATGATATGGCAGTGTCAAGATTTCTTGGGCTTTTAATGGGCTTGCATAGGGCTTATTTGCCTTTCAGTGCTTGCAACTGGACGTTGAGCGGACCGGTGTTTGTTGAGGGCAAAGACTATTGGTCCTTCAACTTCACACTAACTAAAGTTTATGGTCATCGAGGATTGGAGTTTGCAGAGAACAACATTGAGATAAGATGCAGATTTTACAACAAGACTGTCACGGAAATTCCAGATGAGGCCTACGAAGATTACAATTATACTGTTGCTGCTGGGCAGTTGAAATTCGACTTTGTTGTGAAGCATTGGGAGTGGAACATAGACAAAATCAACCAGTTCCTGAAAGAATACGGTATTGACAAAGAAATTCCAGAAAGCCGAACTGGATTGGCTCTATGGATTAACATGGCTTCGATAAAGCTTGAAGATTTGCCGCATGTCGGAGAAGAGGTTCAAAATCAAGCACAAAATCAAGTTGAGACCCGCTCTCGAATGCGAGAAGCAGCAATAAATAGTGAATACTGCACTGTAGATAGAAATGAGACAAGCCAAGATGAGAAGCCTGTGCAGGCTACATTGCAGCTTAGGGAAAGGTTCAGGGAGCGCATTAGGCTGCACTTTGCTGTTGGAAAGACAGAAGTGCCGGTAGGCTTTTTGGAGTTTGTTCCATGGGCTAGGTTGCTCAATGAAACTGGAGGCACTGTTGAATTCGTTAATGTTACTGCTTCTTATGTTGCTGCTGGCGGACATTTGAGGCTATTTATTTGCTATCCATACTTTGGCAACTACACATTAGAGCACGATCCAACAATTGGTTTGACATCAGCCCCAATAATTCCTGAGCTTATAAACCAGAAACTTTTGCTGGTTTTGCTTGGCGCCACCGCAGTCATCGTCTTGGTTGTTGCCGCTGTAAAGATTCGAAAGAAACCTATCAACATTTTGGCTGTTAAATAACCCCCTTTTTCTTTTTTGATATGTTGGTTTTGGGAGTAAAAGTTTATATGGCGTATTACTACGTAATATTTGGGATTTAGATGAGCCGCAAGAGAGAAAACGACGAAATCCGCTGGCAAGTAATAAAAGCCATGCTGGACGAGTTCCCAACTCTAAGAGAAAAAGTCAAAGTTTATATTGAAAAGCAAAAACAGAAACGAAAGTCTTAGAGGCTTTTAGACGTTATTTCTTTTTAACAAATGTGGTGGCGGAACCTTAACATTGTTTTTGCCATTCTCGTTCTCTGATTTGAGAAGCCCTGTCAACTCGCGGTAGCGCTGAAGAAAATCTAAGCCTTTAGGCGTCGCCTTATAAACCTCCTTATCATTGGCAACAATTCTATCAATAAGGTTAACTTTCAACATAAACTCCAAATAATCGTTAAGCTGCGTGAAGCTCAAATTAGCCCTATACATAATCTGGGTTTTTAAAACGCCGTCTTTAGCTATGTCTAAAATTTCGGCAATTATGTATAGCTTGTCTCTCCTCTTTTGGGATGGATTAGCGCCCCAAACATTCATTTCCACAATATTCCTCTTCCACAAGCCTTCTACAATAAAGAGGGTAACGACATGTTTTAAGCGGTGTTTCCCATAAACTACTATTACAAGTACCGAAATATTCTCTAGAACAAACTTCTATAAGAAAAAACTTTAATCCTGAACACAGAGAACATGCCTTAAGAGGGTGAACAAAATGTTGATCGGGTTAATGGCTGACACGCATGATAACTTGCCCATGGTGGAAAAAGCCATTAAAAGGTTGAATATGGAAAATGTTGAGATTGTGCTCCACGCTGGAGATTACGTTGCACCCTTCGTCATACCGAAATTTAGGGATTTAAAGGCTAAGCTGATAGGAGTTTTTGGAAACAACGATGGGGACCGAGAACTATTAAAGAAGAGGTTTAGTGAAAATGAGAGGTTAGAGATCCGAGGGAACTTTGCAGAAATAAACATTGGAAAGGCAAAAATTGCGTTACTGCATGGAAATGAAGAGGAACTTTTAAGGGCTATAGTTAACAGCAAAAACTTCGATGTGGTTGTCCACGGACACACCCATAAGGCTGAAACCTACAGGAAGGGCAAAACATTGGTGGTGAATCCAGGCGAGGTTTGCGGCTACTTAACTGGAAAATCAACCATCGCATTGTTAGACGCGGAAAAACTTGAAGCAAAAATAATAGACTTAACTTAAACAGTCGGTGGATAATTCCGGTTTTGACTGGAGTTGTATGGCCGCCTTCTTTGATTGGCTATTTTAAAGAATTCAACGAGTTCTTCGTTTGTTGCTCCGTTTCGCATGGGCGTTAGGATATCCACTGTGTTGTCGTTTCTCATTAAACATGGCTTTAGTTTTCCGTCGCTTGTTAGGCGTAGGCGTGTACAGTACCAACAGAAATCTGTATTTTCTATTGGGTGGACAACCTCGACCTTTACATCTGGTAAGTGGTATATATGGCGGTTTTGCATGTATTTTCTGGCTTCAATTTTTACGGCTTTCTGTTTCAGCATCTCCTCATACTCGTCTAAAGGCTTGTGGTAGGCAGCGTAGTATTCGCTGCTTATGTTTACTGGTTCAAGCTCAATGAGCTGTAAAACCGCGCCGACATCCTTTGCGAAATTAATCATCTCTGACACTTGAGAATCGTTAACTCCCTTTAAAATAAGCATGTTTAGCTTCACCGGGTTAAGGCCAGCATCAACAGCCGCCCTAACACCACCTAAAACGTTTTCCAGTTTGCCGCCGGTAAGTTTGCAGTATGTTTCGCCATCGATTGTTGGCAAGTTTATGTTTACACGTTTCAAGCCGTTCACCTTAAGCTCTTTGGCTAAGGGTTCAAGCAGCGTACCATTGGTGGTCATTGAAAGCTCCTCCAAACCCGGTATAGAGGCTAAACCCTTGACTATTTGCAGTATATCTTTGCGGAGTAATGGTTCCCCACCGGTAAGCTTGATTCTTGAAATGCCCAGGCTAACTGCTACCTTTGATATGCGCACAATTTCTTCAGCTGTCATCTCTGTTGTTTTTCCTGCTGATTTGTCTTCGCCCTCAGCGTGACAGAAACTGCAATGCAAATTGCATGGCTTTGTAAGGGCTATTCTAAGGTTTAAGAGTGGGCGTCCGTAGTTATCAATTAGCATCGTTATTCCCGTGCATGCTTGACGATGTGTGCAGCTTCCGGTAATATAAGCTTTTCAAGGCAAAGCCTAACAGCGTCCATGGAACCTGGGATGCAGAAGAAAATTTTGCCTTTCACAACGCCGGCGGCAGCCCTTGTCAATATTGTAGCTGAGCCAATTTCATTATAGCTTAAAAATCTGAAAATTTCGCCAAATCCAGGTAGAGTTTTCTCAAACAATGGCGAAACTGTTTCAATTGTTATGTCGGAAGGCGCTATACCTGTTCCACCACAGAAGATGACGACGTCTACGTCCGAGTTTAGGGCGTACCTTACACAATCCTCAATGAGAGCCTTATCGTCGGGTATAAGTTTTCTAAAGGATACCGTGTGTCCAGCTTGTTTAATCAGCCTTTCAATCAGATCGCCTGATTCATCGCTGAATTTTTCACCTTTCTTTAGCTGGTTGTAGCGGGATGTACTGACGACGATTATTCCAAAATTTAGTTTTTTGGGAGCTTCAGCCCTATGTCTAGTCGTGCTCTCGCTCATTTGGATGATGCTTCCTTAACCTTTTTCACGACGCGGATTTCCTCAATAACCGTTGTGGGATATTGCCCCTCAGCGTCCTTCTCATACTGTTTTACCATATCCCATATCGTTAGAAGGCTTATGGCCGTAGCCACTAAGGCTTCCATTTCAACGCCTGTTTGGGCCTCAGTTTTCACGGTGGAGGAAACCTTAACAGTTGAATCGTCTAAGATTTCTATATCTACATTTACGTTTGTTAGGGGTAGCGGGTGGCAGAAGGGTATCAGAATGCTTGTTTCTTTTGCTGCTAATGTTCCAGCAATCTTAGCCGTGTAAATTGGGTCGCCTTTTTCGACTTTTCCGTTTTTTATTAGTTTTATGGTTTCTGGTTTTAGTCTAATTCTGCCAGTGGCGGTTGCCTCACGGTAAACTTTCGGCTTTCCAGTTATGTCAACCATCGCCACGCAAGTCACAGCTCCATTCAGAGTTTAGAAAGCCAGCTTATTATTTAATAGTTCTGAAAGGTTTAGCTACGCTTTTCGGTTTTTTCCCAGTTTTCGATGAGGCTTTGTATAGCCATTGCCTTTGCAGAACTCATGTTAAAGCGGTATAGGCGAATTCTCCCAAACCTTTTATGGTGAAGAACCCCTTCATCCTCGAGGATTTTCAAGTGTTTTATGGTTGTTTTGTGATTTGCGCCTATTCTTCTGGCGATTTCCGAAACGTTTAGCTCTCCCATCTGATTCAGAATTCTCAAAATTTTTATGCGAAGCTTGTTTCCGAGAACTTCTTCTATTTGCATGTCAAATGAAAGTTTGGCGGCATCCCCCTATTTTTAAGTTTGGTCTTGATACATGTTATCCACCACTTTAATCCATCTTGTTGCCAATATTTGGTCGAAGTCTTCACTTTTCGGATCTAGGTCTGAAGCCACTAAGTGCCAGTGGTCGTTTATTGTGGCGAAGGTGCTATCTAAAATCACGAATTTTGGCGTGTACTTGAAAACTTCACGTCCTATCTGGGATATTATGTTTAAGGCTCGTTCATAAGCCTTGTACGGTATGGTGTGCTGGTGCCGCCTATAAATTATCATGATTCTTTCTCTATGTCCCTTAAGATTCTTTGTTCGCAGAACAATAAAGGAATCATCCTCATAGAAAACTTTCTCTTTTTTAAGGTCTAGCTCGCATAGGGGGCAGTTAACCGTCATCACGTATACCGCCTATTCGTCAAGATAGTAGATATGAGAAGAAACATATGTGCTTATTGCATCACTCGCCTTCAATTTTCCTTTCCAAAAGAGTGGTTAGCTCCCTTTCCAGTTCCTGTGCCGGGATTTTTGGAAGACATATAAGTGTGGTTCTCCCCCGTTGACCAGCAGATGAGACGCCTTTTCTAATTATGCCTATGGCTGAGAGCGTTTGCAAATATTTCCACAGTTGTGTATGGGTGTGGGGTTTCAAATCAAACTCTTCGCATACAATAGCGTATGCCCGTTCCACCTCTGTTAGTGAGGCGTAAGCCTTATCGTTGTTTTCCTTAAAAAATCGCGCCACTCCCAATAGGAAAAGCTTCTCGTGTAGGCTTAAGGTGGCTAGGTCGCTTTTCCTTGCAACTGCGTATATGCTTGAAACAGCCTTTCTAACACATTCTGGTGTCACCGTGCCCAAATCTTCAGCATCAGCGTATTTCCCAGCCCTCCATAAGAGCTCTATGGCGAAGCGGGCGTTTCCACCTTCCGAATGGGCAAGCTCAGCTATGAGATTTACAGTTTCTTCTTGAACGGTTAAGGGTTTGAAGGCTAGTTGAACTCTATCATTTATAATGTCTGTAAGTTGTTGTTGGCTGTAGGGTTCAAGGCGTATTATGTTGGATTGTAATGTGCTCCTAGTACTTGGGTCAAGTCTCTCAATAGCCTCTAAGTTTTTTAATATGCATATTAGGGAAACTCTTTGAGGCTTGCCGAGTCTTGCCTCTTGTAGGCGTGTAAGCTTGTAAACTGGCTCGGCTCCCTCCCTCTCAACGAGGCTTTCAAACTCGTCTAGGGTTAAAATTGCATAGGCGTTGTGTTCATCTAAAACTTGTAGGAAAATATCTAGAAGCTCCTCCGCTGAAAAGCCGCGTTTCGGAAACGTCGGATGGAAAAATGAAACTGCATGATGAAGTATAAGGAAGAGATTTCCACGGTACTGACGACAATTCACATGGATATAATGGAGACTTATGCCCCTTTGCCTAGCTTGCCGGGTTACGTCTTCCCCAAACCTTTGAGAAAGGGCTGTTTTTCCGGTTCCAACATCCCCCACTATTAAAACTCTTTGAGCCATTTTTCCAGGGGCTGACAGCGCAAAATTGAAAAATTCTGTGAGCAGTCGCATTTCAGCCTCCCTATGAGGGAGTCTGCTTGGAACATAGTTTATGTCAAGTTTCGCCTCGTCCTTGAACACGCTTCTGTAGGCTGGCAACCCTCAAACCTAAAGAGATATGAGCGCTTAACTTCTGTTATGTTTTTCCCTTTAAAATTCGCATATGCTTCTTTGAAGCACAAAACTTTTAAGCTGATTTTTGTAATTTACTGCGAACGGTGAAATGATTCCAAAATATTTCTTCCTAACAAAGGGCGTCGGGAAACATAAGGAACAACTTCAATCCTTCGAGTTGGCATTGCGGAACGCGGGAATCCACCACTGTAACATAGTGAATGTTTCAAGCATAATACCGCCAGGCTGCAAGCTCATCCCAAAAGAGAAGGGACTAAAAATGCTTAGGCCCGGCGAGATAACCTTTGTCGTTTTGGCTAGAAACCAAACAAACGAGCCGCATAGGCTTATCGCCGCCTCAATTGGTGTGGCGATACCTTCCGGCAAGAATAATTACGGTTATTTGTCAGAGCATCACTCTTTCGGGCAGACGGACGAGGTGGCTGGTGACTATGCTGAGGATTTGGCTGCAACGATGCTGGCAACCACTATGGGAATCCCATTCGACCCTCAGACGGCTTGGGATGAGCGGAAACAACAGTTCAGGGCAAGCGGACTCATTATCAAAACTACGAATATAACGCAGTCAGCGACAGGCGACAAGAACGGCTTGTGGACAACTGTTGTTGCAGCGGCCGTCTTCGTTCCCGGAAGAAAAACTTAGCTTCTAAACTCGCCCTTTTCTCTGTCTTTCATCTAAAAAGATATTAGGATATAGCATCTAAAACGAGCATTGCTGGTGGATAAGCTTGTCCATAAAACTTCAAACACCCTTCATTCTGGTTAACTTCAAAACTTATTTGGAGGCAACCGGCATGAGGGCTGTTAAACTAGCCAAAAAAGCCGAAAAGGCTAGCCGCGAAACAGGCGTTCAGATATGTGTGGCTCCACAGTTTACGGATATAGCCGCTGTTGCAGAGGCTACGGAAATTCCAGTTTTCGCCCAACACATAGACCCGATAGAGCCTGGAAGTTATACTGGTCACGTGTCGGCGGAAGCTGTAAAAGAAGCAGGAGCTTCTGGAACAATTATCAATCATTCTGAGAGGCAACTAAAACTTTTTGAAATTGATGCAGCCATAAAAATGGCCCGAAATAATGGGCTTGTTTCAGTTGTCTGCGCTAACAACCAAAACATAAGCGCGGCTGTGGCAATCCTAAACCCCGATGTGGTGGCTGTTGAGCCTCCGGAGCTTATAGGAACAGGCATACCGGTTTCGAAGGCTAAGCCTGAAATTGTCAAGTCCACCGTTGAGCTTGTGAGAAAAGTGAACCCAAAAGTTGCGATTTTGTGTGGTGCCGGCATAAGCCACGGTGAAGATGTGACAGCAGCCTTGAGGCTTGGAACTCAAGGTGTTTTGGTGGCAAGCGCTGTTGTGAAGGCAAAAGACCAATATAGGGTTTTGCTGGAATTTGCTGAGAAAGCAAGGGTTTAGGGGTCAGCTCTTTGAAGGTTGAAGCCGAATGTGCAGCATGCATAATCAGTAGGGGGGCGGCTGAAATCAAAGAGGCAACAACCAATCCAGCCTTGCGGTTCAGAGCCATGATGGAGCTTCTCCACATGCTAAGTAAAGAGTTTAAGCCCTCAGCCGTTCCAGCTGATCTAGGAACAAAAAGGGACCGCCTTATAAAGAGGGTTACTGGAAACAACGACCCATATAAAAGGAGCAAACGTGCATGCAATGAAAATGCCTTGAAGCTTTTGCCATATGTAAGGAAGCTTGTTGAGGAAGGCTACACCCAGCAGGATAGGTTTAAGAGAGCCTGCCTCTGCGCCATGGTTGGCAACACTATGGAGTTTGACATTCCCGGACACAGATTCACGTTTAGGGGTTTGAAGAAAAGCCTAAGGGATGCCGGAAAAGACTTAGTTATTGATGATATTAGCAAGATTTATGAGGTGGCAAAAAATTCCAGCATGGTCCTTTATTTGACGGATAATGCTGGGGAAATAGTTTTTGACACGCTAGTTGTTGAGCAGCTTAAGAACATGGGATTAACAGTCACTGTGGCTGTTAAGGGCGGCCCTGTCATAAATGACGCGACTTTGGAGGATGCTGAAATTTCTGGCATGAGTAAAATTGCGGACAAAGTTATAACAACTGGGACGGATGCTGTTGGCTTTGCTCCAAAAGAGGTTTCAGCCGAATTCCTGAAAGTTTACGAGTCAGCGGACATGGTCTTCGCTAAGGGGATGGGGTATGCCGAGACGCTGACAGAGTATGAGTTGAAAAAGCCACATGCTTTGCTTTTTAGGGCGAAGTGCGAGCCCGTGGCAAACTTTTTTGCCGTGCCAAGAGAGAAGAATGTTGCAAAGTTGATGCCGTAAATGAAGAGGTTTACGCCATCCATAAGCCTAAACGAAAAAGCCCTTTCAAATGTTGAGGATTCACTGCAAAAAGAGTGGATTATAACAAACGGTTTGGGTGGATATGCTTCCTCAACCGTTTTAGGAATAAACACTAGAAAATATCATGGAACTCTTGTGGCGGCCTTCCATCCGCCAAGAAAACGAAGGGTTTGCGTGGCTAAAATAGATGAAGAGTTAAAAATAGGAAACGCTTTCTATCCGGCTTTCGCCAACGAATTTCAAAGTGGAATATACCCTAAGGGGCATGAGTTTCTCCAAGAGTTCCGTTTATTTCCATTTCCAAAATATGTTTATAAAGTCGAGAATGTTAGGTTTTCAAAAACCCTTTTCATGCCATATGGAAAGAACGCAACCATAACTGCATATGAGTTCATTAACGCCGGCACATTGGACATTGAGGTTCGAATTTTTCCGCTGATAACTTGTAGGCATTTTCACTCGGTTGTGGATAGAGGGCATGATCCGCCAACGTTTTCACAGAAAATACATGGCAGAAGAGTGAAAATAAGCGTTGAAAAGCCAAAAGCCACAATAATTCTTGAAGCCACACACGGGTCTTATGTTCAAGCTGAAAGGTGGGTTGAAAGGGTTTATTTCCGTGAAGAGCATAATCGCGGAGAAAGCCACCTTGATGACTGGTACCAGCCTGGATTTTTTGAAATAAAAGTTAGAGGGAAATCCGCTGAAAAGTTTGCGTTGACAACTGTAGCCGGTGAAGACGAGTTAAGTGTGGAGGAAGTGGCGGATGAAATGCCAGCTACAACGTATGACATTGAAAATTTGTATGATGCCGAATGTGAGCGTCGAGAACAACTTCTTGAAAGGTTTTACAACGAGCATAATGGTGTAGAGACAAAAGACTGGCTTAGCTGGATTGTTTACGCAACTGACATGTTTGTTGTTGGAAGCTTTGGAAAGGCTTGGAAGTCTGTTATTGCCGGTTACCACTGGTTTGAGGATTGGGGAAGAGACACCTTCATAGCTTTGCCTGGACTAATGCTTGTCACTGGGAGATTTGAAGATGCCAGACAAACCTTTCTAGCATTTAACCGACATTTTATGGACGGCTTAATTCCAAATTTTATTTCAGACGCTGACGCTAAACCAGTTTATAACGCTGTTGACGCCACATTATGGTTTGTGAACGCTGCCCTCCAGTATTTGAAGTATACCGACGACTTTGAATTTGTTGAGAAGAATCTGTGGGAAAACATGAAGGCTATTGTTGAAAATTTTGAAATGGGGAAGAGCCCGAAAATCCGCATAGACAATGATGGACTCCTTCTTCATGGACCACAGCTCACATGGATGGATACCGCCATAAATGGACAACCGGTAACGCCTAGGGCTGGCAAAGCCGTTGAAGTTCAGGCATTATGGTATAACGCCCTCAAGACACTAGAGATTTTAGCTAGAAAATTCAAGGAGAGGGATGCCGCTGAGAAATTTGCACATTTAGCTGAAAAAGCTAAGGAAAGCTTTAATGAAAAGTTTTGGAATTCTGAGAAAGGCTGCTTGTTCGACGTTGTTGATGAACGTGGCTTTGGCGACGCTGCTCTCAGACCTAACCAGATTATTGCGACGGCATTGGATTTTACAATGCTCGACAAAACAAAATGCGGTAAGGTAATTGATGTTGTGCGCCACGAGCTTTTGACACCTTTTGGCTTAAGAACCCTTGCGAGAGGTGACCCGAGGTATGTGGGCGTTTACTGTGGAGATAGACGCAGCAGAGATTTAGCCTACCACAATGGCTCTGTTTGGCCTTGGCTCCTAGGACCTTTCATAACGGCTTACTTGAAAGCGAATGGTTATGGCGAGTACACGCGAGAATACGCTTTTAGAAGTTTCCTCGCGCCTCTCCTCACAACGCAGGTATTTGTTGCTGGACTTGGTGCCATAAGTGAGGTTTATGATGGAGATCCGCCTCATAAGGCTGGTGGTTGCATAGCCCAAGCTTGGAGCGTGGCTGAACCATTAAGGGCTTATGTTGAAGATATTCTTTATTTTAGACCACCATTTGAAAGAGAAATCTTCAAAATTTTAGGTTGAGATGGCTTTTCTTAGGCTTTCCGCCGCTGTTTCTGGAGAAACCGTGTTGATATACATGCCAGTGCTTTTTTCAAATCCAGCCCAGATGGCGAGTTTTGGGTAAACCTCCACATGCCAATGGTAGTAGGGGCTTGCAGCTTTTTCTATGGCTATATGGAAGCCGAAATTGTAGGGCGGATCATTTAAGAGACCTTTTAGCGCACCAAGACACGCCTTAAAAATTTTTGCAAAGTTTTCCCTTTCCTTCTCAAATAGCTTTAGGGGTGAAGCCTCGTGCTTTTTCGGGAATATCCAAAACTCTAATGGGTTGACGCTTGCATATGGCGCGAATGCCAGAAAATCCGGGTTTTCCATTATGAAACGGGGGCTGTCTCGCTCTTTCTCTATGATTTTGCAGAAGATGCAACTGCCGGTTTTACGCCAGTAACGCCGACTCGAAGCCAACTCCTCTCCGACTATTTTTGGTGTGAAGGGTGTTGCTATTATTTGGCTGTGGGCATGGGAGAGAGAAGCTCCAGCCTCTAGGCCATGGTTACGGAATATGGAAACGTAACGCACATACGGTTTCGCAGAAAGTTCGCTGAGCCTATCCAAGTAAGCGTTTATAACATTGACAAGTTGGGTTAGCCGCGCGTCTGATGGATGTTCATCATGATTCGGTGATTCCACCAAAACTTCGTGATGCCCAATAGCATCGACTAAAGCCGAATCGTGACCTTCCATAATTTTCCTTTTACTTGTTGCTTCCTGTGGTGGGCTGAAGGCTGGGAAAAGGTTTGGGAAACAGCGGATAATCCAGTTTTTGTGCCTAAATCCGTCTTCATCCTTCGCCTTTTTAATTTTTCCACCGGATTCCAAATAGACAAGCAGTGCTGGCGGCGTCATGTGCTCGTTTCCCGGACAGAAGGGGCAAATACCCACTTTAGCTTGAGGCTTCTCTTTTTTGGCGAAGTCTGTTGGGCGGCGCCCACGCTCTGTGGCGATCACCACCCAGCGGTCGAGAAGATAGTCTTTGCGGAGTTCGTTGTGGGGCATGCCGTGCAACTCCAGCAGACATAAAGTGTTAGCCTTTCACAGCATTTAGCATTTTCCAAACATGATTTTTGGGCTTATACGAAATCAATGCATTCCCTTTCAGTTTTCAGCGTAAAAGGGCTGGAAAATGGAGACGTGGCACAACTTATTTTCTATATCCCCTCCCCTCTACGTTTTGACCATGGTTTAAAGGGAGAGAATACTTGCTAATCAACAGAATGGGGCTACCATCAAAGATGTCCGTTTAGAGAATGCTTGAAAGGTCTATGTCAAAGATTCCAGATTTTTTCTTTCTCTTTTTTCCTTCAAGTTTTTTGAGCCTTTGCTCATGATGCACCTTGTCATGGCACTCAGAGCATAACGCAACTCCATTAGCAGTTCTGGTTTTTCCACCTGAAGCCCAAGGCTTAACATGATGGAAATGAGTTGCCCTAAGATCCAACAGTTTATGACACCTTGCACACCTGTATTTCTGCCTAACTAAGATATCCTTCTTTTGAGACTCTGTAAAAGCCCTCCTAGAATCCCTTTTTGGCTCCTCTAAAATCCAATCAGACCAATCAATATTTGGCAATTTAAATGGATCTTTTGGCAAACCCTCACACTCTAATCTTAGATTCCACTTAAAATTTCAATAAGATTTACATTTAAATTTTAACCTCGCAAAATCCCAACTTTTGAGTTTGGGGATTTTAACAAGCTTCACCATGCAAACAAAGTGCCATCCTAGATTTTCAGTTTCTCAATCATCTGCTTGTAGGTTTTTGTGCTTTTTCTTACAATCCGCTTTTTTGTTTGGAGGTCTACAGCGTATAAGCCGAACTTCATTTTGAAGCCTTTAGCCCACTCATAATTGTCCGTCAAAGCCCAGTGGAAATAGCCCCTAACGTCTAGTTTCTCCTCCTTCACGGCTTTTTCCAAAACCCCTACGTGGTCTTCTAGGAATTTTTGTCTGAGCTTATCCTCTGAATCGGCTATTCCATTTTCTGTTATGTAAATTGGTTTAGCAAATTTCGCCATAGCCTTCAAGGCTTCAAGAAGGCCTTCTGGGTAGATTTCCCACCCCATGTCTGATGTTGGTCTGCCATCGGCCGATTTACTTTTGGGCTGGCATCCAAAACCATAGTTGGGCACAATTTCTGGAACTGCTGGAATCCCGACGAAAAGCTTAGCAAGCAAATTCCTTTTTCCCTTAATTACAAAACGTGTGTAATAGTTTACACCAAGCCAGTCGAGACGGTTAAACAAGTAGCCCTTCACCTCATTTCTCTCCTTAACGCCGTTCAGGTTTTCGTCTAGCCAGCCTTCTGCAACAGCCCTTGGGAAAAACTGGTTATGCAAATTATCCATAAACTGCGCCGCATCAACATCAAGCCTTTCACTGGCGTGAAGCGGATAGGCTGGAATAACGTTGTGGATAAGCCCAACATAGGCTGAGCTTGGACTGTCGCTGTCAGCCTTAACATCGTCAAACTTTTTTATTGCTTCGTAGGCTTTGGCGTGAGTCAAAACCATGTTTTTGGCAGCCCTTTTAGCAGCTCTAAAATTATTTACACCAGGCGGGAAGCCGGACTGCGCCATCATGTAGCCTGCCTCGCAGACAGCCATCGGCTCGTTTAGGGTTGCCCAGTTGTCAACAATGTCGCCAAAACTCCAAGCCATAAAAGCCGCATACTTCGTAAACTCGATTATAGTGGACTCTTCAAGCCAGCCTTTCGGTCCCCGCCTAAGCCTTGTTGCCCGCACAGTTAATGGGTCGTGAATCCATAATGGAAGCGTAAAATGGTTTAGGCAGACAAAAACCTTGAAGCCTTTCGCCCTCAAATCTTCAAGGATAAGCCTATAATGGTTTAAAGCCTCCTTATCCGCCAATTTTTCCAGCTCTTCAATGGCTTTGTCGTCCACTTCTATTTTCGATATGTTGCCGTCAGAAGCCCTTTCAACTTCAACATGGATTGTTGTCGTTGCTTTGGGAAAGATTCTGCTCCACTCTATGCCAACACGGTAAGCGTTTAAACCAAGCTTTTTTGCAGCTTCATGATCTTTCGCATACAAGCCCCAGTAGTCTATGCCGTTTTCCGGAAGGTCGCCGCTCACTATGCCACGCCTTATATTTTCGGCGTCGTGCACCCAGACAAACCAGTCGGTGTTAGCGTCCACGCTTTTACCTGAGGGATCGCCCATTTCAAACTGGAAGCCGCTTTCCGAAACACCCCACAAGAACCTTCCACTTAAGCCCAACATTGCCAAACTCCATATGTTAGAAGGGGTGGCGGTGGGTCACTGAGGTTCGACGCCCAGAATCCACCCGCTCCCCCAAACCCTACACTCGTACCCGCGCCCCCTTGAGCGCTGAACGTCCAGGCTTAGGTTGCTCCCTCCCGGGCCTAGCCAGGTTCACCTGGCAAACGCTGGAGCAAGCTTCCCTACGGAAGCCGCCCAGCGACCGTCAGCCCCAAGGGACGGATAGTCACAGCTTCGGAAGTGGGGTTGCGGGCGGCCACGGGCGCCTCAGCCTCAGCTTTCGGCCCGTCATATAGAGGGTTTACGGTACAGGGGACCCCTAGCCCCCCGCCTAAGACCCACCGCCAAAACATTCATGACGAAACAAAACCTATAAAACTTTACCTTTTACTAGCACACCGTTTTTTAAAATGTTTGTCTGAAGGTTTTTGGGCAAACTTTCAAGTTCAACAATATCCACCGGCACACCAAGTTCAAGTTCTAATCTTGCATTTAAATCTAGGAGTTCTTCAAAACTTAGTTTTGGGTTTGAGCTTATGCAAAGGTCTATGTCCCTTACGTAATCTCTAGTGGTTAGGCTACCGAAAATTATTGCAAGCTTTATCCGTTTATTTCGCGCCACAAACCCTTTGATTTTTCTGATGATTTCTTCCTTTTCTTTTTGGCTAAACTTGTAAAGTCTTATCTGGTCATAATTTGATTGCATATCTATCCCTCACGTTTTTTAAAAAATTGTCAATAGCCTTAAAATTGCCTTTAACAGCGTTGTATACTTGATTGTCATCTATTATCCAATAACGATGAACCAGTAAGTTTCTTAAACGCATTATAGCCGTTAAATCCTTAGCGCAATCGCAGATACCCTCTTCCTCTAGTATTTTAAAGCACTGCGAGTAAGAGCTAGGAGTGCGGTTAAGGTCTTCCGTCACTATTTGAAAGCATAAACCTCCTAAAGCTTCAGCAAGAACTATAATATGGT
Organism: Bathyarchaeia archaeon; assembly: GCA_038817565.1. Taxonomy (GTDB): domain Archaea; phylum Thermoproteota; class Bathyarchaeia; order Bathyarchaeales; family Bathycorpusculaceae; genus JAGTQI01. The sequence goes on from JAWAZO010000017.1 coordinate 20,097, forward strand.
AACGGATGGCATATTTTTCATTCAGGTTTAGCTCTGCATAAGGCTTTGAGGTTAAACGTTTTAATTCATTTATTGTTTCAAGAATTTCAACAATTCTCCGCTTTAAATGCTCAACATTCACTGGCATTTCAACCAACACTAACAGTGTATTGTGCAAGTTAATCTTAATAATGTTATTTGCATGTTTCCGGATGATCTAGACTTTCATCAAGCCACTTCAAATAGTCTTTTGAACCTTCCATGATTGGAAGCGCTATTACTTCTGGGACTTGGTAGCTGTGAATGGCCTTTATCCTCTCGGAAACTTTACTGAACAAGGCTTTTCTGGTCTTCATTAGGATTAGGTGTTCTTGGGCTGTGTCTATTTTGTCTTGCCACCAGAAGAGTGAGTGGATTGGGCCGATTATGTTGGCGCATGCAATTAGTCTTTCAGCCAAGAGTGCGTGTGCTATTTTTTCTGCTTCCTCTCTGCTGGATGTTGTGGTTAGGACGATTATATGGTTTTTCTCCATATTGAGCCTCCTCTTTTATGACGTATGAAGGGAAGTCATTTATTCTGATTGGGAGAATTTGTTTTAAGGCTTTAGAGTTTGTCCGTGATGGTGGGCTTAGTTGAAGACGATAGGTGTTGTTACTAGTGGTGGGGATGCTCCGGGGATGAATGCGGCTATTAGGGCGGTTACGCGTTTGGCTAGTGCTTTAGGTTTTAGGGTTTTGGGTTTTGAGAGGGGCTGGGAAGGCTTAATTAATAACCGTTTTAGGCTTTTGACGCCGCGCTCTGTTGGTGGAATAATTCAGTTGGGCGGCACCATCCTTTTGACTTCGCGTTGTCCAGAGTTTAAAACTCCGGAAGGCATTAGAAAGGCTGCTGAGAATCTTGCCGCCAACAATGTGGACGGGCTCATTGTTATTGGCGGGGATGGCTCTTTTCGTGGCGCCTTGGAACTTAGCCGTGAAACAGACGCCTTAATAGTTGGGGTTCCAGCCACAATAGATAATGATGTTTACGGTTCTGATGAGACTATTGGTTTTGACACGGCTGTTAATACGGCTGTTGCTGAAATTGACAAGATTAGGGACACAGCCATATCCCATGAAAGGGTCTTTGTTGTGGAGGTTATGGGGCGGCGAAGGGGATTTTTAGCTTTGACTGTGGGCTTGACTGTTGGCGCCGAGGTCATTTTGGTTCCAGAAGTTCCAATTAACATGGAGGAAGTTTTTAGAACCGTGAAGGAGAATGCGGCCAAGGGTAAACGGTCCGGTATAATTGTGGCGGCTGAAGGTGTCGGCGACACCCGCAAAATCGCCGAAGAAATCGAGGCTAACACCGGCGCAGAGGTTCGACTGAGCATTGTTGGCTATGCCCAGCGGGGAGGAAGCCCAACCGCCAGAAGCCGCTTATTGGCAAGCCTATTTGCAGAAGAAGCAGTCCAACTAATCATGCAAGGTGTTGGAAACCGTGTGGTCGGATTACAGAAAGGCCTAATTACAAACATAAGCCTAGAAGAAACATGCAAAAACCAAAAAACCCTAGACATAAGACTTTTGAAACTGGCGAAAACACTGGCAACATAACACTTAAACTCAACATTTAAGAAATTGACATGCTTTGTAAGATAGAAGAAGCCCAGTTTTCGGAGTTCTTCGGCGAGAAATGGATGGTGAAATAATGACGATTCAAAATTTGGAGAAGTCAAACGTTGATGAAGGTTTAGGCTGGGCTCTGCCGAGCACTGAAGAAGTATTAACTTTGCCCGTCGAGGAACTTCTTTCACGCTTAAAGACCTCGTTAAATGGACTTTCTTCCGAAGAGGTGGAAAAGCGTCTTGAAATTTTTGGTTATAATGAACTTGTTAGAAGAAAGAGGAGAGCAATCATCATTGATTTCCTTTCCCACTTCAAAAGTCCGTTAATAATAATT
>JAWAZO010000018.1:0-21352 GCA_038817565.1 Bathyarchaeia archaeon
TTTTTCCCTTCAACTTTTTCAGCTAACGACGCTAGAGAATCTTCAAGGCTTGTTAGGCTGGCCTGTATTTGGGCTTCCTTGCGTTTGAGACTTTCTACGGATGTTTTAAGCTCCTCTAGTTTTTTGAGTTTGAGGTCTGCCTCCTCCAAAGCTTTTTTGGCTTCGCCAAGCTTTCTCGTTGTTTCTTGGAGGTCAACCTCTAGTAGGGTAAATTCTCTGGCTAGGCTGTCGTACTCCTTATTCAGCGCTTTCATTCCAGCGACGTCTGGGTCTCTTTCGTATACTCTTTTTTCGCCCTCGTATTCCTTTTGGTAGCCAGCCAAGTTGCTCCACGCCGTTTCGTATTCCGACAAGCCAAAAAGTTCGTCTAAGCGTTTTTGCCTCTCTCTGGGCGGGGCGTCCAAAAGCTCTTTTAGGTGTTCCTGGCGGACCCAGATTATTTCGCGGAAAAGCTCCTTTTCTAAGCCTGTGATAGCCTTCAACTGTTCTGCGACAGCGTCGCTTTTCACGCTTGCAATTAGGGTTTCGCCTTCAAAGAGTTTAAGTTCATCAAAGTCTTGGCTTATGCCCTTCCCCCGCCTTTTCAAGCCCCTTGATATTTTGTAACTCTTGCCGTTGTGGGTGAACTGGACAACAACTTTACCGGTTTCGGCGCCCTCCCGCAAAAGGTAGTCGTAGCTCCTGCCAAGGGGGTCTCCGAAGAGGGCGAAGTCTATGGCGTAAAGTATGCTAGATTTTCCACAGCCTAAACCTCCAACTAGACAGTTGAACCCCCTTGCAAACGGGATGGTGGACTTCACGTGGGAGCGGATGTTCTCCAATTGTACAACTTCGATTTTCATTGCAGAAGCCCCTCCAAAATCTGCCTAACCTTTTCGTCCTGTTTCTTGGTTAGGGGCTCAATTAGGTTAACCGCAGCCTTTGCAATTTTTTCGGCCTCTTCCCGGCTGTAACGTTCGGAGAAAATTTGCATGAAGTATTCGAAGCTTTTCGTTTTCAAATCCTTAATTTCGCTTTCGAATATAGAGCGAACAACTGCCTCTGGAACTTCGCTCTCCCGCAGCAAAACAACCGGGTGGACAAGCAGAGCCTTTTCAGCAGCACCGCGGATTTGAGCGACGTCGACCTCTGATCGGCTAGCCTCAACGGGCAAGACACCACGCAAAACTGGGATGAGAACAGCGCCCTCTTCGTCAGCGCCTTTCACAAGTTGGACGGCAAGCTCAGTAATTTTCGACGCTGTAACACCAGTGAAATCTTGCTCCAGAACAACAAATTTTCGGGGAGATTCCAATTTTATGAACTGTGGGGCAGCCTCTCCTTTTTCATTCACTTCTACGTAGTAAAAGCCCTTCTCATTTCCAGCTTCATCGTAATTTATTGTTTCGGTGCTTCCAGGATAAACCAGCAATCCAGTTTTTAATTTTCCCACGTAGGGTTTGTGAACATGCCCGGCGGCATAGTAATTGAAGCCTTTTGGTATAAGCCCAACTGTAGCTTCAGCCTCTATGTAGGGTGGGTTAACTTCTGGAATATCCAGTGCCATGTGGAAAACGAAGATGTTAAAAAGCGAAGGGTCTGGTGTTGGCTTGTTCTGCTCCATAAAGGCCGGAAGCATCTCCTCGGTTTTGCGCCTAGTCCGGTAGTTAGGCACTCCGTAAACATAGCAGCATTCTGGTTTCCGCCAACATGCCCCCTCATGCCGTGGTAGATAATAGATAAGCCCAGCACTGTCTAATGGATTAAGAATAGTGCTCGTAACAATGTTTGGCGCGGAGTCATGGGAACCGTCAACAACCAGCACTGGAATACCGGCATTACGGAGTCTGTTAAAGTTTCTTATGGCATTCTCCAAAGTAACATTGGATGGTCTTGCATTATGGAAAAGGTCTCCGGCGATTATGAGGAATGTTGGTTTAAGCTCAAGGGTTTTGTCGACAAGCTCCTTAAAAGCTTTGTCAAAGTCTTCACGCCTCACCTCTAAACCGTACTGGGAGTAGCCCAAATGCAAGTCCGCGGCGTGAACGAAACTGAAAGCCTTCACGCTTTCTTCACCCTTCAAATTAACTAGATGCATAGCCCTATTAACATTTAACCCAGCGTAAACAGAAACATATAAAGAGCAAAAGGTCCATTTAAGCGGTTAAAAGGCGCCTCAAATGAAGTGCCAAAAATGTGGAACAGAAACCTTTCTCCCTTTTAGATGCCCCTATTGTGAAGGGTACTTTTGCGCCGAGCATCGCTTACCGGAAAACCATGATTGCCCAAAAATAGAATCGGCACGAGCACCGGTGAAGGAGGAGCAAACACGATCTTTCCAACAGTGGAAGCCGGTTGAGTACACAATCACATATATTCCAATAGAAACTAAAAGGAAAATTTACTTCAGCACGAAGGAGGTCACGCATTTGACTGTGGCGGCTCTTGTTGTTTTAGGCATAGGACTATCCCTAGGAATATCGCCAAACATAATCCGGAACATTGGAGGTATTCCCATGCTTCTCGCATTTGCCGTTCTAGTGACTATTTCCTTTCTAATTCACGAATTAGCCCACAAATTCACAGCTCAAAAAAGCGGTTTATGGGCGGAATTCAGAATAATGCTTTTTGGACTAATATTAACAGTCATATCCATCATTTCACCTTTCTTTAAAATTATATCACCAGGAGCAGTAGTCATATCAGGATTTACTAGCAAAAGAAACGTCGGGAAAATCTCCATAGCCGGTCCATTAACAAACACTTTGTTGTCTATAGGATTTCTTTTGGCAGCGCTTCTTATCCCGACAAGCAACTTCTCATACCTATTTCTCCTAGGTTTCGCGATTAACGCTTGGATAGCCTTCATTAATTTAATCCCCTTCGGAGTGCTTGACGGCTTTAAGATCTTCCTCTGGAACAAAGCGGTTTGGGCTTTAGCCTTTATAACAAGCTTACTGCTAACTATAGCATCCTTCATACTTCTGTAAAAGGCGATGAGAATGCAAAATCAGAGAAGTTCTATTGTCACGTGCACTTCTTCGGGAACGCGGATACGCATAATACGTCTCATGGCACGTTCCTCAGCATCGATATCTACTAAGCGTTTGTGGATGCGCAGCTCCCACTTATCCCATGTGGCTGTCCCCTCCCCGCATGGAGACTTTAAAACCGGAACCTTAAGTCTCTTGGTTGGCAATGGAATGGGCCCAACCATTTTAACCCCTGTTTTTTCAGCTATTGCCTTAAGCTCTTGGCACACTTCCTCAAGCTTTTTGTAGTCTGTGCTTGTTAAGCGTATCCGCGCCTTTCTAACCATAGCCTAATACTCCAAACCTTCAACCTTTTATATCTTCTAGTGGGTATCCTTTTAGACAATAAACCATAGATAAAAACTTATCGAAACAAAAGGCATGCAGTAGGCAAAAAGATGGGAAGAATGAGGTTGAAAGTTAAAGGGATAATCATAGATCTAGACGGCACGCTTGTGGACTCAAAAGAGGCCTACCGTGAAGCCCTAGCAAAAGCTATGGAAAAGCTTGGCATAAAAGAGTTTAACCACAACTTGGTTTTGGAAATCCCAAGAAGATTGGAGCAAAATTTACCAATAAACGACTTACTGCCAGAAATACATATTGAAAAATTCCTAGACGCTTACCTTACAGCCTATTATAAGCTCGCTGAGGACAAGGCTAAACTATTGCCGAACATGCAGGAAACTCTTGAAACGCTTTCAAGAAAGGCTAAGCTTGCACTGTTAACAATGCGTTATGTTCCATGCAAAAATGTTGTAAATTGGCTGGGAAAGGTGGGCTTAGCCAAATATTTCCAATGCGTTGTCACGGCATTAAACACGAAGTTTCCAAAGCCTTCTCCAAAGGCATTAGTTGACTGTGCCAGACGGTTAGATGTTGAAGTGGATGAATGTGCTATTGTAGGCGATTCAGTCGCAGACGTAAGAGCTGGAAAGAACGCCGGAGCAAAAACAGTCGCCGTTTTATCGGGAATATTCACAAGGGAAGAGTTAGAAAAGGAAAAGCCCGACTTGATAATTAAAGACATCGGTGAGCTCCCATTTTTTCTTGATTGAAGAATATTACGGAACATGCAATATGGTTAAAAATTACTTAAGAATGTTATAGAAGCAACCATAAATAAAGCTTAATTAAAACCTTAATCCTAGTATTAGAGTGGAGAGGGCTTCGAAAACAATGAATTTCATTGAAGTGCTATTGTCTGAAAAGTTAAAAAGTAAAAATCCAATGCTGGATATTTTCGGCGCTGACAGGAAGGTTCTGCAAATAGCATGCCAAGACCTTACAAACTACTTGAAGGTTCACTGGAACCTTGTGGGCAAAGAAGCGAACGAATGCGAACTCGCCGACAAACTGGAAGAATGCTACCAGAAAGAACCTAAGGAGCTTGAAGAGTTCATAGACCTTTGGACTGGAATATGGCTGAAAAAGTGGAGTGAAAGGGTGAAACTCCTCATAGGCAACGAGGAAGCTCAAAAATGGAACAAGATAACAAAAATCCTAAACAACGCCGAGCCAATATGGAGAAGGTTGACCAACCGCAGGGAAATGCAAGAAGTCGTCATATCAACGCTAATCAAAAACGGGGAAATATGCGGCACGTCCATTTTAGCTGAAAACCTCCTAAAAATGGAACTGGGCGAAAACAAGAAGAAGTACATGAACGACCAAGAACAAGTGCTGAACGTTGTAAACAACACATTGCGCAAGGCCAGAGAACTAACAAGAAGTAAGGGGCCGCTTATATTCGTTAGAATTGATAAGGGCTACTTTAATAATAACGAGTTTTAGCGGATCCTCTCTCTGTTAAGGTTTTTAGTCTGCCAAGAATAACGCCTAATGGTTGTTGACGCACCATAGCCGCATGCAGCACACCGTTTCTTAGAAACGTTGTAGGCTCTCCTTCCACAACGTCTACAACGTATATGAAGCGTTTTTCCGGCGCGTTTTCCAAAGGAGGGAGTTCCCTTTCCCAAATTTTTCACCTAGGCGGCGGTGATATCAGGACGACGTTGTCTCCGCGGACGATGATTAAGCCAAGCTTCTTCGTGTTTTCAGCGTCTGTTGTATCTTCTGTCTCCTCGAGAACAAGGTTTAAGTGTTGGTCAAAGCCCTTTAATCTGCCCCTTAGGCTTTTTCCACCCTTGAGCCTTACAAGCACTATTTTTCCAAGGTTTTGCTCAAGGATTTCGGTGGTCATTTCGCTCATTCGCAGACCTCAATAGACATTTACCCTTTTTATATTAAATTTATACCATTTAAACCTATCTAATTAAACCTATCTAAATGAGAAGCGAAAACTTATGTCTAAAAGGTTTAAGAGGCATTTCCTAAAGGATAAGGAAGCAAAGAAGCTTTTAGAAAATATTCCAAAAAGGCTTAAAATAGCCATAGAAAAATGCTTCGCGAGCGCACCAAAAGTGGAAGTTGTTGAAGTTGATCTTGGCGAAGTTTACCTCATAAACGGTGAGCCAGCACTTTTCAAAGGCGGAGAAAACATTTACCCAACTCTGCTCTTTAAAGAAGTTTTTGGCTTTTTGCCAAGGGTTGTTGTGGACATGGGGGCTATCCCTCATATCTGTAATGGCGCAAATGTGATGGCCCCTGGAATTTTACGTTTTGAAGGAGAATTCGTTAAGGGAGACATCATATTGGTTGTTGACGAGAAATATGGTAAGCCGATCGCCGTTGGCGAAATTCTTTACAACTCAGAGGAGGTTGTTGAGGTTAAACACGGTGTTGTGGTTAAAAATATTCACCACATTGGCGACAAAATCTGGGAAACCATAAAAAGGTTGACATAAGCAAAAATAAAGGTCAAATCTATATTTCAGATTCATAAACCTATTAACGCTAATCTATATTTTAGGTTCAGAGCAACGCTCAATAAGGAAACGCTTAAACTCTTAAAAAGGGTAATTTAGGTATAAAGGGCGATAGAGAGGAGAAGTTTGCCGGGTTTAGGTGAACTCTTCCGCAAATACAAGAAAGAGGAAAGGGGTGAAGCATCGAAAGCGGAAGCTAAGGAGAAACCCGGCAAAACCTTCTTGAAGGCTATGCCCCTCCGGGATCTATCCGACTTAGATGTTGTTAAGAAAGAAGTCCGCTCCGGAAACATCCTAATTCTCAGAATAACTCCACTTGCAAATAAAAGCATTGATGATGTTAAAAGAGCTGTTAATGAACTATGCGAATTTGTCGAGTCTGTAGGTGGGGACATAGCCCGTCTAGGCGAGGAACGTGTGGTTATTTGTCCGCCTAACGTGAAGATTTGGAGAGAGAAGACGCCGGTGGCAAGTGAGCCTATACCTACAGCAGCCTAATGGTTTCCATAATCGCTGGCGCAAAGGTTTGAATTCCACACTTTTTCTCTATAAAATTGGATATGCTTGCTATTTTTGCCCTTTCACCGTGGCAAACTATAACTCGTTCAGGTCTAGGCTTTAAGTGTGTTAGATAATTTATTATTTGGCGCCTATCAGAATGCCCTGAAAAGCCTTCTATTGATTCCACACGCATCTTCACTTTTACAACGCTCATTTTGCCCTCGCTGTCAATCATTGCCACCTCATTTATGCCCTTTTGAACTCTCCTTCCAAGGGTGCCCTCAATCTGATAGCTTACAAAGACTATGGAGTTTCTCTCATCTTCTGCTAGGCTCTTGAAGTATTCTATTACCGGTCCTCCTTCAAGCATGCCTGAAGTAGCCATTATTATGCATGGTTCTCCATCAATTACGTTTTGTCTAACGCTTGGATGCTCAACAACGGTGAAGTAGTCCGACTCGAAGGGGTTAACCCCATCATGAAGGATGCTGTTTCTCACTTCCCTACCCAAATATTCTGGATAAGCTGTATGGATTGCCGTAGCTTCGGAAATCATGCCCTCAATAAAGACCGGTGCTTCCTTCATTAATCCCCGCTTCATGTAGCCGTCTAAAACAAGCATTATTTCTTGCGCTCTGCCAACAGCAGGGACAGGAATTAGGACTTTGCCCCTCTTCTCCAAGGTTTCGTTCACTATTTTTGTTAGGCGTTCTTCAGCTTCAACCCTTGATGGCATTATGTCCTCCGGACCACCATAAGTGCTTTCAGTTATAACGGTTTCAACTCGTGGGAATTCGGCTGTCGCCGCCTCTAAAAGCATAGTTCGTGCATACTTGTAGTCGCCTGTATAAACAATGTTGTGTAAGCCTTCGCCTATGTGCAGATGTATTATTGAGGAGCCTAAAATGTGTCCAGCGTTGTGCAGTGTTAGCCGCACGTCTGGAGCTATGTCTGTTACAACACCGTAACGCAGTGGAATTGTATGGAGAACGCATTCACGAACGTCCTTCTGATCGTATGGCGGAATTATACCTTGTTTACTGGCTACATCCAGATAGTCGAGCTGAAGCAATGTCATTAGGTTGGATGTTGGCGCGGAACAGTAGACTGGGCCTTCATAGCCATATTTGTATAGGAATGGCACTAAGCCGCAGTGGTCCAAGTGAGCGTGGCTTATAACAACAGCGTCTAAAGAGTCTATTTCAAAGGCTGGATGGTCAAGTCTCGGGAACGCCTCAAAAGGTTTTGAAGAACCAGGATTGATGCCACAGTCCAAGAGGATGCTGCTTTCTCTCGTTTGCACGAGAAAAGCTGAACGCCCAACCTCTTGAACGCCGCCGAGAGGTGTGATTCGAACGTCTCCAACCTCGAATATTTTTGGTCTGAAAATTCTCTCGCCGAAGGTGCGGAGGTTCCGCTCCCTCTCTTTACTTTCAGAGTGAAGGTAATGGCGCATATGCGCGATGATCTTAGAACGCAGTGGCGGGCTTCTTAAAACGTGGGGGCGCCATTTTGTCCTTTTAATAATCTCTTGAAGAACGGCGCCATTTTTCCCTATGACAAGCCCTGGCTTTTTAGCTTCAATTATGATTTCGCCAAGACTTGGGTCAAAGTATACATCTGTGACTTCAGCCTCCGGCGGGATTATTTCGCGAGCTATTTTTTCAGCCTCCTTTTCCGGAAGCCTCACAGACGGGTCGGAGCGGACAACAATTCTTTTTCTAATGACGTTTACTATGTCTGCTATTAGGCTGCTCTGCTCCACGAGGATTTCGGGTTTTTTTGCATAAACCGCTAGCATTGGACCTTCATATTCCACTCTTGTGACTTCAGCTTCTTTTGGAACATGCTCAAGTATGTATTTGCTTATTTCGATTTTCTCCCTTTCAGTGTTAGGCGCCAACTTTTAGACTTCCCTTTAATTTGCAGCTAAAAGTTTCCTCTTCTCCTCCTCGGTTAGTTCTCTATAACCGTTAGCATCCACAATTGCCACATTGAAGCTGTCTCCGCTGGCTGTGTCCCTTTTCATGGCTGAGTCAACAGCCCTAACAATTATGGGTAAAGCTTCAGCCACGGACATACCTTCGCGGAATTTGTCCTCCAAAACGCCGTAGGCTATTGGAGAGCCAGAACCAGTGGCAACGCATTTCTCTTCTGTTAGGCTTCCGAAGGGGTCTATGGAGAAGACGTGGGGGCCTGTGTCATCAATGCCGCCTATTAAAACTTGGGTTGCCAGTGGTATATATCTGGCTGAGAATAGAAGGTTTGCCATAAGCCTTGCCGCTGAGCTTATGGGCATTGGTCTCCCCATGTTCAGCTTATAAAGTTGGGCATTAGCTGTTAAAATGTCCACTGTCCTTTGAGCGTCAGCAACTGTTCCTGCAATGGTCATTGCCATGTGGTCGTCTATTTTGTATATTTTCTTTCCATGTTTATGGGCTACATAGAACCCCATAGTCACACGAGTGTCAGAGGCGAGGATTACCCCATCTTTGCAGACAACCCCTATCGTTGTGGTTCCTTTCAACGTCAACTTGTCAACTACGTTGTTGTTTGACATTTTACACATTTCTCCTAAAACCTAAATACATCGCCAGATTACTTCGCTAGGAAGTAGCACCATTTAATCACGTCATGATGCTTATTAATATTACGCTTCGAAAAAGCTATTCCTCTATAAACGTTTATAGCCTTTAGATTATGCCCTCTTCCTCTGTTAGCTCGTCTTCCTCCATCCAATAGCACTCTTCGCAGAAACCGTTAAACTCTTATATTCATCCTTTGATATCTCCTTGCCGCATTTCTCACAGTAATATTTGCATTTTCCCTTTTCAATAGTCGGCTTACCAAACATAACAGTGATTTAAATAGTGGTTCTTTTATTGGTTATGGAGCTAAAATCTATATAGCTGGAATCTTTAAGCTGAGGGCATTTTTGCTGTGAAAAAGATTTTAAGAGTCACACCCTTTATCATTTGAAAGGAAAGCCTAACAAGTGATTGATTTGCCTTTAAAACGCCATTGGATGCAGCTTCCAAGAGAGGTTATTGTTGGGGAAGGCGTAATTGAACAAACCGCAGAAATATCCAAAAGGTTGGGCTTCACGGAATCCGCCCTAATAATTACTGGAAAGAAAACCCACGAGATTGCTGGGAAAATTGTTAGGGAAATACTTGAAAAAAATGGCGTGGAAGCAAAAACGCACATCATAGAGACAGCCACTCTGGAGAATGTAGAAGCTGTCGAAGAAAAAATTAGAGTTCTAAATCCTCAAGTAGTTTTTGGCGTTGGTGGAGGAACAAAAATTGACGTTGCAAAGCTGAGTTCCGCCCGGCAAAAGGTGCCATTCATTAGTGTTCCAACAACAGCTTCCCACGACGGGATTGCAAGCCCGCTTTCGTCGGTTAAAGGTCTTGAAAAACCATTTTCGGTTATGGCGCAATCCCCAGTAGCCATAATAGCCGACACAAACATAATTGCGCAGACGCCTCACCGTTTTATTGCAAGCGGCTGCGGAGACGTCATTGCAAAGTTCACAGCTGTAAGGGACTGGAAGCTTGCAAACATGGATAGAAACGAATACTATGGAGAGTACGCTGCGAGCCTAGCCTTAATGAGCGCGAGGCTTGTTATGCGAAACGCCAGCCTCATAAAACCAGAAAATGAAGAAGGATTGCGCGTGCTCCTTGAAGCCCTAATAAGTTGTGGTGTAGCCATGAGCATTGCTGGGAGCAGTCGACCATGCAGCGGTGCAGAACACTTGTTTAGCCACGCCCTAGACTTGATAAAGCCGAATAACGCCCTCCACGGTGAGCGGTGCGGTGTTGGAACAATTGTTATGGCTTATCTGCACGGCGCAAATTGGAAACGCATAAGGGAAACCCTAAAAGTTGTGGGGGCGCCGACAAACGCCTATGAACTAGGGTTAACGAAAGATGAAGTGATTAAAGCCTTGTTTATGGCTTCTTCCATAAGACCTGAACGCTACACTATCCTTAACAAGTTAAATCTCAGTCTAGAAGAATGCGAGAAAATTGCAGAAATAACTGGGGTTATTTAGTCTTTTGTTCTGCTTTGAAGGTTTCTATAAACTTAACAGCTGTTATTTCCGGGAAAAACTTCTGAATGTCTAAGGCTATACCGCGTTTTGCAACTTGTATTCCTTCCAGGTAGAAGGCTTCTTCCGGCATTTCTATGCTGACGTTTTTCGCCTTAATAATGAACTTGAACTTTTCAGCTTCAACTGTTGGTATTCTGCGGTGGATCAGAGCGGCTATCTTCTCTTCCAGTGTTTCAAGCTTCTTTTTGACGGTAACTTCGTAAACAAGGGTTTTTCCAGCCAACGGAGGATTAAAGTCTAAGAGGACTCGCCCAGCGCCAATAGCCCTAACAGTTGCCATTTTGCCATCATATTCAAGGCGCATCCCAAGAGTTGGGGTTATACCCTTAGCCGTCAAATGCCTCAAGGGAATCCGCCTAACTTTTTCCGGGTCTCTGGCTCCGAAGGCTTTTTCCGGCGGTATCTCCACAGTTTCAGTTTTTCCAACATCCATGTTTGTTAGGCTTTCATCTAAAGCCTTAAGAACCCAACCTTCGCCTATAACAATAAGCTTTGGCTCGTAGATTTCGCCTTCCTTGTATAGGCGCTCCTTTTTAGCCACTTCCTCAATTGTCGTGTCGAAGACTTCGCTTGTCTCCTTTACCTTGGCAATGTAATCTAACAGTATGAAGTCTCCCTTTTGCAAAGCCATTTCACATCAACTTTTAGGGCATTTGCCAAACTAAACTTAGAGCACCAATAAAAGCTTTATCCAGTAAAAGCATGTTTTAAATTTGTCAATCTAAAAGTTAAGTGAAGCATTATGGAACGCTATGCGAAAGACAGAATTTACGGAGAATGCTTCAATGCTATAAAGGAAGAGATTAAAGGAAAAACCTTCGAAGAAAGAATGTCGCTTACATGCAGCATTTTGAAGGCAAAAATCCCATACTATTTCTGGGTTGGATTCTACATCCCAAAAGAAGAGTGGCTGGAACTCGGACCTTCAAAAGGACCGCCTGCATGTGCTAGAATAGCCTACACTGGTGTTTGTGGAAAATGTGCCAAAAGCGGAAAAACTATTATCGTGCCAAACGTTCATGAGTTCCCAGGACACATTGCATGTGACCCAAGGTCGAAGTCTGAAATTGCCGTGCCGGTCTTTGACGAAAAAGGCAGTGTTATGGCCGTCCTTGACGTTGACGGCGAAGAGTATGACAGTTTTGACGAGAAGGATAAGGAGTGGCTTGAGAAGATAGCAAAACTCTTAACTTCGCCTAGCAGTGAATAGGGGCTGTCCCAGCGGGAAACTCATAATGGGAAATGGTTTAGTGAACGGGAAAAACGTCTACGTGGCTATTCTCCTTCTTGGAATAGTAAGCCTCATGGGAGACATAGTCTATGAAGGTTCACGTGGAATTGTTACGCCATACCTAGAGATTCTGGGAGCCTCCGCCTTCGCCATAGCCTTTTTCGGAAGATTTGGAGAGTTTTTGGGATACAGCTTAAGGCTTGTGAGTGGGAGGCTTGCAGATACCACGAAGGCTTACTGGCTTTTCATATTTTTGGGATACGGGCTCATTGTATCAATCCCACTGTTGGGAGTGGCAGGAACATGGGGAATAGCAATAATCTTGGTGCTTCTGGAAAGAATTGGAAAAGCCATAAGATCACCAGCAAGAGATGCGGTGCTATCAATTGTAAGTCGCGGGGTTGGCGCTGGAAAAGCCTTTGGAATCCATGAGCTATTAGACCAGATAGGCGCTATTTTAGGTCCCCTTGTCGTGGCTGGCTTAATGTTCTACACCAGCAATAATTACAATCTAACCTTTAGCCTTTTAGCATTACCCTTCATAATGCTTTTGGCATTCCTAGCCTATACGTTTAGGAAAGTTAGTAGAAGAGAAATCATCGAGCCAGCAGAGCTTACATTGGAAAAGGGCGGAGGTAGGCTTGGGAAAGCCTTTTATGTTTACACCTCAGCTGTTCTGCTGAACACCGTAGGGCTTATACCCTTCGAGCTTATACTTCTCAAGGCAACGGAAATTCTAAAGCCGACGAATCAGTTGTGGATCGTTCCCTTAATCTACACGCTGATACAAGGAGTGGACGCGCCAACGGCACTTTTTGCCGGATTCGCCTACGACAAATTTAAGATCAAAGTTTTGATACTGCCGTTTATTCTGTCTGTTGTTCCAACATTTTTTGCCATGGCTAATGCAGACTTAACAATGCTTATTGTTGCTGCAGCCTTTTTCGGTCTAGTTTTGGGGATGCAGGAGTCGATTTATCGCGCGGCTGTTTCAGGTTTCGCTCCAATCTCTTTGCGGGGAACAGCTTATGGCATATTTAACACAGCTTATGGTGTTGGCATGTTAACCGGTGGGGCAGTATACGGCTTGATAGCAGAGTTGAAAATTCCATATGTGGCGGTGATAGCCTACGTTCTTTTAGCACAAGCCGTTGCGGTGGTTCTGCTTCTTAACGCCTACTCGAAAACCAGAACGTGAAAATAGAAAAGGGTTTAAAGCCTTTAAAGGAAATTGTAACGGTGGCGGTTAAGTTGGCGGCTAATGACGAGTCGAAGATTTTGGATGTTTTAGAGAAAGTTAGCAAGTGTGTTGTTAACATCAGCACGATAAGGCTGATTCAAGATATATTCTATCAAGTCTTCCCAGTTAAGGGTATGGGTTCTGGAACAATAATAGACAGCGAAGGCCACATATTAACGAATAATCATGTGGTTCAAGACGCTGAACGCATAGCCGTCACCCTTTGGAACGGCGAGGTTTTGAATGGACGCTTGCTTGGGACATGCACAATCCACGACATAGCCGTGGTCAAAGTTGACATGAAAGGTTTGCCCTACGCTGAGCTTGGAGATTCCGATAGGTTGAGGATTGGACAACGTGTTTACGCCATCGGCAACCCATTTGGCTTGGCAGGCGGACCAACTATAACTTCGGGTGTCATAAGTGCCCTAAACCGAACCATAGAATCCAAGAACGAGCTTTTGGAAAATCTTGTCCAGACGGATGCGGCAATAAACCCTGGAAACAGCGGTGGACCACTGGTGGATGTTAATGGTAAGGTTGTTGCCATAAGCACGGCGATAATTCCATACGCTCATGGAATTGGATTCGCCATACCCATAAACTCAGCTAAGAAATGCGCGGCTGAAATCATATCAAAAGGGGTGCACACACGTCCATGGCTTGGGATTATGGGCTTAAGCCTAACAAAGGAAATTTCCCGCTATTATGGGATACCATTGAACGAGGGTGTTTTAGTGACTAGAGTTGTCGAGGGAAGCCCAGCGTACGAGGCTGGTATAGTGGCTGGCGACATAATAATGGCTTTGGACAACGTGCCCATAACAAGGATAGAGAAGCTTTTAGGCGAAATCCACAGGAAAAGGGCTGGCGAAAAAGTCCGCTTAACAGTTTACCGAGACGGTTTTGAGTATTCTGTTGAGGTGGTTTTGGCGGAGGCACCCTAAAGCGTTTTGTCCGTTACTGTCCGGTTTTCGAGCGGAAATTATAAATTGGAAGATAGCGATAAGATGTAAACGCTTTGGAATTTAACTAGTCCTTGTGAACGGGGGAGGCTGATGAGCACACATGCAGAAGAATTGAAACTGCGTTTAATGACTATAGAACTTCTCCGAACAGCCAAATATAAACGAAACATCACATACCGCGAGTTGTCAGCGAAAACAGGCTTGCCGGTGACTGTTTTAAGCAGGTACGCAAAAGGGCATGTCCTCCCAAACACTGCGAGAGCAAAGCAACTCTGGAAAGTCTTGTCGAAGTTTGTTGGCTTAGAGAATGAGCTTCGGAACAGGATAAGATTTAACGAGGACGGTTATTTTGATAACACAGAGATTATTGGCGATTTCAATATCCTTCAGCAAGCGGCTAATCATGCCCTTGCAAATTTTGCTGGAAAACGCGTTACAAAAGTGTTTACAGCGGCTGTTGACGGGATTCCCCTAGCAACTATGGTGGCAAACGCTTTAGGCGTGAACCTAGTCATAGCCAAGAGAAGCAAGGAGGTTGGGGTTAAAGAGTTTCTTGAAGAAACATTTGTGCTTAGGGATTCTGGTGTGACTATTACGCTTTATGTTCCGAAGGACGCCATTAAGAAGCGGGACAGCGTCTTAATAGTGGATGATATGATTAAGACTGGCGAAACGCAGGCAGCCCTTGTCAACCTTGTGCGTAAGGCGAAGGCTGAAATTTCTGGGATTTTCTCTTTAATAGCCGTAGGCGATGAATGGCGGAAACGACTGAAGCTTCCTGAGGAATGCCCAATAGAAGTTGTAACCTACATTAAGCCCCCTGTTACATAGCGTGATATTTACAATCCGTTTTAACTGGACAAGCGGTGCACCTTTCCTTTCTACAGTAGTTTTTGCCCAGGCGAAGCAGCGCAGTTTCAAAGTTTATGAAGGACTTGTCGGAAACAGCATTTTCAGCCCAAAACTCTTCAAGCTGCTGCAAAATTTCTTTTGGAGTCTTTTCATCAATTATTCCGAGGTTTTTAGCTGCCATTACAACGAGGCTTGTTGGTTTCGGCTTGGCTTTTTCCCAGATGTCGCGGAGTTCCCGTAGGAATATGCCCACCGTCACCTCGCCGACGCCTTTCCCCAAACTTTTAAGTTTCTCTTCCAAATCCGCGTAGTCGCTGGCTCTCTCGTAAATGGCTGTTAACCTTCCCCCGTGCTTTTCAATCAAGTTTCGCATAACTTCGAGAAGCTTGTCAGCCGTTTTAAAGTTGTAACGCGTGTAGCTTCCCTCATCCAGAATCCTCACCAAGCCGTTCCAGCCGGTTTCCAAAACTTTTTGGGGAGTTAAGACGCCGTGCTTTTCAAAGCACTTGTAAGTTTTTATAACAGAAGTTTCGGTTATAGGAGCGCCGAAAAGTATGGAAGCCAAAAACCACTTGAAAATTTCCTCCTCCCTTTGGCTTTTTAGGTCTATGCCCAAAATTTCTGAATACCTGGTTCCAAGCCTTTCAACAAAGGTTTGGAGGTTTTCCTTCTTCAAAATCTGTTCACCATCCCCCCTTTTCGGGTGTGTCTAACAAGATTTATACTTATACTGGCATAAACGGTTAACGGACGTGGAAGGAGAAACATCGGATGCGAACCATAATGTGGCGCAACGGTACACTCATAACAATAGACCAGATGAAGCTCCCTCACACAACAGAGTTTTTAGAACTAAAGAGCTGCGACGAGGTGGCTGAAGCCATAAAAACAATGAAGATTAGGGGCGCTCCATTAATTGGGGCTGCTGCAGCCTACGCTTTGGCATTAACAGCCCACCATTCAAAGGCACGGCAAAAGGAGGAGCTCATCCACGAGTTGGAAAAGGCGGCGGAGAAATTGCGCAAAACCAGACCTACGGGTGTCAACCTTTTCTGGGCAGTTGACAGAATTCTAAATAAGGCTAAAGCTTTCCAAGGAAGCCTTGAAGGTTTAGTCGCCCTCGTCGTCGAAGAAGCAAATAGAATAGCCGACGAGGATGTTGCAGCGAACCGTTCAATGGGAAGGCATGGAGCCACACTAATAGATGACGGGGACACTGTACTGACACACTGCAATGCCGGAGCACTAGCCACCGTTGACTATGGAACAGCCCTAGGCGTTGTCAGAGCAGCCATTGAACAAGGGAAAAAGGTCAGGGTTATCGCCACTGAAACTAGACCAAAATTACAGGGTGCCCGCCTAACAGCCTACGAGCTTAAGCGGGACGGAATACCAGTCACATTGATAAGCGACACCATGGTAGGATACATCATGTATAAGCGTATGGTAGACAAGGTTATTGTTGGAGCTGACAGAATAGTGCGGGATGCTGTCATCAACAAGATTGGAACATACCAGATAGCAGTCCTAGCTAAAGAGCATAACATACCCTTCTACGTGGCTGCTCCAAAATCAACCTTCGACCTCGCCCACACAGCCGCAGACATAAAAATAGAGGAGCGAAGCCCAGAAGAAGTGACATGCATAGGCTCTGAGAGAATAGCTCCAGAGGGCGTGCCAGTTTTAAATCCGGCCTTTGACATTACGCCAATAAAATATGTGACGGCAATCATCTGCGAAGAAGGCATTTTATATAAGGACGACTTGGCAAGAATAAGCCAGCATGGTTGAGCCTATGAGCAAAAGTAAAGAGCAACAGCAGTCAGCTCACCAGGAAATAGGAATAGAGGGAACATTAATAGAAAAGGGAGTGAAAATAGCCAACAGACAGAGAATAGAAGAGCTCAGAGCAAAAGGTTACGGCGTAGAAGAGAACAGCGGGCTGCTCCTAAACTTTTACGAGGCACTATACCTATTAGATAAGGGCCTAATTTTAGTTAAGGATGAAAAGGGTATGGAAATAAACTTCCAACAGCTTCTAAAAGCAGCAGAGAAAACAGACGAGAACGCTTGGGCCAAGTATCTTGTTTATAGAGACCTAAGAAGCCGCGGGTACGTTGTCCGCGAAGGCTTCGGCTTAGGCGTAGACTTCAGAGTTTATGAAAGAGGCGAGTATGGAAAGGACACAGCTAAATACCTAATCCTAAGCCTCCAAGAGGGCAAACCAATGACAATGGAAGAATTAACCCAAATAATGAGGCAGTGCCAAAGCTTAAAAAAGGAGCTTATTTTGGCTGTCATGAGTCGAAGAGGCGAAATAGTTTACTATTCCGTCTCACAATTAACCCTACCATAAAGAGAACATAGCCAAAGCGTGAACAGTTATGAGCGCCTACAAGACAGTCCGTGGAATGAGAGACTTCCTACCAGAAGAGGCAAAAATAATGCGTTTCATAGAGGAAAAAGCCAGAAAAATAGCCAAACTATACGGATACAAGGAGATAATAACACCAGTTGTAGAGTCCTATGAGCTTGTGGCAGCAAAGGCGGGAGAAGAAGTCCGGTTAAGGATGTACGCCTTTGAAGATTTGGGTGGAAGAAAAGTCGCCCTAAGACCAGAGTTCACAGCCTCTGTTGCGAGGGTTGTGGCAACTAAACTGCGGAATGAACCTAAACCATTAAGGCTTTTTTGCGTTGGAAGCCTATATCGATTCGATGAACCCCAAAAGGGTCGTTTTAGAGAGTTTTGGCAGTCAAACTTTGAGCTTATGGGCTCTAAAGAGCCAGAAGCAGACGCTGAAATACTGCTGCTAACAAGTACTTTAATGAGGTCTGTGGGGCTAAGAAATTACACTTTCAAAGTTGGACATGTAGGCGTTTTGAGAAGCATCTTAAGCCTTGAAGGACTAGGAGAGGAGACCCAAAACCGCATCATGCAGCTCATGGATAAAAAGCAACACGAAGAAGCATTAGCCATCGTGAAGGAAAATGGAGTTTCAGAAAAGTGCTTAAAAACCCTCCAGAAGCTGGTTGGTTTAAGGGGAAGTAACATCGCGGACATTCTAGAGGAAATGGAGAAACTCGTAAAGGATTATGAAAGCGCTTCTGAGGCGGTGAAAAATCTCAAGGAAATCCTCAAACTGGTGAAGGGAGCAGAGAAAGGGCTAAACATAACCTTGGATGCTGGTTTCGCTCGTGGACTTGAATACTACACTGGGATGATTTTTGAGGTTTATGTTCCAGAACTGGACATTGCACTGGCTGGTGGGGGGAGATACGACAAACTTGTAGAGTTGTTCGGTGGAGAACCAACACCAGCCGTTGGAGTTGCTCATGGAATAGACAGAATAATGCTTGCCATGCAAGAACAGAAAACTGGCTTACCAGTTGAAGAGGAAAAGCGGGTTACGGTTATCCCAGTTAATGAAAACTTGAACAATGAAGCCATGAAGATTTCAGAAATTCTGAGGAATGAGGGAATAGTCGTTGAAATGGAAGTCATGAGGCGAAAGGTTACAAAGGCTTTAGAGGATGCAGATAGAAGAGGCATAAGCCACGTAGTAATAGTTGGCGAAAGGGAACTGATCGAAGGATCTGTTGTCCTAAGAGACATGACTAAGAAAGAACAAAGCACGGTCAAGATTGAAATGTTAGCTAACAAAATAAGATCTGGGATTTAGGTCTCTGAAACTTTTATATCACGCTCCCTTCTTAGGAAATCTCCAATGTCAAAAATGTTTTTGATAACAGTACCACTTTTCGCCTCGTCTAGGCCCCTTTCTATCCTGCCAAAGCCGAGGCACTCGCCATAACGATTAAAAATTAATGTGTAGACACCTTTACTCCTTAAGCCATAAGCCTCCAATATCCCTTCCTTAAATAAATCTCTGCCGCAAACGAAAAGCCAAGCTGCCTTATCATCGACAACCACTTTGTTTTGGGCTTGATCTGCAATCATAAAAAGCAAGGGAAAACTTGGAAAGAACTTCCCATCTTCAATTTTGCCAAGATATATGCCTGCAAAAAGCCAGTTTCCACGTTTCTCAGCCAATTTCTCCAAACTTGAACCGAGCAAGAAAAACTTGTTCTTCCTCTTAATTACCAAACCTTTTTCCAAGCTAAGTTTTGCACCAAAAAGTCTGGCAAAATCCTCAATAAGCTTCACCATAACCGTTTCACCCTTACCTACGCTTTTTAAGTTTGCAGACAAAGAAGCCTTGAGTTTCGCCGGGCCATATACGGCGACAATTTCTTACAGAATCATCCAGTTTCCTGCCGAAAATTTCTGTTGGTGCCTCCTCCCCATAACATTCTATCTCAACAGTTTTAAGGCCGAGGCGCCTAACAGCCCAATCAATGTTTAATTCGTCTTCTTCCGGTTCTAGAGAACAGGTGGCATAAACTATTTCACCGTCCTCCTTTAGAACCTTGACAGCTTCGGCGAGAATCTCTCTTTGAAGTTTAGCGTTTCTTTTAACATCAGCTAGTGTTCTCCGCCTAAACCAGTCTTTATCAGTGGCAAAGTTACCAGAACAGGGAACATCAAGCAATATCCTATCAAACTTTAAACCTAACTTTGAGGCCTTTCGGGCATCCAACCTATAAACGATAGTGTTTTTTACGCGGCACCGCTCCAGATGATTCGCCAATGCATTAAGCCTCCGCCCATCAACGTCCAAAGCCACAATAACACCAGTGTTCTCCATTAAATCCGCCAACTGAACAGTCTTACCGCCAGGAGCAGCACAAGCATCCAGAACAGTCTTACCCTTCAAATTGGCAAATAGGGTAGCTGGAATTTGGGCGGCAGCCTCCTGAATGGAATAGTAACCCAAAAGATATTCCACAGCGGCTCCAACAGAAAAATTTGAACGCACAACCCAATAACCACCACGCAGAAATGGAATTTCCTCAAGCTCAACACCCAAACCCCTAAGCCTCTCCAAAATGTTGACACCCTTCACATTCATGGAATTAACCCTGATAGCTTGCCTTGGCGTAACATCCCTAAACTCCCAACCCAACAACCGATAACGACTAACAAAAAACTCCTTACCAAACATCAAAAACACAAAAGCCAACAAACAATAAAAACTTGACTATAAAGCAACATAGAAAACTAGAGGGGGCTATCAATTTTGCAGTCCCCCACCAACACAAAAATTGACATTTTTAAATAATACGGAACATAACGCTTTTTAGGAAAACATTGGTAAGAGGATAACCGGAAATTATCGGGCGGCCGTAGTCTAGCCTGGACTAGGACATCAGCCTGCCACGCTGACGACCCGGGTTCAAATCCCGGCGGCCGCACCATCACTGGCATAAAATATCAGCACTTCTCACTTTCTTTTCCTGAAAAGTTTAATGCCGTCTATTTCACATACGTATTCGAAGCCGGCTTCTATCAGCTCGGCGGCTTGTTCAACTGATTTAGCGACTTTGCAGATATACTCGTCTTCGCCTTCAGAATTTATCAGCTGCGTGTAAACTAGGGTATTTTTGATGTTTCTGTGTCCAAGCATTTCCATAACGTGAAGTATATCCTTTGTTTTATGGTATTCCATTGTGGCCTTCCAATGCCTCAGCGTATGAAAGGATATCTTCAATAGCCTAGGGTTTCCTAGTTTGAAAGCGATTCTTTTCCGGTTTCTTTCAAAGTTGCTGCTGAGACTCCTTAGGTTACGATATTTGCTGAAAACTCTTTCACCGTTTCTTGGTAGGCTACTTAGCATGGTGGCAAGCTTGTTTGAAATCCTAAATAAGCGAGGGTTGCTTCCTTTTTCTGGAGTTATCGTAATTGTTTTTCTTTCGAGGTCTATGTCAATCCATTTGAGGTTAAAAGCTTCTCCAGCCCTAGCACCCGTTTCTTTAAGTATTTGAAGAAACGTTGACGCGTATACGCTGTTGCAACCAGCTATGAGGTCATCGATTTCTCTTTCTTGGGGAATGAATGGTAGCTTTCTAGGGGGCCTATAACGTGGTTTATCCCATTTTATACCGAGCCATCTAGCGAACAAGTCGTAAGCATAAGCCGTTGTTTCCTTGCTTGACTCTTTCCAGTTTTGTGTTGCCAATACTTCTTTGACGCTTTCTGGATCAAAAAGATTGGCTCCGAGTTTAATTAGCCTGGAAAGTCTCTTATCCTTACTATTTATGGTGGTTTCTTTATATCCTTGCTTTTTCATCCACCAGAGGAATTCGAGGAGTTTCGCGTGAATTTCTGACGATTCCTGCTTTGCTGTGGCTCCCGCGGCCCGCTTTTCGCCTTGTTTTTCCACTGTGGCCAAGGTTTGCACCGCCCTTGGCCGGGCGGTGGAATCTCGCCCATAGGGCTCATTGTTCCCTCGGCAACTATGATCTAAGCCATCTTCTGGATTTAAGCTGAATGGAGGAATCTTCCACTGGTTTTGCCTCTTAAAGTTTGGATCTGTGAAGCGGTATCCGCAGTTTCTGCATAGCCAGCGCTGGGCTTCAAAGCCGTTCGCTAACCTTCTTAACCCGTCTCTCCACAGTTTTGGGGAGCCGCATTGGGGGCAACAGATCATGTCTTCAACCTTTCAGCCTATTTCAACAAGCAGAAAAGTGGCAAGGTGGGGGT
>JAWAZO010000019.1:0-20783 GCA_038817565.1 Bathyarchaeia archaeon
GCTCAACCACTGACTTGTCCTCGATGCTCATTAAGCCACCAAGCCTTAACCAGCCTTAACAAAGATGAAGAAGCTTAAGCAAAACATAATTCGACGATGTTAATAAAAAGGATTACCGGTAGAGCAGCAAAATTTAACCGTAAAACTTTCATAATGGCAAAACAAATTCTATCAACCGAACAAGCAGGCGGGCCCGTAGCTCAGCTAGGTTAGAGCGACAGGCTCATAACCTGTTGGTCGCCGGTTCAAATCCGGCCGGGCCCACCATACAACAAAATTTTAAGCTTTCAGTTTCTTGGCTAACGTAGCTGTTCTTTTTCCAAGTTCGCGACAGTATTCAAGCTCTTCTTTGTCGGGCTTTTCCACGGCTGCCGCACCGTAATGTTTGTCGTCTGCTCTTCCTTGAACAATCATTCCATGAATTAGCATAGCATTTATTATGGATAAGAGGGTTGTTTCCGCTCCTGTGGCTGTTCCTCCAGAACTTGTGAAGGCTGCACCCACTTTTCCCTCTAATTTTCCATGAATTTTCACAGACTCGTCTATTAACGCTTTGAGCTTGGCGGACATTTGTCCATAATACGTTGGAGAGCCCATTATGATGGCGTCCGCCACCAGCAAATCCTCAAGACTTGTTTGGTCAACCTTCTTGACAACAACCTCAACGCCTTCTACCTGTTTTGCTCCCTCAGCAACAGCGAAAGCCATTTTCTCGGTGTTCCCGGTCTTGGAGTCGTAAACAATGAGGATTTTCGCCATACGACAACACCACCAGCTGACCACAGTAAACTCTCATTTTAAAGGGCTTCAGCTTTAAATTTTACCCATCATGATGCTTTTAGGGCTAAACGTGCGAATAGAAGATTCTTCCATAAGCTATAAGAGGCTAAAATGTCTAAATTTCTGGGGAGAATGGTGGAGCCTTTTTAGAGGGGAGAAAGGAGAGAAGGGAGAAAATCAGAACCCCACCATTCTCCCCATCATCTTCCATGCGTATCGCTGATGTTGCTTTTAAACTTTTCCTTCCATTTCGAATTAAACCTAACCCGCTCAAACGCTTTAGCTTTGTTGGCCGCCTTCTGATAGTATAAGATTCGGGTTGCTGGTCTATTATTGTGGTAGGCGATTTTTGCACAAGAGCCATAGTTGTCAAGCATTTTCTTGAGCCAAAGCCTCTTAAGCCTAACACCTTCTTGATGGACAGGTCGCCGAGCTTCTTAGAAGAGCAGACATGGGCGTCGTCTATATTTGAGTCTTGAAGATTTTCAATTTTCAGTTATTTTGCACGGCTTTTTCCTTGTTTTCGGCTTTTCGCCATCTCCTCTATAATTTCTTCGACGGTCATTATTTTTGCATTGTAAACGTACTCTAAATATTTTAAACCCTGCTCGTGGTCTTCTTGTGTGAAGGATTCCACACCATCCTTTGCCACAATTATTTTGTAGCCTCTGAAGAAGGCGTCTGCAGCCGTGTGTCGTACGCATATGTGCGTGTGTAAACCGCCAAGAATAACCGTTTTCACGCCCTCGCCGTTGTATAGGCTTCTCAAAAGCGGGTCCAATCCAGTCTCGTAAAAGCCGCTGTAGGTTCGCTTCTCTACAACAAAATCCTTCTCGGTAGGCTTAAGCTCAGGAATAACTTCTGCGCCCTTAGTGCCTTTTATGGCATGTTTCCCCCAGCGGTGAACAACCTCAAAATCATTGGGAAAATGTGCATCATTACTATAGATTACTGGGACGCCATATTTGCGGGCTGCCTCAACAAGCCTCTTAAGATTTGGAATTATGTGCTGGGCTCTTTCACACTTTAAATCGCCAGTAACAAAATCGTTAAGCATATCAATTATTATAACTGCGTAGTTCATCTCCACTCCTCAGAATGGCTATTTTTCACACTTCGGTATATATGTGCTCTGTTGAAGCCTACCCACTGACTTCCAAATTGTACCATCCGTCTGTGAGTTTTTCTCCGCCGCTTTCCCTTATGAGCACGGTGTCTTCTATGCGGATGCCGCCGAAGCCTACGATGTATATTCCGGGCTCAATGGTCACTACATTGCCCACTGCCAGCCTATCTTTGCTTTGTTGTCCGAGGATTGGGGGTTCATGCACTTCTAATCCTACACCGTGTCCGAGGCTGTGAACGAAGTATTCGCCATATCCAGCTTCTTCAATGATTTTTCTCGCAACCGTGTCTATGTCTTTTGCCTTTTCCTTCGCCCTCAGGGTTTGGATTGCCTTCTGCTGGGCTGCTTTAACGATCTCGTATAAGCGTCTCTGCTTTTCTGAAGGTTTTCCAGCCACCAGCGTTCTTGTCATGTCTGAGCGGTAATAGCGATAAGAAGCGCCTATATCTACAACAACCAAGTCGCCCTCGCGGATTTCCTTGTCGGTGCATCCTCCGTGAGGGAAAGCTGAACGCACGCCGGAAGCCACTATTGTGTCAAAGGCTGTCCCCCACGAGCCTTTCCTTCTCATGGCATATTCTATTTCGGCTGCAGCCTCGTATTCGCGGATGCCAGGCCTTATCACTTCATAAGCCGCCTTCATCCCCTCGCATGTTAATTCGCCTGATTTACGCATCAGCTCGATCTCTTCCAAGGCTTTTACCTTGCGGAGTTCCCAAATGAGCTTGCCTTGAGGTTTAAGCTTAGCTTTGCCGCGTAGAAACTTTACCAGACCGCGATAATTTTCATACGTCAATGTGTCGAAGGCAAGTTTTTTTATACTCAAATCCTTTATTTGGGCGGCCACTTTCGCCGCTAGGTTTTCATCTCGTCTTACAAGTTCAACTCTGAAGCCTTTTCCTTCAGCTTTTGCCTGCTCATAATTGACGCCATAGACATAAAGCGTGTTTTCGCCATTTTTTGGGAATAGGAGGCATATGGCTCCGGGAAAACCAGCAAAGTAAAGTATGTTCGCCTCATTTGTTATTAGGAAGCCGTCAAAGCCTTTCTCTTCAAAGGCTTTTCTCTTTAGGGCTTCTATTCTCTTCAAAGACTTTTCACCTTTTGAAGATGAAATGTGCTGTACATTCGGCTTATAAAATGTTCCACGATTTGAAAACTTTAAGGAAAGAGACGGTTTAACCGCCACTGACAATGGACATCAAAATTACGTGGTCTCCGTGTTTGAGCTTTGTCTCTACACCACTGCTGAGTTGGTTTAGCAGATAACCATTAACGGTTATTATGAAGCTTTGCTTTACATCCAAACCGCCGGGTTCGTAGACGGCTTTACGGAAAGGCTCGCCATATTTTTCAGCAAGCATGGAAAGCAGGTCTGCAAGCGAGGCACCTTCAGATATTTCCAACTCTTCCTCTCTGCCGCTGCGGATTATCTCTTTAATGTGCCCAATGTATTCAACCTTAACCCTCAATTTCCTTCGCCTCAGCCTTCATATAAAAATCAGTGTTCGAACTCTTATATTTGTTTAGCTTGAAAGAGCTGAAAAGTTATTATTGTTTGGTTTTCTTTTGTTTTTCTCTCGCACGTATTTCAACTCTTCCAGCTTTCTTCTCCCATTCCGACACTACAAATTGTTCCCTTGAGAAAACGAAGTGGAAGGCTAATCCTATGCCCCAACCCACGAGCACCCAGTAAAACCATAGGGTTTTAGGCGACGTTAGCATGTTTACGATTATAAGGAAGACGTTTATGATGATGTAGGCGGCTAAATGTGAGAGAAACTCCCTATTGGCTTCTTCGATTTCAAGCTCTTTCCATGCTTGTTTAAAATCGTCAACAGATGACATAAAGTTCCCATTTGTAGTTGAACCAAACTCCTTAAAAGGCTTTTCATAGAAAGTTTCTCGTTCAAATAGTTGCTAAGCGACGCCAACACTTTATATGCCCTTCTAGTCCAATGTGTTCTAGGTGTATCAACTTGTTTGAAAAGAGAACTTTGGAAAGAATTTGCAGAGAAGAGGAGCGTTGGGAGAAGGAAATTGTTGCCAAAAGTCTTGAAAAGCTCCCGGAGAGGGGTGAGTTTTTAACAAGTTCAGACATACCTGTGAAACGTCTCTACACACCAGCAGACATCGCCCATCTTGACTATTTTGTGGATTTAGGTTTTCCTGGAGAGTATCCCTTCACCCGTGGTGTTTATCCCACCATGTATCGGGCGCGTTTTTGGACTATGAGGCAGTACGCCGGCTTTGGCACCGCGGAGCAAACAAACCAACGTTTCAAATACTTGTTAAGCCAAGGGCAAACTGGGCTGAGTGTGGCTTTTGACTTCCCAACACAAGTGGGTTATGACTGCGACCATCCCATGGCGAGGGGCGAAGTTGGTAAAGCCGGCGTGAGCGTTAGCACTTTACGGGACATGGAAATCGTTTTTGACGGTATACCATTAGACAAGATTACAACTTCTATGACTATTAATGCGCCAGCCGCTGTTCTACTTGCCATGTATATTGTTGTAGGGGAGAAGCAAGGTGTTCCGCAAAGCGTGCTTGATGGCACCGTCCAGAATGACATTTTGAAAGAGTATGTTGCCAGAGGCATGTATATTTTTCCGCCTAAGCCATCCATGCGCCTAGTAACAGACATCTTCGAGTATTGCGCAAAAAATGTACCGAAATGGAACACAATAAGCATAAGCGGCTACCACATTCGAGAGGCCGGTGCCACGGCTGTTCAAGAGATAGCCTTCACCTTTGCAAATGCCATAGCTTATGTGCAAGCCGCAATTGAGAGGGGTTTAGACGTGGATAAATTCGCCGGTAGACTTTCTTTTTTCTTCGCAGCTCACAATAACCTATTCGAGGAGGTTGCCAAGTTTAGGGCTGCCAGACGCTTGTGGGCCCGCATAATGCGGGAACGTTTCGGCGCCAAAAATCCCGCTTCATGGATGCTGCGCTTTCACACGCAGACCTCTGGGGTTTCGCTTACAGCCCAGCAACCCCTAAACAACATTATCCGCGTAACCATTCAAGCTTTGGCTGCCGTTCTTGGCGGAACCCAATCACTACACACAAACTCCTTTGACGAGGCATATGCTCTGCCAAGCGAACAAGCAGTTACAATTGCACTTAGGACCCAGCAGATAATAGCCTATGAAAGCGGCGTTGCAGACACCATCGACCCGCTAGGAGGGTCTTATTATGTGGAATATTTGACAAGCCAGATTGAAGAGAAAGCCGAAAAATACATTGAGCAGATAGATGAGATGGGTGGGGCTGTCGCCGCAATAGAGAAGGGCTTTATGCAGAGGGAAATAATGGAAAGTGCTTACCGTTACCAGAAGGAAGTTGAAAACAAAAAGCGCATAGTCGTCGGCGTTAACGAGTTCATAAGCGAGGAGAAAACGCCGATAAAGATTTTGAGGATAGACCCTGAAATCGAAAAGGCATTGATTAAGCGCTTAAACGAGGTGAAAAAGCAGAGAAACAATGCAAAGGTTAAAGAGGCCTTAGACGGTTTGCGTAAAGCAGCGGAGAAAGAGGATGTAAACTTAATGCCCTTTATAATTCAAGCCGTAAAGGAATATGCTACTCTAGGTGAAATATGCGACACCCTTCGCCAAGTTTTCGGGGAATACAAGCCTCCATCCATATTTTAATCTCAGCTTATGACAAATAGGGGGTCACCCTCACTTACAGAGGCACCCTCAGAAACTAAAATTTCGCGAACTGTTCCAGCCACGGGTGCTGTAATCTCGTTTTCCATTTTCATGGCTTCTAAAATGCATAAAACTTGTCCAGCCTTAACCTGTTCACCTTTCCTAACTTTTATAGATATTATTTTTCCAGCCATGGGAGCGGTAACAGTTCCGGAAACCACTCGCTGAGGCTTTGGCACCCCTAATGTTGGCGCTGTCTGTGCTTGCTCTACGACTGCCGAAACAACCAGCTGCGGCGTTGTAGGAGTTTTTAATTCTACTTTGAAGGATGCCTCCTCAACTCTAACAGTGAAGGGCTTTGTTTTGCTAACTTCTTGCAAAGCCACGGCATACACTCTATCGCCTACTTTTATCTGAAGCTTCTTTTCGGGCTGAAACTTGCCCTCTGGGAACTCCACGTTGAAGGATTCGTCCCCAAGCTTAACTGCGAAGACCTTATCGCCAATTTTTGAAACCTCGATTTTCCATTTTTTTCCATTTATAAGAATATCATATGTTGGCATTTTAAACACCGTGCTCTGTTAGGCTTTGTCTTCCAGCTAGAACCCAAGGTGAAATTCCACGTCTAGCTCTCTGTAGAGTTAGGGCTTTCACCTCACTTAAGCTTGTTATGTACGCGGCAACCGCTGCGGAAACGGCTGCCACCTGCTCCAGTTCCGCCATTCTTTCCGGCGATATCCCTATTTTTGCCCCCTCCCTCTTGGCTTTCCGCTTCTTAAAGAATTCTGGGGCTATAGCCGGAAACAAAACGTATGTGAGCATGTCCTCCTCGCTTTCAATATAGGGTTTAACGTCCTCCGGAATCTTGTCTAAGGCTGGTTCAAGGAGGTCTGCTGGGCGACACTTTATGGGCTCCTCGTCACCAATAATGAGCCTCTTAACCTTCTCGTCTATTGGAGCTGGAGGTCGCCCATAAAACCCTTTAACATAATCTTTTATCTCCTTTGGCACTATGCTGTAGCGTTTCCCAGACAAGACATTGAGCACAGCTTGGATGCCCACAAGCTGGCTGGTAGGCGTAACTAGCGGCGGATAGCCAAGCTCACTTCTAACCTTTGGAACTTCTTCAAGAACCTCCCTTAGCCTGTCAACAGCGTTCTGCTCTCTCAACTGCTCAAGAAGATTAGAGAACATTCCGCCAGGAATCTGGTGAACCATTATTGGTGGGTCAACCCTTTCGGCTTTAGGATCTATAAGTCCCAAAGGGTCATAGTATTTCTCCCTAAGCTCTCGTAGGTATTCCGTAATCTCCTGTAAAAGCTCCATGTCAAAACCTGGGTCATAGGGTGTTCCCTTTAAAGCTGCGACTATGGATTCCACAGGCGGCTGGGATGTGCCCCACGCTAGTGGCGAGAAGGCTGTGTCTATTATGTCCACTCCGGCTTCACATGCCCGCAGATATGTCATCATAGCCATACCGCTGGTGCAGTGGCAATGCAAATGCACCGGCAAGCTCACTTCTCTTCTTAGGGCTGTTATTAGCTCATAAGCTGGTTGGGGCGCCAGCATACCAGCCATGTCCTTTATGCATATGGAGTCACAGCCAAGCCCAGCCAGTTTTTTGGCGACATTCACGTAATATTCTATTGTGTGGACTGGGCTTATGGTGTAGCATATAGTGCCTTGTGCGTGTTTGCCCACTTTTTTGACAGTTTTTATGGCTACTTCCATGTTGCGGACATCGTTTAAAGCATCGAAGACTCGGAATATGTCTATGCCGTTTTCAGCGGCTTTCTCAACAAATTTTATGACAACATCGTCTGGATAATTCCTGTAACCAACAATATTCTGCCCCCTCAGCAGCATCTGCAATGGCGTGCGCTTAATATGCCTCTTAAGCTGGCGAATTCTCTCCCAAGGGTCTTCAGCCAAATAGCGTATGCAAACGTCGAAGGTGGCGCCTCCCCAAACCTCCATGGAGAAAAAGCCAATACTATCCATTTTTTTGGCTATGGGAAGCATGGATTCCGTGCGCATCCTAGTCGCCATAAGCGACTGATGGGCGTCGCGAAACGTGGTGTCCGTGATCTTAATCGGTTTAGATGCCATAAACCGTTGCCTCTTTGAGGATTTTGAAGAATGGTTAAGCTACTATTAATCTGTAATGGTCCATTTCTTGGATTATTTGCGTCCTATTTTCTTTCAAGCCATTGCACAGCGAAATCGACGAAGTCTGCAGCGTCGAATAGGTAGGATTGAGCTTCTCCAACCTTTCCGACACGTCCCCTACCGGAGGCAAAATATTCTCTTGGTATAGTCTCAAAGTATTCACGTGCGTTTGGCAGAACATTTCCACAAGTGTCAAATTCCTCAACTTCAACCCAGACTTTTCTTCCATCCTGCAAGATTGGCACCTTGTAGCGTATGACCAGTTTGTTAGGCACTCTGGCTAAGTGTTCCGCATAATGCAAAAGTGTGATTGAACCGAAAGGCGCACCAAGAAGCAAAACTTTACCCTTGGCCTCACATAGTTTGGCGAACGGTGAACCCGGTCCATACCCATATTGGAGTGGGTGGTTCTCCGTTAGCCACTTTGCCTTTGCTCCGACAGCCGAACATGAAGCCTCTGGATTTTCACTTCTGTAAGCGCCCGGCCATGTGCGCAAATATTCGGTTAGTATGCTCCATCTTCTGTGCGCTCGGGAAGTGGCTGGGTTAAAAGGAGGAAACCCCTCAAGGTATGCCTTTTGCCATTCCTCTGGCCATTCTTTAAACACATATGGTGCCTCCCAAGGGGAGTCTTCCCAACCAACATACATCATCAAAGTTCCTTCCTTGCCCAAAACTTCCAGCAGAGCTTGGATGACAACATCTGGACCGCCCACAACCCACCCCACAGCCTTAACAGAGGCATGAAGCATCAGCGTATCTCCAGAAACCACTCCCAGCTTTTTAAAGTCAGCCACCAATCTGCTCTTTGTTATTGGAGGGATTCCACTTTTTACCGGCTGCTCTCCCATCTTCCAACACTTTACAATGGGATGTTTGCATGCTTTTTGGGCGGTCTAGCCTCGCGTTTCGTCATGAGCATTTCAAGGGCACTAATCAGTTTTGGCCTTGTTTCAGCGGGCTCTATAACCTCATCAATGTAGCCTTTCTGGGCGGCCACATAGGGGTTGGCAAACTTTCGCCGGTAATCACCAACGAGTTCTAAACGCTTTTGTTCCGGGTTTGGGGCTTCGGCAATCTCCTTCCTGAAGATTATGTTTATGGCGCCTTGCGGCCCCATGACTGCAATTTCGGCTGTTGGCCAAGCATAGTTTATGTCTCCTCCAGAATGTTTGCTTCCCATAACGTCGTAGGCTCCTCCATAGGCTTTGCGCAGTATAACTGTTATTTTTGGAACAGTGGCTTCGCAGTAGGCGTACAACAGTTTTGAGCCGTGGCGTATTATGCCGCCGTGTTCTTGTTCTATGCCCGGCAAGAAGCCCGGCACATCCACGAAGGTTATTATTGGTATGTTGAAGCAGTCGCAGAAGCGCACAAATCTTCCCGCTTTCACCGATGAATTTATGTCCAGGGCTCCGGCATAATAGGCTGGTTGGTTTGCCACTATGCCAACCGAGTGCCCATTCAGCCTTGCGAAGCCTATGACTATGTTTGGCGCCCATAAGGGCTGAACTTCGAAGAATTCGCCGTTGTCGACGACGCGGTGGATTATTTCTTTAACGTCGTAGGGCTTGTCTGGGTCGTCTGGCATTATGCTGGATAGTTCGTCATCTGTGCGGTCTGGGTCGTCGCCTGTCTCAACATAAGGCGGGTCTTCAAGGTAGTTGCTGGGCAAGTAGCTCAAAAGTTTTTTTATTATTTGGATGCAGTGCTCCTCGTCTTT
Organism: Bathyarchaeia archaeon; assembly: GCA_038817565.1. GTDB lineage: Archaea > Thermoproteota > Bathyarchaeia > Bathyarchaeales > Bathycorpusculaceae > JAGTQI01. The sequence continues at coordinate 9,458 of JAWAZO010000019.1, forward strand.
CGCTATGAAGTGGGCCACACCGCTGGTTTGGCTATGAACCATAGCTCCGCCAAGCTCTTCAAAGGTAACCTCTTGTCCCAAAACTGTTTTAACAACATCTGGTCCTGTGATAAACATGTAGCTTGTCTTGTCAACCATGATTATAAAGTCTGTTAGGGCTGGCGAGTAGACAGCTCCGCCTGCGCATGGTCCCATTATAGCGGATATCTGCGGTATGACACCTGAAGCCATCACGTTGCGGAAGAATATGTCACCGTAACCGGCTAGGCTTGCAACACCTTCTTGAATGCGAGCCCCGCCTGAATCGTTTAAGCCTATAACTGGCGCACCAGTTTTCATTGCCAAGTCCATGAGTTTGCAGACTTTTCGCGCGAACATTTCACCCAGCGAGCCTCCGAAAACCGTGAAGTCTTGTGAAAAGACGAAGACGAGTCTTCCATCTATTGTTCCGTAGCCTGTCACGACGCCGTCACCTAGGTATTTACGTTCAGCCATGCCGAAATCCGTACACTGATGAACTACGAACTGGTCTAGCTCGTTGAAGCTGCCTGAGTCTAAGAGGAGGTCTATGCGTTCTCTTGCCGTCAGCTTACCCTTAGCATGTTGCTCTTCAATCCTTTTAAGTCCGCCGCCAAGCTTTGCTTGCTCCCGCATTTCCCTTAAACGCCTAATCTTCTCCTCAACGGTTGGCTCTCTAATCTCCACCATAACCGAACACCTTCAATTGCATTGCTAGAATATGTAGGAGCAATCAGTATTTAGGATATGTGCAGCCACCACCTGGAAAATTATATCTCGCTTAACAGCTTTAACAAAGAGCAAAGGAGCAGTTTACGTCATGGAGCAAAACACGGTTATTAAGACGCTGCTAGGCCACAAGTCCATAAGAAAGTATAGGGCGGAAATGCCGCCAGAAAATGTAATACGCACAATTGTTAGGGCTGGGCAGCAGGCGCCTTTCGCTTCTCAAGCCTACAGCATACTCTTGTCGCGGAATAGGGAGAGCCACCCCTACAAGGCGCCGCTGCTTTTCACCATATGCGTCGACTACCACAAGTTCGAGAGGATTATGGAGAAGCGGGGCTGGAAAATGGTAACCAACGATTTGGTGCTGCTATTTTTCGGGATTCAAGATGCCGCCTTAATGGCGGAAAACATGGTGATAGCTGCCAGAAGCCTAGGCTTAGGAAGCTGCTTCCTAGGAAGTGCCATGTTCCAAGCAGAAAAAATAGCAGAAGAGTATCACTTGCCGAAAAGGGTTTTCCCACTTGTGCAGCTTGTTATGGGCTACCCGGCTGAAGATCCCCCGCCAAGACCCAGATACCCGATAGAATTCACACTTTTTGAGGGCAAATACCCGGAACTCACAGAAGAGATGATTTCAGAAGCCATGAGGGTTATGGATGAAGGTTACTTGGCGCAGAACTATTATAGGAGGTTAAAAGCGAAAATTCCGCTGGAAAATGGGCGTCCAGACCCCTACACCTACGAAAATTATAGTTGGACAGAGCACATATGCAGAAAATGGGGACAATGGTTCCCAGACCCGAAAGGGCTTTTAGAACAGCTGGAAAAACGGGGATTTCATATAGTTAAAAGGAAGCTCTAGACGTTTGAAGTTTCACCGAAAAACCTTTATATTCATTCATGGCTTTTTACCAGCTTCAAGGCGATGAAGCTCGCCTTTAACCGCCCTCGCTTCTTTGTGCGCGAGGGCTGATAGCTTCTACCCAGTGTTAAAATGCGTTTAGGTGGGTATTGGGTTGCGGGAAGCGGGGCGGTTAGCTCTTTTGGCGAATAGGCAGTTTACAGACTCGTTGGTTAAGCGTGTCGTTGGCTATGTTGTTAGTCGGCAGAATGAGGATGGCGGATACACTTTCTGTCAGGGAACCGAATCAAATGCACAGGACACGTATTATGGACTGGCAATCTTGCATATTTTAGGCTTTCCTTTTCCAAATGTTAAAAAAACTGTTGAGTGGCTGCGTGGCTTTGCTCCAGACAGCCTTTACTCGCATTATTATGTGGCTAAAGCCCTAAATTTATGCGGCGAAGAGCCGGACAAGGAGAGCTTGAAAAAGTTTGTTCTTTCTTTGCCAATTATCAGGGGCGAGTTTGGAACAGTTGACGTTTATGCTGAGGTTGCCTCAGAATTTCTATCAGTGTTTATGGCAACTGACCTTGCCAACATGATTGGTGTAAAAGTTAACCGTGAGAAAATTATAGATTGGCTGTTGAGCTTCAAAAATAATGACGGCGGTTTTGGAGCTTACGGGCACTCAAACCTGAATTCAACTTATCATGCTGTAGCTTCGCTTTTCAATTTGGGCTATCAGGTTAAGCTGCTTAAGGATACGCTTGGATATGTTAGGGCTTGCGAAAAGCCTTATGGAGGCTTCACAGTCGTGCCGGATAGCTCCACACCATTCATGGAGCATGTGTATTACGGGGTGTCAATACTTAATCTTCTCGGCGAAAGCTTGCGGTATCCAAGGCAGACAGCCGAACTTTTGCTAAAATGCCAGAATGCAAACGGCGGATTTGCAAGATCAGACATTGGAATATCCACTTTTGAGGACACCTTCTACGCTGTAAGCGTATTAAAAACGATTGAGGAACAGTGGTAATTCGCATGAGCGTTGATGTAACATACTTCCGCATCGAGAGGATGATCAAGAGCGGTGCAGAATGTTTCCTATGCGCACTCGAAGATGAAATTGAAAGGAAATACATGGACACTTATCTTTCCGAGCTCATCATGGACGCGAAAGCAAGGGAGAAGCTTGTTGAAAGCATGGGATTTTGCAACAACCACTTCTACAAGATGCTGATAACCGCCACAAAACCAGAAAGCTCAGACGGCCACGGAATAGCCTTAATCACTCAAAGCATCATAGAAAAGCTCCTCCAAGAGTTTCAAAAACGAAAGAAGCATCGCAGAGAATTTTTCCCTCAAGCTAAGAAGCATAACTGTCCAGCATGCGCTCACATGGCTAATCTTATGGAGATTTACAATAGAAAAATTTTAGAGCTGCTTTTTTCACGTGACGAAGAATTCCTCAAGCTTATTAAAGACTCCAAAGGTCTCTGTATTCCGCATTTCGTGACGTTGCTTAAAAAATTAGAAGACGTAATACATCACCAAAATCAAGATATGATTGACGTCATTTTTGAAGTTGAAGAGAAAGGCTTTCGTCGACTGAAATCAGAGCTTTCGGAATATGTTAGGAGGCAAAGTTACGAGTTTTCAAATGAAGACCGCAGAGCAGTAGAGGATGTGTTGCTGAGAAGCATTCAAAAAATAGTTGGGAGACGAGGAAGGAGCTCAGAGAATGTTTAGTCGGCTAATTTTTTGGAAAAAAGGTGAACCGGTCACCTTGGAAATATTTTTAGACGGTTCAACATATGAAAAGTTTAGGGCTTACATGGTTCAAAATTGCCTCGATGAAAGTAACGCGATTGTAAAGGTTTTGGAGCGTGGGATGGCCAACTATTGGTTACATGAATTTAAGCAGATGAAAACAAGCTGCATGCAACTGAAGAAACTATTAGAAGAATACAAAAGGGATAATGAACTTTTGAATGCGTTGCAAAGAGAAAACAAGCGACTAAGAGACATTTTGGAAAAAGACTTGGAGGTTGGAAAATGAAGATTAAAAAGAATATTCCGACGGATGAAGAGCTCCAAAAGCGCCGAAACGACCTTATAAGTGCTTTAATGACCGTTAAAAGCCGCGAGAAAGTTCGATTGAAAATAGCCATTCCCTATGAAATTGCTGAAAAGTTAAGGCAATTTCTAAAGGAGAAGGGAATCCTCGAAAGCCAAGGTATCCCTCTTTTAATTCATTATGGTCTTTCAGATGAAAGTGAGGAAGAATTCTAAGCAGCTTGTGCAACGCATAATTATTATTCTTTCAAGATATTTAGGATACCCAGAAGGAAGAGCTTTCAGCCTGTATCAACAAAGGAACAAACGCGAATTTCTCGAAATAGCAGAAGAAATACACAGCATCGAAAAGGAACCGGAGACAATTTCCATCGACAAACAAGGCCTTAAAAAGCTAGAGAAAATCGAAAAAGACTGAATCAGCTGGCCAAAAACATGCGCATGGAGATTGAGCGTTTAGCAAGGACAGAGACCATCGAGTATAGCATATAGGATGAGCAAATATTATTTGAAATTAAACTGAAGTCTGGTAGTTGTTTGGTTTTAGTTTTAAACATTGCAGAGAGATTTCTCCGATGAAAACATGTTTTACAGAACCGTCTTCAAGCCTTAAAACTAGTGCTCCGTCGTTATCAACGTCGGAGGCTATGCCTTTAAGCCTTTCGCTATCGCTGGAGACCTCCACTTCGCGGCCTAGAAAAGATGCGAAACCTTTCCATTTTAGTAAAATTGGCGTTAATCCTTCTTTAAGGAAGACTTGGTAGAGATTATCCATTTTCTCTAGCAAAGCCTTAAAAAGCTCTTCCAAGGCAATCTTTCTGCCTAGAGCTTTTTGGATGGAGGTAGCTGTCTCTATAAGCTCTTTTGGAAAATCCTTTTCAATGTCAAGGTTGGCGTTTACGCCTATTCCGATTATTGCATAATCAACCTTTTCGCCTACAGTTTTCATCTCGGATAGTATGCCGCAAACTTTTCTGCCGCCAATTAGAACATCGTTGGGCCATTTGGTTTCTGTTTTCAGATCGTACAGTTCACGGATGGTTTCCGCAACGGCTAAACCAGCCAAAAACACGAGTCTGGCAGTTTCTTGTGGCTTAAGCTTTGGCCTAAGAATTATCGAGAACCATAAGCCACCTTTTGGTGAAATCCATTTTCTGCCGAGCCTACCACGTCCAGCGGTTTGGGTTTCAGCTATGGCAACCGTGCCCTCTGGGGCGCCGAGTTCTGCCAACTCTCTAGCCCAGTCGTTGGTCGAGCCAACTTCGTGGGCGAAGAAAATGTATTTTCCGACAAGCTTTGTTTTCAGCCCTTCTTGAAGCTTCTCCACTTTTATGTTTGTTGGCAAGGCTATTTCTCCCCATACAATGTGAAAGCGCCAACATAGAAAACTGCGTATATTGCGGCTGCAAGTATAAAGGAGACATGGAAGCCCCAGTTGGCGATTAGTAAGCCGCTTAGGGCTAGGCTTGCCGATTCGCCCAAGTGGAGTCCCATCATAAGCAAGCCAATATCAGTCCCATAGGACTCTTCATCACATATCTTTGATAGCACATCCTCTTGTCCTACGCTGTTCATTCCTTCGGCAAAGCCGACAGCCACCACTAGGGCAGCGGCGAGAGCTGGAAATGAAAATCCTAAAGGAATTAGGAAAGCAGAGTAAATTATTCCGCTTATTAAGATTAGCCTCTTCACATTATGACATTTTGAAAAAATGTATGAGGATAAACCAGCCATTAGAATCATGGCTCCAAAAATTAGTCCAACATCCTCTGCAGAAAAACCAACAGCGCTCAAAAAGTATGGTATGACATATCCGGAACGGAAGCCAAAGGCCAAACCCAACGTGAAGAAGAGGAAAAGGAAAATTTTGAACCCTCGTCCCTTCTTTCTAAAATCAAGGAAACTTAAGGCTTGCCTTACGGTAAAATCCCCCTTCTTCTCATCAATTAAGGTAAAGGAGAGGAGAAATCCCGAAACACCTAGAAGGGCGCATAAAATCATCGTTCCCTCATATAGAATTAGTGCCGCCAGAAATCCTGCTACAAGGCTTCCTATGGAGAAGGCTACATAAACAACAGTTCTCAAGTTCACTAGGAGCCTCCAGTTTCCTCTGCTTCTCTCTAGAAGGTACGCCCTATTCACAGCCCATATGGCACCTTCCTTTGTCCCCTCTGCAACTTTTCCGAAGAGGAACTCCATTGGAGTGTGGGCGAAATAGTAGATGAGGCTTGAAATGGCGCCTAAAAAGCCGTTCGCCATAAAGAAGGGCCTTCTTCCAAAAAAGTCTGAAAGGGTGGCAAAGAACATTCTCCCAAGCTGCATTATTAGGGGCATGGCTGCGAAAACAAAGCCTATTATGACTATGTCTATGCGTCTCTCCTTCATTATTAATGGTATTACGACTCCTAAGACGCCACTTACAAAGGAGTGGAAAAATTGGATGAGAAGGACTGTTTTAATGGGACGCAGAAAGCTTCAGCCTCCAATTTGACTAGTCGATCTTCCTCACTTCTACAACATCACAAGTTCAAGCAAAACACCTTTTGTGCTTTTTGGGTGAATGAAGGCTATCTTCTTTCCTTCAGCACCAGCCCTCGGCTTCTCGTCAATGAGCATAACGCCCTTCTTTTTAAGCTCCTCTAAAGTTTTTTCAATGTCATCCACCTTTACGGCTATGTGGTGGATTCCCTCACCTCGACTTTCAAGAAATTTTGCAACTGGGCTATCGCTGCCCAAAGGTTCTAAAAGCTCAATTTGAGTCTCGCCACCTGTGGAAAAAAAAGCCACTTTAACCTTCCGCTCTGTTAAAACATGGATTCCTAGAAGCTTGAAGCCGAGAATGTCGCGGTAAACGCCAATGGCGTCATCCAAATTTTTAACAGCCACGCCAATATGATCCATACCAGTAAACATTTACATTCAACTCCAATCTTGCTTGAGGTTTAAATGCAGTGGCTCCTTATTATAAAAAGTTTCTAGGTGATAACCGCCAAAACATCTCCTTTATTTACAACAACCCCTTCAGAAACTAGGATTTCTTTAACAATCCCATCTTTTGGCGCTGCAACCTCATTTGCCATCTTCATGGCTTCCAAAATGCATATACAATCTCCCTTGGAAACTTTCTGGCCAACGCTAACTTTTAACGCTATAATCCTTCCAGCTATGGGGGCTAAAACGGCATCCTTCCCAAAAGCAAGGCTAACTGTAGGCTTTTTAGAAAAGGTGGGAAGCGACTCAATTTTCGGAGTTTCCGGTTTAAATGTTAGTGTGGGGTACTGGACCTCGAAGGTTTTCCCGCCAACCTTAACCTGTATAACGTTTTCGGAAAGCCTCAAAAGCTCTGCTTGAAATTTCTCGCTGTTTATCTCTAAAGAAAATTTTCCACTTCCAGAGTTTGCAAATTTAACTTCGACAGTTTTTCCGTCAACATCAACTACGAAAAAGTCACCCTCCCTTTTTAAAACCTTAACATTATGTGCCCTCTTGTTTACTAAAACCTCGTAGATTTTCAAAGGGTTCGCCTCAGCCCCCTGCTCCTACCGGCAAGCTTCCAGAGGGAAACCACTCTCTGTTCACGCCTTGGAATCAACGCCTTAACTTTAGCTTCGCCTGCTTGGTTAGCCAGAACTGCTGTAAGCGCCGCTATCTCCTCCTCTGTTAAAGCCTTTTTCGGTAGAAGCTTTTCAATTCTCTCGTCGACGAAGTTTATGTGGATGTCACCTTTCAAGAAGTCCTCGTCTTCCATTATCCTCTTATGAAATGGAATTGTTGTCTTAACCCCTTCTATAACGAATTCGTCTAGGGCGTTGCGCATTCTCCTTATGGCTTCAGAGCGGTTTAGACCCCAAACAGCAAGCTTTGCAACCAACGAGTCATAAAAGACTGACACTGTATAGCCAACATAAAGGTGTGTGTCGATCCTAACTCCTGGGCCTCCTGGCAAGCGCAAATTTGTGACTGTTCCAGGAGATGGTGTGAAATTTTCATAGGGGTCTTCGGCGTTTATTCTACAGTTAATGGCGTGTCCATGGATTTTTACATCCCTCTGTCTATATGCGAGTTCTTCACTGGCGGCTATTTTAATCTGCTCTTTTACTATGTCTATGCCCGTCACCATTTCGGTTATTAGGTGTTCCACTTGAAGCCTTGTGTTCATCTCCAAAAAGTAATAGTTACCATGCTGATCGACCAGGAACTCGACGGTTCCGGCATTAACATATTTTATGGCTTTTGCGATTTTTACTGCTGATGCACCCATCTCCTTCCGCAGTTCCGCCGTCATAAATGGTGACGGCGTCTCTTCAATGAGTTTCTGATAGCGTCTCTGAATTGAGCATTCCCTCTCTCCTAGGTGGATAACCCTCCCTTTCTTGTCGGCTAATATTTGGAATTCTATGTGTCTAGCTCTTGGAAGAAACTTTTCAACATAGATTTCACGGCTTCCAAAGGAGGATTGCGCCTCCAGAGCTGCAGTTTCTAAGACTTGACGCATTTCATCTTCATTTTTAACTAGGCGCATGCCCTTACCACCGCCTCCGTAAACAGCTTTAACCAAAACTGGATAACCAACCTCTTCAGCTATTTCTATGGCTTCTTTCGGGCAGCTAGCGGGCTTTAGGCTTCCGGGGATAACTGGCACTCCAGCTTCCGCAGCGGCTTTTCTAGCCTCAACTTTGTTCCCCATTTTCTTTAGAACTTCAGCTGGGGGCCCTATAAACTCTAAACCGTTTTTCGTGCATGCCTCTGCGAAGGCTGGGATTTGGGATAAAAAGCCGTATCCTGGGTGGATGGCTTCACAACCAGATTTTTTGGCTGTTTCAATTATTTTGTCTATGTTTAAGTAGCTTTGGCCGGGCTCCGCTGCACCTATAAAATAGCATTCATCAGCATACTGAACATGGAGAGAATCGGCATCCGCCTCCGAGTATACGACGACTGTTTTAATGCCAAGTTCCCGGCATGCCCTAATCACCCTTAAAGCAATTTCTCCCCTATTAGCAACTAAAACCTTTTTAAACATCTCCGCCCCTTAACTAGTTACACCGTTGCTTTTAACAATTTATGAGCTTCGCCTTGAAAATCAAGTTTTAAATGTTGAAGTTGGGCTGGAAAAATATAAACGTTAGAAGGTGAAACTAGGGTTATTCCTCCAAAATTGGCTGGTATAGTAATGGAGAAGCACGCCCATGACATAGTTATTGTTGGCGCTGGCTTGGCGGGTTTAAGGGCCGCAGTAGCAGCCGCGGAGTTCAGCAATAAACTGGACATAGCCGTGATTTCAAAGCTTCATCCTTTGAGGTCACATTCCGTTTGTGCACAAGGTGGAACGGCTGCTGTTATGCGGGAGAAGGACTCCTTTGACCTTCACGCCTTCGACACCGTGAAGGGTGCCGACTACCTAGCAGACCAAGACGTTGTTGAATTCTTTGTTAGGCAAGCCCCCAAGGAAATTATTTTGATGGAGCATTGGGGCTGCCCATGGAGCCGCACACAAGACGGAAAGATAGACCAGCGCCCCTTCGGCGGACACACATATCCAAGGGCTTGCTTTGCAGCCGACATGACTGGCTTTCATGAAATGCACACCCTTTACGGTAAAGCAACAACTTATGACAATGTGAAGTTTTACGATGAGTGGTTTGCCACATCGCTTATAGTTGAAGATAACACTGTGGTTGGCTTAACAGCCATAGAGCTCAAAACCGGTGAAATGCACGCATTTAAGGCTAAAGCCGTTATAATGGCCACCGGCGGACATGAACGCATATACGAGTTTACAACCTTCTCCCACACAACAACAGGCGACGGCATGGCTATGGCCTACCGTGCCGGAGCACCCCTCGAAGACATGGAGTTTGTCCAGTTTCATCCGACAGGCCTAGTACCCTCAGGCGTGCTGATCACTGAGGGCGCGCGAGGTGAAGGCGGGTATTTGTTGAACGCTCTCCAAGAGCGTTTTATGAAACGTTATGCTCCGGAAAAGATGGAGCTTGCCCCTCGCGATGTGGTTTCGAGGGCTGAGCAGACAGAAATCCTCGAAGGGAGAGCCTTTACTGGTCCTTATGGACCTTACATTGCTTTGGACCTTAGACATTTAGGCGAGGAGAAGATTAACGAGAGGTTGCCGCTCATAAGAGATGTCGCTATAAGGCTTGGTGGAGTTGACCCTGTCAAGGAGCCTATACCAATTCGTCCAGCAGCCCATTATTCTATGGGCGGGATTAAAGCCAACATAAGAACAGAAACGCCCATTAGGGGGTTGTATGCCGCAGGTGAATGCTCATGTCTAAGCCTCCATGGCGCCAACAGACTTGGAACAAACTCAACGGCTGAATGCCTAGTTTTTGGAGCAGTCGCCGGAGAAGAAGCGGCGAAATATGCCATGTCTGCCAGTTTTCATGAATTCCCAGAGGAGAAGGCTTTGGCTGAAGAAAAACGGGTTTTCGACGGAATCCTCGGGAGCGAAGGCGATGAGAGGGTTCCCCAATTGAGGGATGAGATGAGGAGGCTTATGAACGCTAAGGTTTGGATTTTCAGAACAGGCGAAGAGCTGAAAAGCGCCTTAAAAGAGGTTAGAATGCTCAAGGAACGCTTTAAACACATAAAGGTTGAAGATAGGGGTAAAACTTTCAATACAGGATTTACAGCTGCCCTTCAACTTGACTTTATGTTGGACTTGGCTGAAGTCACCGTTATCAGCGCACTGGCAAGAACCGAGTCGCGGGGGGCCCATTCAAGGCTTGACTACCCAAACCGCGACGATGAGAAATGGCTTGTCCACACATTAGCATATTATACCATGGAAGGCCCGAGACTCGATTATATTCCAGTCACAATTACAAAGTGGCAGCCCGCAGCCAGAAAGTATTAGGAGGGACGCGCACATGAACGGAGAAGTTGTTAAGGTTGTTGAATTCAAAATTCGCAGATACAACCCCGACACGAAAAGGGGTTATGTGTCCACGTTTAAGGTGCCAATTCGCCGTGGAACAACAATACTAGATGTGCTTAACTATATTAAGGAGAATTTTGATGAGACACTTACGTTTAGGTACTCATGTAGGATGGGAATCTGCGGAAGCTGCGCGGTGAACATTAATGGCAAACCAATGCTTGCCTGTTATACGCAAGTTTTAGACCTCAACGCCGACACAATAACCATCGAGCCTTTGTCAAATCTTCCAGTTATAAAGGACTTGGTTGTTGATATACAACCCTTCTTCCAAAACTTTAGGAAAATAAAAACAGTGCTCATTAAGCCAGCGGAAGCCCTCAAAAAACTTGAAGAGTTTACGCAGTCGCCTGAAGACCTCAAGAAGTACTGGGATTTGACGCTTTGCACTAAGTGTTCGATTTGTTATTCGGCTTGTCCAGCGGCTATAGATGAAAAGTTTCTAGGGCCTTCAGCTTTGACAACCAATTACCGGTTTATTGCCGACTCGAGGGATGAGGGCTTAGATGAGAGGCTTAAGCCTATGACTGACAATGTTTGGCTCTGCACTTCATGTAATTCATGTACGCTTTTCTGTCCAAAACTTGTTAATTGTGCAAACGCTGTTGTTGAAGACCGCAGTATTCTGGTGGAGATGGGGGCCATCCCAAGAACCGTCAAGGACGTTCTGGAAAGCGTTATGAAGTATCATAATCCAATGGGGA
>JAWAZO010000020.1:0-20632 GCA_038817565.1 Bathyarchaeia archaeon
AGGTAGCGATGCGTGAGGGTGTAAACAAAGTCTTGAACTCTTTTACGTTCAACTGCACAAACGTCTGATAAGATGTAGTCCCCCCTCTCCAAAGTTTCAACTTTCACGTTTACACCGCGCTCCCTAAGCCCCTTAACAACTTTTTCCGCGCTGCTCGCCTCGCGACCATCCACAATGATTGTTGGGGCTTGCTCGTCACAGCGCTTCTCCCTCAAATATGGAAGGAGTGTTTCAGCTCCCGTCATGCCACCAACTCTAATGCTATCCTACAAACCTCGATGCTATTTTCTCTTGCGGTTCTAACTTTACTCACCACTTAACTTTCAAACGGCTAAGCAAAAAGACTAAAGATTTTTTAGAAGTGAAAAATAAGGAATCGTCGGAGGAACCGCTATCCGTAAGGTAATTATAATTTGCTCTCTAACCATAATCACCGCTGCCTTATGCCTGATAGGAATTTCAACAACCAAATCTTACATGGCGGAAATCACTAAAAACAGCCAACATTTTGATCACGAAATTTTAGATGTGTATAAAAGTTTCTTTTTTGCTTCTGAAATGGAGGAGGGGGCTTTTTTCGAGATAAACATCTCTGCCTCGGACAACGTAAAAGTAAAGGTGGGAAATGTTGGACGCGGCCCATTTGGAGAGACAATAACAACAAATCCAATATTCGAGGATTATGGGAGAAACATCATCCAGAGAATTAATGTGACGAGGAAGGACACATATCAAGTTGAGATAGTAAATGAAGGAGTGGAGCCAATAACTTTCTCTGGTGCTTTATCTGCAAAGAAAACTGTGAGAGTTATTGAAACGCTTCATCCCTATGCGTCTTTGGGAACACTTGTTTTGTTAGCGGGTCTTGGTGTACTAACATATGGTTTTTTAGCAAAGCCTAGGAAAGGGCGAGCACGTAAGAGACCTATACGATTTTAAGGGGCAAATTTTGAAGCGTGGTATAAAAAGAGGGGAGAAAGCGATCTTTTAGAATTTTCCTAATTTCTTAGCCAGTTTTGCAAGTTCGGGATCGACGGCTCTGCCTTGATCCCATATTTGTTTTCCATCAAGCCATACAGATGTGTTTAGGCATATGCCGTCTGAATGCGATGGTGCATCGATGGGTTTTCCTCCGGTGAGGAATGTGCCGAGGTAGCCTACTCCCCATTCTGTGCAGCCCCAAACCCTTTCATCTTCGACAACGTTGCCTGTCAACTTGGCGCCTGGATTGCATCCATAGCAGACATGGACGACGTTGAACATGCCTGGATGGTTGAAGCTTTTAAGCCATGCTTCATAAGCTCTAGCGTCGTCTCCTCCTTCAATCTTCACTATTTTGCCGGCTTTGACGTGAAGTTTTACTGGTTGTTTAACAAGACCGAGGGGCGGATTTATGGAGCCATCAAAAACTATTACGCCGTTTATGGTTTCATGAATTGGTGCCCAGCCTATCTGTCCACCAAGCATGTGAGATCCTGGGGTATCAGCATACCCAACGTCTTTGGTATATATCCTTTTAGGACCATTGTCAAACTCTACGTTTCCGCCCGCTGGAGTTGTCATTCTAACATGTTTTGCCGCCTTAGTTAATTCGTGTAGCCTAGTCATATAGGCATCTAAAGTTTTCATGTCAACTCTGCCTATGACTCTAACCATCATGTCAACGTTCATGCCTACATAGCAGCAATGCCTTATCTTCTTGTTTGTCTCCAAAACCTTCTCGTATAGACTTGAATAGAAAATCCATTGATTGTTAAATTCAACCCAAGCGTCAGCCTTGCACAGGGCAGCTCCTAAAGCTTCTGGCAGCATAGGGTCCGCAGCCTTACCCACACCAAGAGGTGAAGCCAGCCAAATAACCATGGGCTTTGCTCCGACTGCGAAGGCTGCTCCAGCTGTTGCATCAACAACTCGCGGGTCAGACTCCGTATCCGCAGTCATAACAATAGTCTCATCAGGCTTTAGCTTTAGCATCTCCGTAACAAGTTTGTGCGCCGCCTTGGCCAATTCATACTCATAATACTGCGGCATTCTATACCTCACCATTTATAAGCACGATTTTCGCTGGATATCTTAATTAAATTTTCGTGGGCTTTTGTACAAGACAACTTAACCCTTAAATGGTCAGCTACCAAAAATAGTACGAGGAGGTCACCTCATGTTAAAGATATTGTTCATAAACCCTGTTGGAACAGACGCCTTCGATGGACATATTCTAAAGACAATTAACCAAGTAAAAAGGCCGGATGTTGAGGTTAAAGTAGTGCATCTAACCAGTGGACCAGTACACTTAGAATATCATTACTACGAGCATCTAAATATGGAGGAGACGCTAAGATGGGTTAAATGGGCTGAAAACGAGGGATACGACGCAGTAATTATAGGGTGTTTCTATGATCCAGGTCTCAGAGAAGCTAGAGAGATAGTCTCCATTCCGGTTATTGGTGTTGCAGAAGCTACAATGCATGTTGCCGCAACGCTAGGCCACAAATTTTCAATAATTGTGGGACGGCGAAAATGGATTCCCAAAATGGAAAGTAACGTGTATCTATATGGAATTGAGAGGAAACTAGCCTCTTTTAGGGTGATAAACTTTACAGTTCCGAGGATGCTTAAGGAACCTGAAATGTTGAAACAAGCTATAATAAACGAGGCTAAAAAGGCTGTTGAAGAGGATGGTGCGGAGGTAATAGTTTTGGGGTGCACCGGCGAATCGGGCTTTGTGAAAGAACTAATAGAGAAAATCAAAGTTCCAGTTCTCGATCCAGTTGTTATCTCATGGAAATTTGCTGAAATGTTAGCGGATCTCTATCAAAAATTGAAACTGTCACATTGCAAACTCTATGGCTATGAAAGTCCGCCAAGCGATGAAGGATACTTGCCAACACATGTTTGAACGAAAGTTTTATATAACGATTTATTAGGTACAGTTTGTCTGGAGGAAATTTGAAAGTGTTTGTTAACAAATCGGCCATAACAAAGCTGCAAGCTGCTATTATTGCAATAATAGTCATCATCGCTTTGGTTGTCGGCATATACTTCGCGTTCTTTCAAGCTCCTGCGCCTACCCCTACCCCAACTCCAAAGAGGGCAATCAGAGTTGGGTTCTCTTGGCCTAACAAAATAGATCCAGCCATCGGAAATGACGAACTAAGCACAACAAGCCTTTGCAATCTGTATGACCCCTTGCTGTGGCCGAAGACAGTCGGTGAGGGCGGTGGCGTAAAGGCCCACGTTGCAGAAAGCTGGACTGTTTCAAGCGATGGATTGGTATACACTTTCAAGATAAGGCAAGGTATAAAGTTCCATAGTGGACGTGAATTAAAAGCCGAAGATGTTAAATTCAGCCTAGACAGGTTATTGACCATAGGCCAAGGCTTTGCATACCTCTTCTCCCCATATGTGGATAAGACAGAAGTTGTCGACGACTATACAGTAAAAATTACCCTAAAGAAGACTTTTGGGCCATTCCTGTCTGCATGTATAAGGTTATATATCCTCGACAAGGCTGAAGTCATGGCCCACATTAAAAAGCCAGGCCCCTATGGTGATTACGGTGATTATGCAACCGAGTGGCTGAGAACTCACGATGCTGGCTCCGGAGCCTACAAGGTGGTGGATTGTAGAGCGGAGGAGTGGTACCGCTACGAACTGTTCACCGATTATTGGGGTTATGTAGATCCAGATGCACCAACCGAAGTTACAGTAATGTGGACGGCAACGGGTAGTCCATCCACTGAAATAGCTATGATGATAAATGGAGAGCTTGAAGTTACAGATGCGTGGCTTCCAGAGGAGGCCCTTGACATTCTTGACAAAGTTCAAGGTATAAAAAGGGTTGCTTGGCCAGAGATGAGCGAATATTACATATATATGAACACTAAGAAACCACCACTTGACGATATATGGGTTAGAAAGGCTATAGCCTACATATGTCCATACGATAAAATGATGGAGCAAATATATTCAAGGTACACTAAGGCAACATCGTGCGTGCCGAAAGGAACTCCAGGATATGTTAATTGTCAAATATACTATACCAACAAAACCCTTGCAGAGGAATGTCTTAAAAAGTCAAAATATTATCCCGAAATAATCAATAATCCAGCCTACACAATAGAATTTCATTGGATTGCAGACGTCCCTGAGAGAGAATTAGACGCCTTGCTGTTAGCGGAGGCTGCTGCAGAAATAGGGTTAATAATTCAACCAGTCAAAACTTTCTGGTCAAAAGTTGTTGAGGAAATGGGTAGTCTTGAAACATGTGCCCATATGTACGACATACTTGTAGCTGCACACTATCCAGAAGCCGGCTCCTTACTCGAGTCAAGGTATCACTCAAAGTCCTGTGGGACATGGGAACAAGGCGAATGGCTGCAAAATGAAACCATCGACCATATGATAGAGGATGCGCTAGCTACAGTAGATACCCAACAAAGATATCAAAAATATGCTCAAATTCAAAGGGAAATCATGAATCTCTGTCCAAGCCTATTCATATACGATTACAAAACAACAATAGCCCAGTGGGAATTTGTCGTCATTCCAGCCGCGGAGGATCCAAACAACGCCACAATGATAATGGGCTATGAGAGAACTTTCAGGTTCTGGAAAGTTCTTCCACCTTAATCTTCCCTTTATCTTTTCTTTAATTTTCAGAGTGACGTAATAAGCCATCTTGGACTAGAAAAACTTTTAAATTCCTCATCGTTTTCTATAGTAAAAGTCCATAGTGATAACTCATGAAAATGTCTACATACATTGTTAAGAGAACGTTGCTAGTAGTTTTTTCATTATTTGGGTTGTCCGTACTTGTCTTTGTTTTGGCAAGGGTGTTACCCGGGGATCCTGTGAGAATGATGCTTGGACCAAGGGTTGAGCCATGGGTTTATGAGCAAACAAAAAAGCAACTGCGACTCGACAGACCTTTACATGAACAATACTTTTACTGGTTGGTAGATGTATTTCATGGGAATTTAGGCTATTCTATCCTCACTAGACGTAGTGTCACTGAAGATATTCTTGAGTATCTTCCAGCTTCACTGGAGTTAATATTTTTAGCCGCCATTTTTCAGGTTGTAGGAGCTTTCCTGCTTGGTGTCGTTGCGGGTAGATATTGTTATAAATGGCCTGACAACGTTGTAAGAGTGCTCTCATACATCGGAATATCAATTCCAGCCTTTGTAATGGCAATAATACTTCAATTGATTTTTGGTCATATACTTAAGTGGTTCCCAATATCAGGGGTTATTTCTCGAGGCATGCCTCAACCTCCAAAAATTACAAATTTTTACACTTTGGACTGTCTAATTTCAGGGCGCTTTGACTCGTTTCTTAATGTTTTGTGGCACATGATATTACCTGCTTTGGCGCTCTGCCTTGGCGGAATGCTGCAAGATGCTAGAATAATTAGATCAGGGATGGTGGAGAACAAAGATAAAGACTACATTTCGATGGCCATGGCGCAAGGCCTCCCCGAGAGACTCATAATGTTCAAGTATTTGCTTAAACCATCAATAATTCCAGCTGTTACTGTCCTTGGAATGGACATAGCTGCGATGTTGGCAAACGCTTTCCTGGTTGAAATGGTTTTCAACTGGCCGGGTTTCTCCAAACTAGGTATAAGGTTCCTCTTAAACACAGACTTGAATGGCATAGTTGCCCTTGTCTTGGTGATAGGAATAATTTACGCATTCGTGAACGTGGTTGTCGATATTATAGTTGCATATTTAGATCCGAGAATACGACTGATGGAAAGGGGAGAGTAATGAAAACATCGCTTCTGAAGAGGTTTAAAGAAATAGAAGCAAGATTTGAATTGAAAAGGAAATGGTATAGGTTCTCTAGGAGCCCGCTGTCAATTGTTGGTTTAATAATTTCAGTAGGTACTATTTTTACAGCTATTGCGGCTCCATGGATAGCTCCTTATCCAAAGCATGCCGAGCTTTATACAGGCCTAGGCGAACGTTTTCTCCCCCCAAGTTTTAAATATCCATTCGGCACGGATCATGTTGGAAGAGATGTCTTAAGTAGAACGATTTTTGGCTTCCGTTATTCACTAACGATGGCTGCTGTTGTTCTATCTCTCGTTGTTCCTGTAGGCGTAGTTTTAGGGTTAATTGCAGGCTATTATCGGGGGACATGGATAGACACCGTAATAATGAGAATTTCAGACATTTTTATTGCAGTTCCACCATTGGTCTTAGCTCTTGCAATAGCGGCCGTGTTAACACCAAGCGTATTCAATTCAATGATAGCGGTATCACTCATGTGGTGGCCATGGTATACAAGGATGGTATATAATACGGCGTCAGCGTTAAAAAACGAGTATTTTGTACAAGCCGCTGAAGTGATGGGTGCTGGTCCATTTCATATAATATTTAAGGAAATTCTACCGAACTGTTTGGGACCAATATTGACAAAAGTGACACTTGATGTCGGCTGGGTTATTCTTCTAGGGTCAGCATTGAGCTTCGTTGGTCTTGGTGCTCAACCCCCGACACCCGACCTCGGCACCATGGTTGCTGAGGGCGGAAAATATATGCCAGAGTTTTGGTGGATAAGCATTTTCCCAGCCATAGCCATATCAATAATAATTTTGGGCTTCAACCTTTTAGGCGATGGCGTTCGAGATATATTTGTTGAGGAGGCGAGGTAGACTCTGAAGCCGCTATTGGAAATCAAGGATCTCTATGTGAGCTATAAGACCTATTTGGGCGAGTTGAAAGTGCTTAATGGGGTAAACCTAAAGGTGGGAGAAGGAGAAAAAGTTGGGTTAATCGGCGAATCTGGCTGTGGGAAAACAACAACTATGAGGGCTGTTCTGAGGATTCTAGCTTCAAACGCCATAATCAAGGGGGGCTGTATAAATTTTAAGGGGAAAGATGTGCTTAAAATGGAAGATAAAGAATTGGCAGATGTTAGAAGAAAACATATAACAATGATTTTTCAAGACCCGACAGCGGCGCTTAACCCAGTTTTCAAAGTGAAGGACATGCTTGGAGACGTCATCAAATATTCAATAGGCTCCAGCAGCGAGAAGCTTACAAAAGAGAAAATTCATGAAATGTGCCTAAAGATTCTCGAAGAAGTGGCACTACCTGACCCTGAAAGAGTTCTAGACAGCTATCCGTTCCAATTGAGCGGAGGTATGAGGCAGAGGATATGTATAGCCATGTCCCTAACCGCAGCAAGGGACCTTTTAATAGCAGATGAGCCTACGACAAACCTTGACGTTACAATTCAAGACCAAGTTTTACGTTTAATAAAAAACCTTGTTGAGGAAAGAAAGTTATCAGTCATCCTAATTTCACATGCCCTCGGCGCTGTAAGGGGGACTGTTGACAGAGTTTATGTAATGTACGCTGGAAACATGGTTGAAGCAGCGGAAACAAACGAGCTTTTTTCAGAACCCCTACACCCATACACGCAAGGGCTACTACAATCCGTGCCGAAGTTAACCGGTGAAGGATTTTCAGAGGGCATTAAAGGGCATATTCCAGACTATGTGAATCCGCCATCTGGATGTAGATTCCACCCTCGCTGTGATTATGCAAAAGAGGTGTGCCGAAAGGAGGCGCCCCCCTTCTTCGATGTAAATGGCCAGGGACATGAGGTTGCATGCTGGCTTTATGAAAAAAGGTGAAAATAGCAATGGAAAAAAGTGAAAGCCTTCTTATCGTGGATAACCTTGTAAAACATTTCAAAACCACTTTTGGAACCGTAAGAGCCGTTGACGGAATAAGCTTTGCAATTAAACCAGGCGAAACTTTTGGTTTGGTTGGAGAGTCTGGTTCGGGGAAGAGCACAACAGGATATGTGATAATGGGAATTTACACTCCCACATCTGGCAAGATAATCTTTAAAGGAGAAGACATCTCCGTCCATGCGAAAAAACGGCCAAAACATTTGAAAAAGGATATGGCAATAGTTTTCCAGGATCCTGCCTCCTCTTTAAACCCTACAAAAACTGTTAAGGAGATAGTTGGGCTGCCTCTAAGAATTCACGGTTTAGTTAAAAGCCATGAGGAGCTTGACAAAAGAGTTGCGGCGCTCCTTGAAGCTGTGGAGTTACCCGCGGAAAAGTTCATGCAGAGGAGACCAAAAGACCTCGGTGGAGGTGAACGGCAAGCAATAGCGATTGCAAGGGCTATAGCGACAAACCCTTCATTCATTGTACTGGACGAACCTACATCAGCCCTCGACGTTTCAATCCAGGCTAAAATAATTCGAGTTTTAATGAAGCTTCAACAGGAATTAAATCTTTCATATTTGTTCATAACACACGACCTAAGTCTTATGAGGAACGTGGCCTCGAGAGTTGCCATAATGTATCTCGCTAAAATCGTTGAGTTTGCCCCAACTGCAACGTTCTTCCAGAAACCGCTGCATCCCTACACTCAGATGCTACTTTCGTCAGTACCAGTGCTAACGGATGAGGAGGAGAAACTTAAGCCCAGAGGGATAACTTCAAGTGGTGAGGTGCCAAGCGCAATTAACCCACCTCCCGGATGTCGCTTTCACACCAGATGCCCCTTTGTAACCGAAATATGTAAAACAAAGGAGCCAGAATTTGTAATGACAGAAGCGGATCACTACGTGGCATGTCACCTTTATACAAAGTAAACACGGCGTCTCGTTCTAAAATCAGTGATATTCCAGAATTAGCCCCCAATTTTAACTCGAAGTCCTATAGCCTCAATTTCCCTCTTAATATAAATCAATTTCTCTTCCGATGGGGCACTATGGAACGGCATTAAATATTTTTTCCCAATGCGCATGTACTTCTCACTTATATCATGGAAGGGCAATAGGTCAACTTCCTCTAAGCCGTCTAAAAGCCGGAGAAGTTCTAACAAGCTCTTAATGTTCTCATCTGTGTCGGTGATTTGGGGCACCACAGGAAATCTAATGATGACATCTTTCCCCCTTCTGTTTTTCACAAGATAAGCGAGATTTTCTAAGATAAACTTGTTTGAGACACCCGTATATCTGCGATGGTTAAAGTCGTTTAACAACTTTAAGTCGTAAAGAAATAGGTCGACATTTCCCGCAATAGATTTAAAAACTTCTGGATGAGCGTATCCTGAGGTGTCTAATGCCACGTGGATCTTTCTATTTTTACATTCTTTTATAGCTTCTAATAAGAAAATTGGTTGGAAAAGGGGTTCTCCCCCAGAGAAGGTTACACCTCCACCTGAAGTGTCATATAATATGATGTCCCTTTCAATAATGGCCATTAACTCCTTTAGGCTGATTGTGCGCCCAATTATTTTTAAGGCTCCTGTTGGGCAAGTTTCTGCGCATGCACCGCACTTTGTACAAATGTTCCTGTCGATGATCTGCCGGTTTCCTTCAAATTTTATGGCTTTGGTGGGGCAAATGTTTTGGCATGTTTTACAGCTAATGCATTTGTATTCGAAATATGCGAGGTCGTTGGAACTTGAGATCCCTTCAGGGTTATGACACCACCAGCATTGCAACGGACAGCCCTTCATGAAGATTGTTGTTCTGACTCCAGGTCCATCGTGTATTGCATACCGCATAACGTCAAAAATTCTTCCTTCCACATGTTTTTTAGGCGTATCTGCCGCTATTGACAAGTTTGGTTGCCTCATATCTCTCTCTGCTCTGTCCGTGCAATTATTTCGTCTTGAAGTCCTTTTGGAAGGTTTACAAAGTAATCGCTGTATCCTGCCACTCTAACCATTAAGTCTTGAAAGTCTTGGGGACGCCTTTGTGCTTCACGGAGCAGCTCAGTACTTACAACATTGAACTGAACATGGTGGCCGCCCATTATAAAGAAGGCTCTGATAGTTTGAGCTAGTTTTTCAAGGTTCTCCTCACCCTTTGTCAAGTCTGGACTAAGTTTTTGGTTAAGCAATGCGCCACCCGTTTTATCCCAGTCAATTTTTGAAACAGATCTGAAAACAGCAACTATCCCCTTTCTGTCCATTCCTTGAACCGGAGAAACTCCTTCAGATAAGGGTTGTCCAGCTTTTCTCCCATCCGGTGTTGCTCCAGTAACTTTGCCAAAATATATATGCACTGTTGTTGGAAGGAAGTAGACCCTCCGAGAGGCCTTTCTCACAGGTGTCGGAGGATAGCTCTCTATCAACTCAACAACAGCGTCCACTATTCTCTTTGCAATTTCATCGGCATAGTCGTCGTCGTTACCATATTTCGGAGTCTTATTCAAGAAGATCTGGCGCATCATTTCATATCCTTCGTAGTTTCTGCTAAGGGCTTCGAGAACGTCGTCCATTGTAAAGCTTCCCTTTTCAAACACGTTGTATTTCAGCGAAACTAAGCAATCCGTGAGGGTTCCCAAACCCACAACCTGAATGTAACTCGTATTATATCTCGCTCCACCACAATTGTAGTCCTTTGCATTTTTTACACAGTCTTCGATCCAGAGTGACAAAAACGGAACAGGTAGATATTTAGCATAGAGGGTTTCTATTATGTCGTTCCCCTTAACTTTCAATGAAACAAAATGTTTTAGCTGTCTCAAAAAAGCGTCGAAGAGCTCCTCGAAGGTTTTAAAATTCCTTGGGTCACCTGTTTCTACACCAATTTTCTTTTTTATTCTCGGGTCCACTCCATTATTCAACGTTATTTCGAGAATTTTTGGAAGGTTTAAGTAGCCCGTTAATATGTACGCCTCTTTTCCGAAGGCTCCTGTTTCTACGCATCCGCTTACTCCGCATTTCCGAGCATCCTCTAATGTTTTGCCTTGCCGAAGCATCTTTACAATGGCACCGTCAAAATTGAATACTGGTGGTTCGCCAAATCCCGGGGCGACAACCTTCAAAGCTTTTATGAGGAAACTATTTGGATTTCTGCTACTTACTAAGACAGCTGTGTTCGGCTGCATTGTACGCATTTCGTCTAGAACCTCTAAAATTAAGTATGAAAGTTCATTAACTGCGTCCGTGCCATCCTCTTTTAATCCACCAATGTTGATTTTTGCGAAGTCATTGTATGTGAAGCTTTCCTCTAATGTCACGCCAACCTTAGGAACTGCTGGTTGATTATTAAATTTAACCCAGAAGGCTTCAAGAAGCTCTTTAGCCTTCTCTCTCGTGAGTCTTCCTTCCTCAATATCTCGTTTATAGAACGGGTAAAGATGCTGGTCTAATCTTCCAGGTGTAAATGAGTCCCACGGGTTTGTTTCATAAGTTATGCCGACATGAATAAACCAATAATGCTGAAGGGCCTCCCAAAAAGTTCTAGGCGCGTTAGCCGGAACCCAGCGGCATATTTCCGCCATCTGTTTAAGCTCTTCCTTTCTTTGAGGGTCTGTTTCATCTTCCGCCATTTTTTCCAGTTTTTCAGCATAACGCTTCGCATAAGTTATTAATGCATCAGCAACGATATCCATCGCCTTCAACTCTTCCATCCTCTCATAATATTCTGGGTCGCAAGGTTCAAGTCTATTCATCTGCTGCTTAATCTCCTCTTTTATTGCCAATAGACCCTTTTTGAATACTCTTTCTCCACCTGCCGTGTGCCCAGGCGCCCTCTGCTCCATGAACTCGGTCCATACCCCGGCCTCGTAGGCGTCCTTCCACTCTTGAGGTAAATTGTTAAATATGATATCTCTCATCGATTTGCCTTTCCAGAAGGGAATGATTTCATTTTTGTAAATCTCTTTAGCTTTCTCATCCACTTTGTAAGGCATGTTCTTCCGCGAATCTAAAACTTCTAGATCTTCCATGGAGTGGACGCATATTTCTGGATAAGTGGGGACCTCTTTTGGGCCAGTTCCCCTTAAACCAACTATGAGCTGACCATCTTCAATTGGTAAAGAGACATGTTCTAGTAAATATTTGAATGCAAGTGCTCGTTGAACAGGAATGGATTTCCCTTTAACCTCCTCACTTTTGTAAAATTCTGTTATCAGCTTTGCCCTCTCAACAGAGAGTTTAACTTCAGCTTTGACGCTCTCCTCTCTGAGCCTTGCTATCCTTTCATTTATTGGCTTTATGACAGCTCTTCTTCTCTCCTTTTCCTCTTCAACTTTTTGACTGTTACCCAGGCATTCTGTTCCAAGCATAAACTTCCCTCAAACCATTGAAGCAAATAATAATTAATAACCTTTCTAAGATGTTAACTTATGGAGAAATATTGCGGGCGGAAGGGGGATTTTGACACCATTCACCTCTATGCGTGTATATTATGCTTTTTGAAGATCACCCACCACTTTCGCCTGCTTTTTCTAGATATCTCCTTTTAAGCTCTTCTGCAAACATTTTGACAATTTCGTCTATTGCTTTCCTAAACTCCTCCGCGCTAAACATTACGAGAAACTTTTTCTCATCTACAATGGCTTTTATTTTCTGAAGGAATGGATCCTCCTTTAGACATGGTGCGTATTTTGGTAAATCAGCAACTTTGCTTAACGCGTCGAGCAGTCTAAAGGGTCCATAAAGAGGAGGCTCGTCGATGCAGTTCAGAGCACTTGTGGCTAGAAAAACTGCAATTTCGAAAAGGTAATCATCTCCGCTTTGTTTAACGTAACTCATTTTCACCCCTCCAAATTAGGAAACTTTTCACCGTACTTGTTTAAGTAAACTATTTCATTCAACGGAATTCTAGGAGGCGGCTTAGGCGCTTGATCTGGATGACCCACTATCACTAAAAGTTCTGGCTCGATACCCTGTGGAATAGCCAGCAACTCCTTTATTGCCGTATGTGAAAATGATTTCACAACACAGGTTCCGAGGCCAAGCGCGTATGCGGCTAAAAGCATATTTTGCACAGCCATCGCACAGTCACAGATCGTGAGATAGTCTCTCCCAAGGGTGCCTCCGACTTTGTAGGCCTTCTCCTTATTCGAGCAGACAAGTATAGCAAGAGGTGCCTCACCGAAATATCCGGGAGAAACTTTCCGTACCACGTCAAGCAACTTTGGGTCTTCGATGACTATAAAAAGCCACGGTTGAATGTTCCCACCAGAAGGCGCCCAGCGGGCAGCATCTAACAATTTCTTTATCAACTCTCTGTCAACAGGCTTTCTTTTATACCTTCTAATACTTCTCCTACCCTTTATTGCCTCAAACACGTCCATTCCTTCACCAACCAGATTTTGATGGAACAACTAATGATAATGTTCTCTAAAAATGTTTTCATAAGCTTTATAAAGTAACATCCCGAATAATGATTTTCCGGAGGTATAGGATGCCGCAGTATTATGAGTATGAATTGGCTAAGGCGGCGCATAAACTTGTCTCAGAAATGTTCAAACTAAAACCCGGCGAAACCTTTGTTATAACTGCGGATACGGAGTCTGACCCGCGAGTTGTTGATGCAACAGCTGGAGCAGCCTTCGCAGTCGGAGCAAAGCCCATGGTTATTTGGCTGGCTTCACCTTTAGGTGTGGGAAAAGCCGCGGATCCAATGCTGCCTGTGGAAGCATTAACCGCAGCCTTAAACAACGCCGACGCTTGGGTTGAATTCAATAATGAATGGCTCCTCTACTCAACACCCTATGAAAGAGTGATGAAGGAGAATAAGAAGATCCGCCACATGTGCCTAGTGGGCATGAACGTTGACATGATGGTTAGAGTCATAGCCAGAGTTGACTTACCAACCCTAGCAAAGTTCCAAGAGAAACTAGTGGAAATGACAAAGGCGGCAAAACATGTTAAAATGACAACTCCAGCGGGTGGAAATGTAGAATTTGACAACGACCCCAAGAGGCCGGTAATCTGTGAAGTGGGCTATGCAGATACCCCCGGTTCACACATGCTCGGTGGGCAAATAGGCTGGTCTCCAATTTTTAAGTCCATAAATGGTGTAATAGTCTTTGATGGATCCGTTGTTCCACCAATAGGACTTGTGAAAACTCCAATAAAGCTGCACGTCAAGGAGGGAGTCATCCAAAAAATAGAGGGTGGCGAAGAAGCCCGCACCTTCGAGGCATGGCTCAAAAGCTTCAACGACCCATTAATGCTTCGAATGGCCCATGTCTGTTACGGTGTTAACCCTGGAGCCAAACTTACTGGAAATATTGTAGAGGATGAGAGAGTCTGGGGCTGCACAGAATGGGGAATAGGCTATGTTGGTCAAATGCTAACGGGAGGCGAACCAATCCCAGCGCCTTCACACACCGATGGCATATGCCTAAACACATCTGTATGGCTTGATGGAAAACAAATATTCGACAATGGCAGGGTTGTTGAGCCGGAACTTGCCAAGCTCGCCAAGAAGCTAGGTAAATACTAGGATAAGGTCTGATGCTGTGGTGGAGTCTATGATTGAAAAGGAGAAGATCGTCGACGGCGTCGTCAACATGTTCAAAGTGAATATGGGATTAAAGAAAGGCGAAAAAATTTTGGTCTTGACCGACGTTCCAACAGCGGAGGAATGGAAGTCCAAGGATAGCGGGAAAATTGCAGATGCGATAACAAGATCGCTGCTGGCAAAAATGGTAAGCGAAATTGCGGCTGAAAAGTTTCCAGACTCCAAAGTTGAATTCTTTGTTTATCCATCAGTTGGTAAGCATGGAACCTACCCTGGAAAAGAAGTTGAGGAGAAAATGAAAGCTGCAGACGTCGTTATCGCCATAACAACGTATTCACTAACCCACACAGACGCAAGAGTTAACGCGTGCAAGGCTGGGGCTCGTGTCGCAAGTATGCCGATGTTTTTAGCTGAAATGTTCTATCCAGGTGGGCCAATGGCAGCAGATTATCGCGAGATAGAGAAAGAAACAAAGAAAATTGCTGATTTAATGACTAAAGCCAATGAGGCGAAAATAACATCTCCTGGCGGCACAGACATAACTTTCAGTTTGAAGGGCAGAAATGGCATGGTTGATGCTGGGATATTTAAAGAAAAAGGTTCTTGGGGCAATTTGCCATCCGGAGAAGCCTACTGCGCACCAGTTGAAGGCACGGCAAACGGAAAGGTTGTGGTTGAACCGAACTGGTTCCCAGACTTAAAAGAAAAAATGACGCTTATATTCAAGGATGGATACGTGACAGAAATTATTGGAGGCGGAAAAGTAGGCGACGAATTCAGAAGCCTATTGGATTTCAGCAAGAAAACTGAGCCCTACGTCTCCCGCAGAAATCTAGCAGAACTAGGAGTGGGCACTAACCCGAATGCAAAACGTCCAGACAATGTTCTTGAATCGGAAAAGATTAGGGGCACAGTCCATCTTGCAATAGGCGACAACTCCCACATGGGTGGAAAGGTTTCATCAGATCTCCATCAAGACTTCATAATTCCAAAACCAACCCTAATATTTGACGGCAAGAAAATAATGGAAAACGGAAAACTGCTAGTATAAAATATCATCTTCATCCCTTTTTTATTTTTTAAGAAAATTTGGCTACTTTGTCTCTGTTAAACGGTTTAAGCTCTCTATAACATGTTTAATTTTAGCTTCTATGCTTCTATAGAGCCCAAAGATAAAAAGAGAGGATGAGGCTATTGTAGCCCCTTTTTGGTTATTTCCTTCACTATGCCAGCGGCTATAGTTGTTCCCATATCTCTTACGGCGAATCTTCCAAGCTCTGAAAACTCTGAATAGGCTTCAATGGCTATTGGGCGCAGTGGTTCCATCCGCACAAGTGCGGCGTCTCCGGTCTTTAGGAAAGATGGTTTTTCTTCGACAACCTGTCCGGAGCGCGGGTCAATCTTCCTTATAAGTTCGGTGAATCTGCACGCCATTTGTCCAGTGTGGTAGTGGAGTACGGGCGTGTAGCCGGCGGCTATGGCTGTTGGGTGGTATATGACGATTATTTGGCCTATGAACTCCCTTGCCACTGTTGGTGGGTTGTTAACATGTCCACAAACGTCTCCTCGGCGTATGTCTGTTTTAGCTATGCCCCTAACGTTGAATCCTATGTTGTCGCCCGGTTCAGCCCTTGGAATTCTTGTATGGTGCATCTCTATTGACTTAACTTCGCCTTGCTTATTAGCCGGCATAAATATGACCGTGTCGCCTTCTTTTAGAACTCCTGTTTCAACCCTGCCGACAGGCACTGTTCCTACGCCTGTTATACTGTAAACGTCTTGTATTGGAATTCGCAGCGGCTTGTCCAATGGCTTCGGTGGGACTTCAAATACGTCTAATGCCTCTATTAGGGTTGGTCCCTTGTACCATGGCATTTTGTCGCTTGGTTTAACAAGGTTGTCGCCGGTCCATCCTGAGGTTGGCACGAATGGAATCTTCTCAACTTTGTAGCCTACCATTTTGAGCATTCTGGCAACTTCGTTCTTGACCTCGTTGTAGCGTTCTTGGCTCCAGTTAACTGTAGGGTCATCCATCTTGTTGATAGCTACAACGAGCTGATTAACGCCAAGAGTAAAAGCCAAAAAGGCATGCTCCCGCGTCTGCCCACCAGGACCTATGCCAGCTTCAAATTCCCCTCTTTTCGCTGATACAAAGAGTATGGCGCCGTCGGCTTGGCTTGCGCCAGTAATCATGTTTTTGACGAAGTCTCTATGGCCTGGTGCATCGATGATGGTGAAGTAGTATTTTTTAGTTTCAAATTTTAGGAATCGTAGGTCTATTGTTAGTCCTCTTTCTCTTTCTTCCTTTAGGTTGTCGAGAATCCATGCGTACTTGAAAGTTTCCTTGCCCATTTTTTTAGCCTCTTCCTCGTATTGCTTCACAGTTCTTTCGTCAACGACTCCCGCTAAGTAGAGCATGTGTCCGGTTGTTGTTGACTTTCCATGGTCAACGTGTCCCATAATCACTAGGTTTAGGTGGGGTTTTTCCGGTCTACTCATCCCTTTTCCTCCATATTTTAAACTCTAAATTTTCCCTATTTTTAGTGGATTCGTTTACACAACTGTTCATTCAATTATTTTAAGTTTATGATGAAACCGTTTGATACTAAAATTATTGAACGTTTGCAAATTTTCTTTAGACTTCCCAGACATTCCAGCCTTTAAGCATGGACATTAACATTTTTAGTGGTGATTTAGCTATTCAGAGCTTCGTGAGCCCACTCGAGTCGCTGTTTGGCATTTCCCTTTCGAAACGGATATTAGCCTTCATTTTGAATAAAGTTTTTGGGACGCGTACGGCTTATGCCTACAAACCTGCCAGCGGAAGCCAAACGAAAGTGGGCCGAGGTTTCAGCTGCCCGAAACCCTAGAGAGAAGCTTCAGCTCATGCAAGAGTTTCTAAGTCTCGTCCCAAAGCACAAGGGAACAGCCAAGCTGTGCGCTCAAGTTAAAAAGCAAATGGCTGTTCTGCGAAGGGAACTTGAAGAAGGAAAACGGCGAAAGACTGGCAAAAGTGGACCAAAATTTTTCATGGAGAAAGAAGGCGCAGCCCAAATAGTCATTTTAGGTCTGACAAATGTTGGGAAAAGCAGTCTCCTCCTTTCCGCCACCAACGCAAAAGTTGAGGTTTCACCAGCTCCTTATACAACTAGAGAGCCTGTTCCAGGCATGCTTACCTACGAGGATATTCAATTCCAGCTTGTTGAAGCCCCAGCCTTAATGGAAGGGGCAGCAGACGGGAAAGCTTGGGGTCCTCAAACCCTTGCCCTTGCTAGAAATGCGGATGGTTTGATTCTAATGGTGGATTTGACGCAAAACCCTGTTTGGCAATTGTCCACAATCCTCGAAGAACTGGAGAAGGCTCGAATACTTGTCAGTAAACCGAAAGCGCGTGTTGAAATTGAAAGAAAGTATATGGGCACCGGTTTGCGCATAATAGTTTTTGGAAGGCTTCTAAATTGCAACTTTAAAGATGTCGAGGAGCTTCTAAAAAGCTATAGGGTTACAGACGCCGTTGTCAAAATTTATGGCGAGGCAACACTGGACGACGTTGAAGACGCCATCTTTGAAAGCACAATTTACAAGCCAGCCATAATCGTTGCAAACAAAATTGACATGGAAATTGCAAAGGATAACCTTAAAATTTTAGAGGAACATGTTGGTGGGCAGCTCCCTATAATTGCCGTCTCATGCAAAACGGGAATAGGCATAAAGGAAATAGGTGAAGCCTTATTCAAAACTCTAGATCTAATTCGTGTCTACACGAAAGAACCGGCTGAAAGAAGCGCTTCAGAAAAGCCCTTCGTCATGAAAAGAGGCTCAACGGTTTACGATTTAGCTAGAAATATTCACAGCGACTTAAGCGAGAATTTTGCCTACGCGAAGGTTTGGGCCAAACGCCTTGTTTTCAGTCCACAAAAAGTTGGGGCTACATTCACCCTTGAGGATGGAGATGTTGTTGAAATCCACACAAAATAGGTTTGCGGCTATCTTGAAGCCATGGCTATCCTTTCCAGTTCATGACGTTTTGAAACTGCATAGCTTTTCATGTCGTTGTTTGCTGCTAGAATAAGTTCTTCCGCAAGGCATTCTTCAATTGATCGGGGGTTATGCATAGCTGCTTGTCGTGCTCCTTCACAAATGTACCTTAGAGCTAGGTCGACCCTCCTTTGGGGTGAAACATCAACAGATAAGTGGTATACAATGCCACCATAGGCGATTCTTGTAGTGTCTTCACATGGTGCAGAGTTCTCAACAGCTCTCACAAGAACTTCTATTGGGTTTCTTCCGGTGCGCAGGTGGATTATTTCGAAGGCGTGTTTAACAATGTTTATGGCTTTTGCCTTTTTACCAGCGTTTTTCCCTGGGCGCATAAGATTGTTTACAAGTCTCTCCACAATGTTTACATTCGCTTTTCCAAAGCGTTTGTGCTCGTGGCGACCCATGCTATGGGGGACAACAACAGGCTTTAGTGATATGTACCTCTTCAAACCAGGGTCTCTAACTTCAACTTCTTTGAAACTCCATTTTCCGAAAAGCTTTATCTCCTTCTCTTCAGCTTTTCGCTCAACCTTTTTCTGTTCCTCTGTTTCTTTAGTCTTTGGCTCTTTCTCCTTACTCAATCTTATCACCGCATCGGCTTTTGCTTTCTACCAAGCACAAGCTCCTTCAAAGAGACACCATTGACCATTATAACTTTCCAACGGACGCCGGGGATGTCGCCCATGCTTCTCCCACGGGAGCCGCCTATGCCCTCAACTATTACCTCATCGTGTTCGTCAACAACGTTTAGGGCTCCATCTCCGGGAAGAAAAGCCGTGATGACCTTTCCATTTTTGATTAGCTGGACCCGGACGCATTTTCTTATGGCGCTGTTGGGCTGTTTACTTTCAACACCAACCTTTTCGAGGACTATGCCTCTTGCCATTGGTGCCCCTTCAAGGGGGTCAGCCTTAACGTCTAAGCCTAGCATGCGTCTTTTATAATACATGCTACTCCAACGGAACTTCTTCCTCTTTTCTGCAAGCTTCCTTGCGGCGAACTCGCCCTTTGGAGACTTCGAACCCATAGCTTACGTTTTCCTCTCGCTACGTGTAATCGCACATCTAATATTTAAACTGAACGAGACGAGAGCAGCAAAAACTAGAGGGGGAAACTCGTATTAGCTTGAAAATCCAAAACAGAAATTTTCTAAATGAAGAAATACGTTTAAGACTAATGGGAGCGGAGCCTTACAAAATGGCTGGTTGGAGACTATTAAAGTTTGAGACTAACAATGCCTACATGAATATGGCGATAGATGAAGCCATACTAGAAGCGAGAATAAGGGGATTGGCACCCAACACTATAAGGTTTTACCGCTGGAAACCCTCAGCAGTCTCCATTGGACGTTTTCAAAAGGTAGAGAATGAAGTTTACCTAGAAAACTGTCGTAGGAACGGCGTTGACGTTGTCAGGCGAATAACCGGCGGAGGGACAGTCTACCACGATGCTGATGGCGAAATAACTTACAGTATAGTTGCAAATAAAGAAGATCTAAAAGCAAAAGAGATAACAGAGGTTTACGCAAAAATTTATGCGGGCATAGTTGAAGCCCTAAAAATTCTAGGGTTAAAGGCAGACTTTAACGAGGGTGACGCAAGGGCATGCCCAAACCTAACAGTAAACGGGAGAAAAATTTCCGGAAGCGCCCAGTGCCATAAATCTAACGCGGTTCTGCAACACGGAACAATATTGGTGGATGTTAACTTCGAAAGAATGTTTACTTTCATAAAGGTTCCATGGGCAAAAACGTGCATGGAAGTTGTAGGTATAGCAAAAAACAAAATAACCTCAATAAGGGCGGAGCTTGGAAAAGAAATACAGCACGCCACGGTGTACAACATCCTGGTCGAAGGCTTCCAAAAAGCGCTAAATATAACGCTTGAAAAAGATGATTTAACAAGTTACGAGAAGGAGTTAGCAGAAAAAATCTGCAGAGAAAAGTACGCCACAACAGAATGGAATATACATGGAAAAGAATTGCATTAGCGTTTTTCTATTCGCCACTTCACCCCTTGAGGCGTATCCTCCAATATTATGCCCATAGCATTAAGTTGATCCCTAATCTTGTCAGCCGTCGCCCAGTCTTTAGCTTTCCTAGCTTCCTCTCTTTTCTTAATCAATTCCTCAACTTCTGGTGGCAACTTCTCCTCAGCTTTAACTTCGCCTATAACGCCCAAGACCTTGTCAAACCTCATCATAAGGTTATAGATTTCATTTGCTTCTTGTTTGTTCAGTTTGTTCTCGTCCATAAGTTTATTCACATTCCTAACGAAATCGAAGAGGGCAGCTAAAGCTACACTTATATTTAAGTCGTCATCCATAGCCTCCTCAAAACGCCTTT
>JAWAZO010000021.1:0-18485 GCA_038817565.1 Bathyarchaeia archaeon
CGAAGAAACATTAACAGAAAAGGAAGAGGAAAAGCCAGTTTCAAAAATAGGGCTAAACCTAATCTCATACATAATCATAAACGCAATACTCGTAGGGCTTATAATCTTCAGCTTATGGGGTTCCTTAACCTTTTGGCAGCCCGGAGCCGGAACCCATAGACCCCCAGAAGGTAGAATGGTAACTATAAACGGCATGTTTTCTGACTTGAATTTCCACGAGCAATTAGTAGAAGAGGCCGACTTAGCTCAAAGCCTCCTAGCATACCAAATAAATTATGAAGTAAACGGTGGTCTACGCCTCGGCGTTCCAACATTCTCATGGTTCCAATTCCTTCTCATAATAATGGCAATATACAATGCATGGAAGCTTTACAATCTCTTAAAAACATGGAAAATAAAAAGGGTTGGGCAGCCTAATGTTTAAGGAAACAGCAAAAGCGCAGCCAAAATGCATCGAATGCGGCGTCGAACTAAAACTTTACGAGATCGACTACGAGAAAAACAGGCGAATTATGCAGTGTCCCCAATGCGGCCTATACCACTTTTATAAGAAGGACTTTTTTGGAAAATGGAAACTCGTCAAGGTTGGACGCGTCTCAGACCTTTGGCGAAAACCATAAGGAATAAATCACGCTTACCACAAAGTACGCCGAACCATAAACGCGTACAACTGCTCACTTCTTCGATAAACCGGAAGCCTCACCTTTTCCAAACTATCCAATATCGAATCAGCAACATACCCACCGAAGGTAAACCTAGCCTTAACAATCCTCTCTTTGTTGTATGCTACTATGAAGGCCAAAGTTGCATAAAGAATCCCACCAACCACATCAATCACATAATGCTCTCCAAGATAAACGGCGCTAAACCAAACCATTAATGGAAAAATTAAGATTGGCAAAGCCCTCTTCCTCCACGCTTTAAGAGCGGAGAGGGCTATGATCCATGGAATTGCCGAATGGAGACTTGGAAATGCTGCAAACGGGTTCACCCCAATATAGTCATAGATTGCCCGATACATAGGGATACCCAAACTACCATCAACCTGAAAAAGTATTCTAGTAGCTCCTACTCCATACCAAGGAGGGGCAACGGGAAAAACAAGGAAGGTTATGAGGGCGCTATAAGTGCATGTCATAAATGCAAGGGCATACTTCTGGTAGTGCTCCGGCTTATACTTCCACAATAAGAACGCAAAAAATGTTGGCGCTATAAAATGCAAAGAGTAAAAGGCAGCCCCAATGTAGTCCAAAATAGGCATCCTAATAGACTGCTGAAGCACAAGTGTTGGAACAGCATTAAAAACCAACAAGTCAGCAGTTATCGGCTCCTGAACATGAATGCACCTTGGCACGCTGTCAATAAGTCTATTCAACGCCTCATAAGATAGAAAGGATATAACAAATGGCGTGAAGGTCTTCACAAAACGATTATCACTTTTAGTATAGGAAGCATACACAAACAAGCATAAAAATATAAATTCCGGTCCAGGAAGAATCTTGAAGTTTAAGTAGAAGGCTAAAAGGAATGATGCAAAAATTGCAGGGGGTAGAAACGTATACCCCGACTTTAATGTTTTCCCCAACTCTTCACCTTTTATTAAAGTCATGGTTTGCAATTAACTGAATTTAAGGTTTTCCCAAAATTAGTTTAAATCTTTATATGGTTTTAAACCTAAGGCTTTATAAAGGGTATTTAAAGACTTCATATGTAGAAGTGGTGTTTCATGCCCAAAGTTAAAGCCGTGATAAGCATAGAGAATGTTGTGGCCTCTGCAACCCTAAACCAGAAAGTGGACTTGAACGCTGTTGTTAAGGGCTATCCAGGAGTTGAGTACCGTCCAGAACAGTTTCCAGGACTTGTTTTTAGGCTTAAGAGGCCTAAGACAGCCACATTAATCTTTAACTCTGGCAAGATGGTTTGCACAGGAGCCAAATCCGAGAAAGAAGCGCGCAGGGCCGTCATGAAGGTTATTAAGGAGTTGAAGCGCGGCGGGATAATAATCATAAGCAAGCCTGAACTGAAAATCCAGAATATTGTGGCTTCCGCAAGTTTAGGCGGAATGATAGATTTGGAGAAGGCAGCTTACACGCTTGGAAAAACCATGTATGAGCCTGAACAGTTTCCAGGTTTAATTTATAGAATGGACAATCCGAAGGTTGTTATACTACTTTTTGCAAGTGGCAAGCTTGTTTGCACAGGAGCCAAAAGAGAGCAAGACGTTTACGACGCTGTCCACAAGCTTCACGAAATATTAGAGGAGAAGGAACTGATATTCTACGAGTGAAGCCGCAAACACCTTCCAATGCTTTCTTTATTCCCTTTTAATCTGC
The DNA here is from genome assembly GCA_038817565.1 of Bathyarchaeia archaeon. GTDB lineage: Archaea > Thermoproteota > Bathyarchaeia > Bathyarchaeales > Bathycorpusculaceae > JAGTQI01. The sequence continues at coordinate 2,334 of JAWAZO010000021.1, forward strand.
TTCAAAATAGTTTTTAGTTGTTCTTCATTTATTGAACCGGTCTCGTAAAGCATCTGTGCCACTTCGGTGATGTTGAGTAGAGCATGAAGTCTAATACCGCTTTTCTTTAGCCTTTCTTCACCGCCTTCTTCCCTGTCGAGGAGGACAACAGCGTCGTTTACTATTCCGCCTTCAGCCGTTATGGCTTTTGCAGCTCTTCTAAGGGATAGTCCAGTTGTGATTAGGTCATCTACCAGTAGAACTCGGTCTCCAGGTGTAAGGATCCCTTCAACCCTTCTTTGTCTTCCGTGGAGGCGTACACCCTTGCGTATGTATAGAAATGGCTTTTTGAGGTTGTAGGCTACCATCGAAGCAAAGGGTATACCTGCCACTGGTATTCCGGCAACTCTTTCGAAGTTTTCCAAACCTATTTTCTCCTTAACAAAGTTTGTGTAGAGGTTGCAAATTTTCTGGAAGGCATCTGGGAAGCTTGGAACTATGCGCAAGTCTATATAGTACGGGCTTATTTTCCCGCTTGTAAGTTTGAAAGTTCCAAATTGTAGGGCTCCGATCTTGTTTAGAATTTTGCAAACTTCAACTTTGACTTCGCTGCCTTCTCCCTTTAGCATTCACCTACACCTTTTTTGAAACCTGGTAAATCTTTCCAACTTCTGGGATTAAGCATGTGACCTTTGGAGTTTCCCTCTTCAATAGTTCGCCGAACCTTTTTAGGTCTTCAGACGAGCCAGTATGATATGGAACAGCCACCTTTGGTTTTGTTAGTTTGGCTATCTCGACGCCGGTTTCCGGCGAAGTTCCAGGCGCTATGCCGACTGTGCAGAAGACGAGGTCGAATTTTTCTCTTTCACCTATGCTTGCCATTTCTGGAAATGGGAGGCTGTCCGCTGTGTGGAAAACCTTCACGCCGTCTTCGCTTGTTATTATGAAGGATATGGGCGTGGCTGCTGGTGGATGGTTACATTTCTCAGCTTTCACGGAAACTTCGCCAACTTTAACTTCAGAGCCCGGCTGAACCTCATGAAGCTTCTCAGCTGGAATAATGTTGCTGAGTCTTCTAGCGGATGTTGGGTCTGCTATGACCATGCATCCAGTCAGCTTGTGAACTTCTGAAACAAGTGACTGGTCCAAGTGATCGTAGTGCTCGTGGCTTATGAGGATGGCGTCAACCTTCTGGAAAACTTTAGGCTTCACGTCAACAGGGTCCACAACAAGAGTTTTCGAGGGAGTTTTTATTGTCACTCCAGCATAGCGGTTAAACCACACAAACAGAACCTCATTTTTTCCAGGTGTTTTCTCAATTGCCATGCGGATACCTCGCCTTCTATTTATACCATTTACGTCTTAAAGAACTTATGCTGTTTTCAAGCGGTTGCGGGCTAAAGCTATAAAACTTAAAACTTGCTAAAAATCTGAAAGGGTTGAAGATGAGCGCAAATGAAGTGTTTGAAAAGCTTACAAAAGAGTTTTTAGAAAAGTTTCTGGAGAAGAACCCTGACTTTGCCACCTATTTGGGGCTTCATGAACCCTACGATTATATGCTGCCGAAGGGTTCCACTGAAAGGTTTCTGGAAAATCTTAAGCTGATAGAGGAGGGACTTGCCCGTTTAAAGGAGACTGTAAACCCTGCGGAACTAAGTGAAGATCATAGAATAGATTGGGAAGTTTTGGAGAAGGCTTATGAACGCTGGAAGTTCGACTTCTATGAGAGGCGTATTCACGAATTAAACCCCGACGTTTCAGAGGATTTAGGCGGATTAATATTCATAATGTTTACGAGGGATTATGCCCCTTTGGAAAAGCGGATTGATGCAATAGCTGCCAGAATAGAGCAGATGCCCAGATACCTTGAGGAGTTTCGCTCAAGATTCGAGAGATCACAGCCGGTGCGGTTGTGGACACAGTTAGCCATAGAGAAAACTCAAAATTTGATGGGCTTATTCACGTTTATACTTCAAGCTGTGAAGGGAAAAGTTTCGGAAAAAACCTATGAAAGACTTCAGAAAGCCATTGAAAACTTCTACCCGGCATTTAATGCACATATGGATTGGCTTCGCAACCTCCTAAACAAGACACGCGAAGAGTGGGCTCTTGGAAAAGAAAAATTTGAAAGGCTTCTCCAGCTTCGCGAGCTTGGGATGACTTCTGAGGAAATACTTCAGCTTGGCATAAAATACCTTAACGAGTTAAAAGCTGAAAGGGAGCGCATCGCCCAACAAATAGCTCCTGGAAAATCCGTTGAAGAAGTTCTCGGGATGATTGAGAGTAAAGCTCCAAAGACCTTCGAGGAGGCTCTGGAATATACTAGAAAGGCCATGGAGGAGGCAAGGCGTTACGTCCAAGAAAGGGATATTGCAACTGTTTATCCGGAGGATGTGCTGCTTGTTGAGGAGACGCCGGCCTTCATGGCTCCAGTTATACCCTTCGCAGCTTTAATGATGCCTGCAAAATTTGACAAACCGCAGATAGGAATTTACGTGGTGACCAGACCAAAAGATCCTACAAATCTTGGGAAGCACCTAAACTATCCTTCGATAAAGAATACAGCTGTTCATGAGGCTTTTCCGGGACATTTCCTTCAAGGCTCTGTTTCAAATCGTGGAAGCGTTATTAGACTTTTGGCTGAAGGCTCTGAAACCGTTGAGGGTTGGGCGCACTATTGTGAGGAGCTTATGTGGGAGAAAGGTTTCATAACGGATTTAGAAACACGTCTCATACAGATTAATGACATGATATGGCGGGCTGTTCGAATAATAGTTGATGTTAAACTTTCGAGGGGTGAAATGAGCTTTGAAGAAGCTGTGGAGATGCTTGTCAGAGAAGCTGGCATGTCAAGAGAGGCCGCCGTGGCAGAGGTTAATCGTTATACCCAAACGCCTGGATACCCACTGTCCTACTTGTTGGGAAAACATTTAATCCTAGAACTTAGGGAGGAGATCAAACAAAAGATGGGCGAAAAGTTTGACGAGAAGTTTTTCCATGACACCATAACCGCGAATGGCTATCTGCCCATATCCATGCTCCGCAAAATCTTCGATAGAAAAATACGCGAGCTTCAATGCTCTTAGCGTTTTCTACTATTTTTGGGTTCTTGCACTAAAAATGTTGTTATTAGCAGTGCCGGAACCACCAGTGTGAGGGCTGTGTAGAAGGGGAGTTGCGGGAGAACGCTCACGTATAGATAGTTGCCCAACAGCATGCCTAAGCCTGAAAGTATGTAGCCAACAAAGTTTCTGAAACCAACAACTTTTCCTCTGTTTTCCGGGTTTACAAGGTCTGTGGATAGGGCCATGGCTGATGACATGACTAGTAGTTGGCCGATGGCGAAGAGGGCCATTGAAAGCATTAGCATTGGGAGGTTGCCCCACATAAAGATTGATGTTGCAACGCCGAAAATGATTAAACCCATGATAAGTGGGATTTTTCTCCCAAACTTGTCCACCATTTTTCCTATGGGCAGCGAAGCAATTATCATTGCCAATAGTAAGGGTATGTAAACTAGCCACCATTGGTTCTCAGCTATGCCGAGGACATCCCTCGCGTAAACAGCGTTTATCACGTTTGTAAGCGACATTCCAAACATTATTAGTGTCTCTATCGTGAAAATCCAAAAAGCTGTGCGGGGCACCTTCTTCCAGACGTTGACGCTTTCTTTTATGGCTTTTGGATAAGCCTCTATAAAATATCTGAAGCGAATTGGTTCAGCATTAACTATTGTTTCCTTAAGTTTTAGTCGCCAAGCGGCGGCTATCAGAAAAAGGGTTGTGACAATGAAGTAGATTATTCTCATGCTCATTTCCAGCCCAAACTTCATCATTAGAAAACCTGCAATGACAGGGCCTGGAGTGTTGAAGGCGCCATGAATTAGCTGTATTATGGAGGAGCCCATTCCTCTACGTTCCGGCGGCAGCGAGTCTTGAACCATTGCGAAGAGAGCTGGCTGATATATTAGGCATAGGCTGTGGATTATCGTTCCTATTAGTATGAAGTGCCATGTGGGGGCAAGAGCAAAGAAAAGGTTTGACAAAGCCATAATAAAGGTCATGGTTGTTATGAGCCAACGCCTACCATACTTATCCGCCAAATAGCCTCCTGGAAAAGCCACAATAGCCATCCCAACCCAGTTAGCCAGTCCTATAATGCCTAGTGCCAAGCCTGTTCCGCCCAAATGCTGAACATAATACTGGAAGTTTGGGGCTGGCATTTCCATTGCAAGGTCCATTATCATCCAGCTTATCACAAGAACCTTGTAATTGCCGCTTATGAAGGAGAACTCCTGCTTGAGGATTTCTCGAAGCTCCATCCGCTTTTCCACTTGTCCCCTTGAAAAAGGCAAATTACAGATATAAGATTTGGCTGTTCTCCAAAAAATTCTAAGCCTTAAAAGTGTTAATTGTAACCGTGATTTAAGCCGTTTTAGAATGGTTTCTGGATCGTAGCATCCGGATAAACTGCGACAGAAGCCCTATTTCCATATTTATTTTTGAGCTCGTCTATAACTTCTTCCCAAGATTTTACTTTAACTGTTTTTTCAGGAGGTGAAATTTCAAGCCAAGGCTGTTTTTCGTGGTAATTTGAAAGAAGAATAATTCTGCCAGCTCTTTGAAGTATGTCTGGCGGGGTGAGATATAAATCCCCGAAAAGTTTTGTTCCCCATCTTCCATGGGCGTAATGTGTTACTTGGCCGTGTGGAGCATTCACTATAAGGACTATGTCTCCATTTTCCTTTAATGTTAATACAGGCCATGTGGATATGGCTGCTTCGCTAGCCTTTGAATAAGCATTTGAAACGACTATGTCAACTTCCGGCGCAATTTCTGTACGGTAATGCCAATCCGCGATTTTTACACCTTCCCTTTGGGCTTCGACCACGTCACCCGCGAAAATGTCAGTTGAGTTTCTCTTTAAATCCACGAGAACATTTATGATAAAATCTAAACCCGCCATTTTGGCTGCTTCCTCACAATCTAGTCTTAAAATGTTTTCTTCGTTAACCCGTCCATAAGCCATGTCACATGAAGGATGGACAGCTCTAAAACGTTGTGCAAGGGAGTAGCCGCATAAATCCCCGTGATTATAGTTTATACTTCGCATACTTGCAACTCCGGGGAGAATTATTTTCGCGCCCCCGCCATAGCCAAAGTATGGGTGTGGCACTATGCATCCTATAGCGATTTTTAAATCGCATGCCATAACTTCAGCATTAACTTCAACGGGTGTTCCATACTTTGTATGCCCCAAAAACACATTATTCCCGTAAGGGTTGTGGTTAAAAACCGGATATTGTTCAACAATGTTCTCGCCCAATTTCTTTGAGAAGTCTTCTCTATTGAAGGTTCCATGGCTTCCGTTTGCACAAACAAATCTTATGTGATCATCTTTAATTCCGGCTAACCGCAACTCTTCAAGAAGCGGCGGAATAAGTTCATAAGCTCTTGTAGGCCTTGTAATATCGTCAAATATTATAACCGCTTCCTTCCTACCTTCAGCAAGCTTGTTTAAAGGCTTTGTCTTTATAGGGTTTCTCAATGCATAAACAATTTCACTTCGACCTATCGGTCTTTTACCATGCCCCTTCATAACTTGGACACTTACGTTCCATTCATCCGGAAAAGTTAACTTTAACTCGCTATCTCCGAACCACGCCATTTGTGGAACAGAAACTTCCATAATTTATCACAAACCCAATCTTAATGATCTATCAAATTTTAAAAATTTGCACTTCCACCATTAAAGGTATGCCGTCTTTAAAACTGCTTGATTTTGTGTTTTGACATTTACAATGCATGTCAAGGTTAGACTCGGTACATCAACAAATTTATAAATTCCGTGAATAAATAGAATGATGTAAAAAAGAAAGGGAGAAGGGAACGATGCATAGGGCTAAAATTTTAGCTTTAGTGGTGCTGCTATTCACTTTAACATTTGCCTCGGGCGTGTTTGTGGCGAATGTTTCATGTGTGCCACCGTTCTGGCCAAGGCCGCCGCTGAACATCAGACCAATAGTTTTTGTTCATGGCGGTTCTGGATCAGCTCAGCAATTCGAGTCCCAAGCCATGCGATTTACAAGTAACGGCTACCCACATGATTACATAAAAGTATTCGAGTATGACTCCTCGCATCAAGTAGAGTCTCTAGATCAAATATTGGTTCGCCTTGACGCATTTGTTGATGATGTTTTGGAGGCAACTAAGGCTGAAAAAATAGACTTAATTGGTCATTCTTATGGAGGATGGATTATACTGCGCTATCTTCATGAATCCTCTGCAGCGCGTGAAAAAGTTGCACATTGTGTGGTTCTCGACAGTCTTACAACTTTAATGAGAAGCTTGAACACAGCGCCTGAAGGAGTAGAAACGTTGGCCATTTGGGGTATGGTGCGCAACCCAGCATATCCTCAAATTATACAGGGAGCAAAGAATGTCTACTTCAGTAATCAAGCACATGTTGAGGTTTGCACTTCCGCCGAGACCTTTGCGGAGATGTTTAAGTTCTTTACAGGAGAAGAGCCAGCAACTACGGATATAATTCCTGAGCCGCCAGGTCAAGTTTGGATTTCTGGAAGAGTCGTTATCTTCCCGCTGAACGTTTACATAGAGTATCCCCAGGGGCGTCCAGCCATTTTAGAAATTTGGGAGATTGATAGCAACACGGGATACAGAATTCACAAAAAGCCAGTTGCGACGTTCGAGATTAAAGCACCATACGGTGAGTGGGGCCCCATCAAAGTAAAAGCGGGCGTTCATTATGAGTTTTGTTTACTGCGGGAAGGCTTACCGCCACACCATCACTACCGCGAGCCGTTCTACAGGAGTAACTATTGGATCACATTGTTGACATCGCTTCCAGGCGGAATTGCCGATCAAGTAGAACGAAGTGACCAACATGCTGCTCTGCTCATTATTAGAAACAAGGAGTTTCTGGGTGATCTTGAAACTGACAATGATATTCTCGAAATTAATGGTTTCAATGTGATAACTGCGGCCGTATTTACCAAAACGAAAATGGTGAACAGCGTATGGCTCTTTGATAAGAACTCAGATAAGGTAAGCGATATCACAAAAGGGCTTTCACCATTCCACGGGTTAACTTTTCAAACAGGACTAGACTTCTATATTCCTGCCGCAGACCCTCCAAATGGAACCATAACAATTAAGGTGGTTTCAAGGGGCACGGGAGGCCTCACACAAGTTATAAACGTGCCTAACTGGGCATCGTCAAAACACAGAATAACAATCCAGTTTAACGATTACGTTCAAGAAGTCAACTCTTTCCAAGAGTACATGCGCCTCTGGCGGCCTAAAAAATGAATAATGAACAACATACCCCATTTTTCTTTGCGTAACGCTTAAAGGTTCCTTAAAGTTTGCGAATAAACCTTTTAGGGTAAGCTGTTGTAAATGGAGCCGATGCCTAGGCGTTTTAAGGAATGACTATTAAGAAGCTCTTGTCTAACAGTTTTATGATGGTGATGCCTCGGCACAGTTTAATGGAATTTAGGAGAATTTTCGCGTTCGATTATAAGTTCAATGGTTCTAGAAGCTTAAATGACGTTGCTGAGAAGTTGAGCGGCAAGTTCGACTTTGAGGACGTTTACAACTTTGCAGAGATTATCGACCATGTCTGCAATAGAGGGTTTTTGCGGGAGTGGAAAAATGCTATAGCAATGAAAAGCGCTGTGGTTTATCCTCCAATGATATACTTTCTAACTTTTCAAGTAAACGATTCAGGGGGTAGATTATTCATTTTGGAAACTAATGAAAGCTGGTATAGCCATGAAAAAATCCTATTTTCTATGAGGACTTTTAGTAAGAATGCTGGAATCATTTGCAGCTTTATCGGCCTTTGCTGATGTTCCAATACGCCTTGTTCCGAGTTCAAGTGTTATAGCTTCTACATGTATAATTTGATGAAGCACCCCTCATTGTTTATTTTGATGGTATAAGCTTTGGCTGAACCCAAGGCTTTTAAAGATAGGCTTCCATATGTAACAAAAATTGATAAAAATTGATGAAATCAAAATATTCCTGAAAAAACGGGACTGTTAACGGTGAAAACACCTTGGTTGATGTTTGGCTTCCCTATGGAAAAACTGAGGTCTGCTTACGTGTTCCAGCTCGGAACCTTTTAGGCTCTATTGAGCCAAAAGAGAAGCCCAGTGTTCCGGATGCGCGGGCAGAGGTTGAAAGAGCCTTAAAAGAGCCTATCGGCACGCGAAGGCTAAGTGAAATTGCCAAGCCAGAGCATAAGGTGGCGATTGTTGTTAATGAAGCCACGAGGCCGGCGCCAAGCCATGTTATGGTTCCTCCACTCCTCGACGAGTTAAGCGGTGCTGGCGTCAAGGATGGAAACATAACCATCATTTTTGGTTGTGGAACGCGTAGGGCTGTCACCAGCGAGGAGGCTGCTAGACTTTTAGGTGAAGATGTCCTAAAACGTGTGAAGGTCATAAGCCACGACTGCAAGGCTCCAGACCTAGTTTATGTGGGCACAACTTCCAAGTATGGGACAAGGGTTTATTTGAACCGCGTTTTTGCAGAGGCTGACCTAAAGATTCTGACAGGTGTTGTTTGCTTCCATTGCTATGCTGGTTATGGCGGCGGTAGAGAAAGCGTTTTGCCCGGGGTCGCTGGCGAAGAGACGATTAAGGCTAATCACGCCATGTTTCTGCATCCAAACGCTAAAACTGGTGTTTTGAATGGAAATCCTGTTCATGAGGATATGGTTGAGGCCGCTAGGATGGCGAAGGTTGATTTCATCCTAAACGTTGTGGTTAACAGTAAAGGTGAAGTTGTAGGGGCTTTCGCCGGCGATTTGGAACAGGCATTTTATGAAGGCGTAAGGCTCGTGGATGAATTGTACCGCATACCAGTAGACCGCAGAGCTGACATAGTCGTCGTAAGCTCAGGTGGACACCCCTTCGACGTGAACCTTTTCCAAGCCTACAAGAGCGTCGACAGCGCATCGGAAGTCGTCAAGCGGGGCGGCGTCATAATTTTAGCGGCTGAATGTCCAGAAGGATATGGAAACCAAGCTTTTTACGATTGGATGGCTAAGTTTAAGGACCTAAAAGCCGTGGAGAGGGAGATTAAACGCAACTTTGTCTTTGGAGGGCATAAAGCCTACTATTTAATGAAGGCTTTGCAGAAAGCCCAAATAATCCTCGTATCAGCAATGCCGGACTATTACGCCGCAAACATTTTTAGGTTGAAAACTGCGCGCACAGTCAACGAAGCCCTAAACGAGGCATTCAAAATTGTTGGAGAAAACGCGAAGGTTTGGGTAATCCCCTATGGAAACCTCACCCTTCCAGAGGTTAAGGCAAGCGAATAAAATGCTAAGGCCGTTTCGGAAAAACTTTAAAGTAAGGATGTAAACCTAACCATTAAAGCCTTGGGAGTAAAGGAAGCTTGCAACAGACATACACTTTGCGGAAGTTTACGCCAAAAGACCTTGAACGTGTCATGTATATTAACCGTGTCTGCCTGCCGGAAAATTATGGAGACTATTTCTTCATGGACTTGTATAATCGTTTTCCAGAAACTTTCATAGTGGCTGAGGGAAACGGCGAAATTGTCGGTTATGTCATGTGCCGCATTGAGTTGGGCTTGTCAAATTTTGGCTTCAGCGGCTTCATAAAGAAGGGGCACATCGTCTCAATTGCCGTCATGCCGGAACACCGACGGAGAGGCATAGGTCAAGCCCTAGTGACAAAGGCCTTAGAGGGGATGCGCCTGTACAATGCCAAACAAGCCTTCTTGGAAGTGAGGGTTTCCAACATGCCAGCCATAAGCCTATACAAGAAATTGGGCTTTAGGGTTACGAGGACAATTCATGGCTATTACTCAGACGGGGAAGACGCCTACGTAATGAGCAGAGAACTATAATAGAACAGAAAAATGTGGAAGGTTTAGGTTTGCAAGCCTAACTTTTCATAAATCCTTTTTCTGTTTTCCTCGACGGTTTTTGCCACGTCCATGAAGAGGTTGTTCCCATGCGAGTCTATGGCGACTGTTAAAGGTCCAAAGTCTTCAACCTCAAAAATCCATAAGGCTTCAGGTGTGCCAAGGTCAAGCCACTCAACGCCTCTAACATTTTTTATGGCTTTAGCCGCCAGTATTGCCGCTCCGCCGGTGAAGGCCCCATAAACGGCTCCGTACTTTGCCATGGCGTCCGTTGTCTTCTTTCCCATTCCACCCTTGCCTATAACAACCCTAACCTTGAAGTTTTTGATAAACTCGTCTTCAAATATGTCCATTCTAGTGCTTGTTGTTGGACCGGCGGCAACGGCAACCCATTTATCGTCTTCTTTGCTCACCACTGGTCCGCAGTGGAAAACAGCCAACCCTTCAAGGTTTAATGGTAAGGGTTTTCCTTGTTTGAAGTATTCTAGGGCTCGCCTATGGGCTTGATCCCTTGCTGTCACTATAGTTCCAGTAATATAAATGACGTCATTAACCTTCAGCTTACGGATTTCTCCCTCCGAAATGGGTGTCTTAAGGTGGTAAACCGCCATTTCCTTCACCTCACACCAAACCTTTATGGGTTAAATACTCAACACTTCCATCCGAATGGATCCTTGCAGTGGCTCTTCTGGCAGCCCAACAGTTGAAGGCAACCGCCGCCGGGAAGGAGGCTGGATGTCTAAAAGCATATTCGACATGCACACCAAGAACCGTTGTTTTGCCACCTAAGCCCATCGGGCCGATTCCAGTCATATTCGCAGCTTCGTAAAGCTCCTTTTCTAGTTTTGCTATCTCCGGGTTTGGGTTAGGCTGGTCTAGCGGCCTTAAAAGAGCCTTTTTTGCGAGTTTCATGGCTATGTCTGCTCCCCCGCCCATGGCAACTCCTAAAATTGTTGGCGGGCAAGGTTGAGCCCCAGCCTTTATAACGGAATCAATTACAAACTTTTTCAGTCCGTTTATGCCCTCACCGGGCACAAGCATCCCAGTTACACAAACATTCTCCGAGCCTCCACCCTTCGTCATAACCGTCAATTCAAGGCTGTTTCCGGACACTATTTCCCAGTTTATGTATGGTATGAACCTTCCAGTGTTGTCTCCGCTGTTCTTTTGGGTGAAGGGGTCAACAGCGTTAGGCCTCAAAGGAATTTCCTTTGTGGCTTTTCTCGTCGCCCTAACTAAGGCTTCCTCAATTTTGTCGAGGTTTTTAACCTCGGCTCCAGCTTGAACATAGAATATTATTGTGCCGGTGTCCTGGCATACCGGCGCCTTATACCTTTCGGCTAATTCTATATTGTCGAGAATGGCCTTCAACTGGGTTTTCCCAGTTTCGCTCGTCTCTTCCACATAAGCCTTCTCCAAGGCTTTTTTCACGTCTTCTGGAAGGTATATGACGGCTTGTTTTAAAAGGTTAAAAGCTGCTTCTTCAACAACTTTGGCAGTTTCCAAGCATTCTCCCTCAAATTTTTGATGCTTTCAGCGAAACCTTCTCTTATTGTGCAATTTATAAAAAAGTTTCCAAACATTTTGGCGATTTCAAACGTGAAGCCTATTCACTTTAACTCATCTCTCCGTGTGCAAAAACACAACATTTCTCGTTTGCTTTAAATACTGCCAGAAATAACACTCACACGGGAATATTTATGTCAGGGGAAGAGGGCGAAGGCGCGGAAAAACCAAAATACGAAACCCTAGAAGACCTTCCTGGAATAGGCCCATCAACAGCCCAGAAGTTGAGGGAGCTCGGCTTCCACACGGTTGAGTCTCTTGCTATGGCAACAGTCCGCGAGCTTGAGCCGGCTGGCATAAGCGAGAAAAAGGCTTTAGCAATAATAAGTGCCGCCCGCTCATCCATCGGCATAGCCTTTATCCGCGCCGACGAACTTTTAAAAATGCGTCAAAATGTTTTAAGGCTCACAACTGGAAGTAAAGCCTTGGACAAGCTTTTGGACGGCGGCTTGGAAACCCAGACAATAACGGAGTTTTACGGTGAATATGGAAGTGGAAAAAGCCAAATCTGCCACCAGCTATGCGTGAATGTGCAGCTTCCACCAGAGCGGGGTGGACTCAATGGAGCCGCATTATACATAGACACTGAAAACACCTTCAGAACAGAGCGTATTGTGCAGATGGCACGCCACTTGGGACTTGACCCGCAAAACGTTGTTAGAAACATTATTTATGCAGAGGCCTACACGTCGGACCATCAGATGTTCCTTCTCGAAAACGCTGATGAGGTGATAAAGGAAAATAATGTTAAACTCATTATAGTTGACTCCTTAACGGCCCATTTCAGAAGCGAATACCTTGGACGGGAAATGCTCGCCGCGAGACAGCAGAAACTCAACAAGCACATGCACAAACTCATACGATTGGCAAGAGCCTTCAACGCCGTAGCCGTGGTAACAAACCAGGTAATGGCTAAGCCGGACATGTTCTTTGGGGACGCTATCCACCCCGTTGGCGGACACATTGTTGGACATACAAGCCATACGCGCATATACCTTCGAAGGGCTTCTCACGGCCCAGTGCGCATAGCCCGCCTAGTTTCAAGTCCATACCTGCCAGAAGGGGAGGAAATCTTTAAAATAACAGAAAACGGCATAGAGGACGTTTCCGAAGAGGAGAAAACCAAATCCAGTGGGCGCTGAAATGCCTGTGCCACAAGCCCTAGTCACAAGGTTTTTCCAGCTAATCCTCAACAAACAGTTTGCAGAAGCGGAACGCGAACTGGAAAGGCTTAAACAGAAAATGCAAAAGACAGAATGGAATAGGGGCTATTTCAGAGCTTTATATGGAATGCTCCTCGTGAGGCGTTCTAATAACAGCGACTCCTATGCCTTCTTTTCAAAACTGGATATAAACGACAAAGAAGCCCTGCAAAGTTACAGAAGGGAATTTTTGAACCATGTGAAGAATAGGCTCCACGGCGACTTTGACCGCGGCTTCTTCGCAGCATGGGCAGACTTCACCCGTGTCGTAAGCAAACTAAACATTAGTGACGCCTTCGGGAACAAAAACGCCTCTTCAGAGAAGGAGGAAGCAAGAAAACTTCTTGAAGACAAGAATCAGGCAACCATAGAAGACTTCATAGACTGAAATTACTCTAAATGGAACCCGATAACCAAAGAGCCACGGTGTATAAGAAAACCCAGAACACAAGCCATGAAAGGATGTAAATGCCTATTCCGGTTGTAAGAATTTTTTGGGGCTTTTCAACCTTAAGTATAAATTTTGGCCTAATCACATAATAGGATAGAATGTAAACAATCACTGCGAAGGATATACCATTAAATAAAGTGGTCACGTTAAAACTTGGGCTAATTAATCCCAAAGCCCACTCATACCCAACACAGACGAGGGCTGCCACCACGCCGAGGGCAAACCTTAACCAATATAATGTTTCAAAAGGCTTCATTTTCTTCAACGCCTTTCAGTTTCTAAACACTGCTTAAATTTAAAGCTGCCTATTTATAGCTTAACCCGCCACCACCAATAAGAGGTTCAAGAATTGCATAAACAGGAGTTCACAAGCTTTGATACGGCTGCCGCTGTTCGCGAGTTAAGAGAGATCATTCTAAACTCTAGGGTAAGCAACATTTACCAGTTAGATGACAAGAAATTGCTTTTCAAACTGCGGCGCGGTGAAAACGTTTATAGACTTGTTTTAGAGGCTGGGAAACGGTTAAACCTAACCTCTTACGCGTTAGAGAAGCCCCTTGTCCCCCCGGCTTTCTGTATGGCTTTAAGAAAATTTCTCAGAAACAGCTTACTAACAAATATTGAACAATACGAGTTTGAGAGAGTTGTCCTCTTCGATTTTAATGGTAAAATGGGCAATTTTAGGCTTGTATTGGAGCTCTTCGGCGAGGGAAACATAATTCTGTTAGACGGTGAGAACAAGATTGTGCAAGCACTCCGTTATAGGCGGATGCGGGACAGAAACATTATAAGGGGTGAAGATTTCCATTTTGCCCCTCCAAGTGGACAAAACCCCGCAAAGGTTAACGTGCAAACCCTCTACGAAGGGTTGAAAAGCTTCGGCGAAGTTGAAGTTGTGAGGGCCCTCGCCCGCTTTCTTGGAATAGGAGGCGTTTATGCTGAGGAAATTTTGCTGAGGCTTGGGATAGAAAAGACAACCAAATGTGAAAGCTTATCCCTTCCACAAGTTGAAGCTGTCCACGACTGTTTGTGCGGAATGCTTTCTCAAGTTTTAGAAGGTAAACTTGAACCATGCATATTTTTGGGCGAAGATGGCACTTTTGTTGACGTCGCTCCCTTAAGGCTTAAACGCTATGAAGGATTAAGGCAACAGCTCTTCAACAGTTTCAACGAAGCCCTCGACGAGTTCTACGCCAAAACAGAGGCTACAGAGAAGGCTGCCGCCGAAAAGAAGGCTGCAGAACAGCTTATACATGAGGCAGGCCGCCTAAAAAGGGTTTTAGCCGAACAGGAAAAAGCCCTAAAGGATGCCGAGCAGAAAGCAGAAAAGTATAGGCGGATAGGAGACGCTATCTACGCTTATTCCAGCGAGCTTCAAACGCTTCTAAACAAATTTTTAAACGAGAAAAGAGCTGGAAGGGAATGGGACGAAATAGTTTCCGAAGTTCTTTCCAAGAAGCGTGAAGGCTTAAAACCATACATGTTTTTTGAATCTTTTGACAAGCAGAGGCTTGTTCTTAACCTATGCATTGACAGCCTACATTTCGGCATAGACCTTCAAAAAGACCTGTTTGCGAACGCTGCAAAATTCTATGAGAAGGCAAAGCTTGCAAAACGTAAGCTGGAAGGCGCAAAAGCGGCGTTAGAAGAAACCAGAAAGAAGCTTTCAGAGATAGAAGCAAAAATTCAAGAGTTTGAAGCCTTGGAAAAAGTTCTACCGGCCAAAGCCATGGAAGAGCTCGCCAAACGAAAGGTTAAACCTCGAAAATGGTATGAAAAGTTCAAATGGTTCACAACTTCAGACGGCTTTTTGGTTTTGGCTGGAAAAGACGCCATAAGCAATGAAGTTCTCATTAAAAAATACACAGCGCCAGAGGACATAGTCTTCCACGCAGACGTGGTAGGCGCACCCTTTGTAGTCGTTAAGACTGAAGGCAAAAAGCCGACAGAAAAGTGCCTACAAGAAGCAGCAGAATTCGCCGCAGCCCACTCAAGAGGGTGGCGGGAAGGCTTCGCCACAGTGGACGTTTACTGGGTTAAACCAGAACAGCTAAGCAAGGTTGGAGGCACAGGCGAATACATGCCACGAGGAGCCTTCACCATAAGCGGAACTCGAAACTGGATGCGCAACACACCACTGAAAATAGCTGTAGGCGTCCAATTCAACGAAGCCGAAGAAGCCACTTTCGTAGGTGGACCAGTAGACGCCATCAAAGCAAAAACAAAAATCTACACGGTCCTCGTTCCAGGAGAAAACAGTGGAAAACAACTCTTAAAACAAGTTTTAAAGGCTTTAGCGGAAAAGGCGCCTAAAGAAAGACGTGAAAAAATACTGAAAGCCTCCATAGAACAAATTCGGGAGCTCATCCCCTACTGCAAAGGCACAATAGCAGCAGAAAATTAACCCTCTAAAAATTCTAGAGGGGGGAGGGGCTAGAGAAAATAAGGGCTGAAACATCTCCATTTTTCGGCTGTTCTCCAAGCACAAATATGACCTAGCCGCCAAAATTCTAGTGGGGCTATCAATTTGACAGTTCAACACCAGCAACAAAATTGACATTAAAAAGGTCGAAAATGCGAATGGGCTTTGACACGTGGATCCAGCTTTCTCCTCCAGTCGGCTTTCCGGCTCTTGGCTTAGGAGGTGATCCGGCCGCAGGTTCCCCTACGGCCACCTTGTTACGACTTCTCCCCCCTCACGAAGCTTGGGTTCGACGCAGCCAACAGGGACCACGCCTCACCCAAGCCCCGCTCGGGTGGAGCGACGGGCGGTGTGTGCAAGGAGCAGGGACGTATTCACCGCGCGATAGTGACGCGCGATTACTAGGGATTCCATGTTCACGAGGGCGGGTTTCAGCCCTCGATCCCAACTACGGCAGGCTTTAGGGATTGCCTCCCCCTTTCGGGGTCGGAACCCATTGTACCTGCCATTGCAGCTCGCGTGTGGCCCGGGGGATTCGGGGCATACTGACCTGCCGTGGCCCGCTCCTTCCTCCGCCTTATCGGCGGCAGTCCCCCCAGTGTGCCCGGC
>JAWAZO010000022.1:0-18110 GCA_038817565.1 Bathyarchaeia archaeon
GTATTACAAGGTCAACTCCGGAAAAGTCGTTATCCGTGCTGCACAATGCCACCACTGGAACGCCTACAGAGGCAGCCTCCCTTACCGCTTGGGAATCCGCCCTCGGATCCGAAACTATTAAGACGTTTGGTTCAATGCGGTTAGGGTAAAGTGGATTTGAAAGCAGCCCGGGGATAAAGCGTCCCACAATGGGGGTTGCACCAATTGCTTCGCAGAACTTTTTCACAGGCTCTTGTGCGTATAACCTTGCGGCGGCGGCAGCTATTCTAGAGGGTTCAAATCTGGCCAAGAATTTGGCCGCCACCCTTATGCGCTCATCAGTCTTTTTCACGTCCAAAACAAATAGTCCGTCTGGTCTAACGCGATATATGAATTGTTCCATGTCTTTAGTCTTCATTCTGGTTCCAATATGTATTCCAGCCGAGAGAAGCGTGTCCCGTGGCAGTAAGAGCTCTTCTTCCGCGCTTACACTTGTTTCCTCTTCAAACTTTTTTGCTTCTTCCTTATCTTTTTCAGCCAAGTTTGCCTCACTCCCGTTATAGAATGTGGAGTTCAGCCATTTTAGCTCTATCTCCGAGAAACTCTTCAATCCTCAACAACTCATTTATTTTTGCTATTCTGGCTCCTTCGACCACACCAGCCTTGATTATGGGACATTTAAACGCCACAGCTAAATGGGCAATGTGCCAATCGCAAGTGTCACCGGAACGATGAGAAACTACTGGCACATATCCAGCCCTTTTTGCGGTTTCAATCGTTTCAAAAGCGTCTGTGAGCGTGCCCACTTGGTTCACTTTTATGATTATGGCATTTGCTGCACGCAATTTAATTCCATGAGATAATCTTTCATTGTTTGTGACGAACAAGTCGTCGCCACAGATGAGACAGTTCCTAACCTTTTTCGTGAGTTCCGAGAAGCTTCCGTAATCTTCCTCATGGAATGGGTCTTCCACATAAACCAGATGATACTTTTCAATAAGTTGCCGGATAAACTCTAACTGTTCTCCAGAGTCCAGCTCTTTTCCACTTCTTTCGTATACGTATTTCTTCTTTTTAGCGTTCCATAGGGATGAAGCTGCGACATCAACGCCGAAACCGCATTTGAAGCCTAATTCGTTGCTCACTTCTTCACATGCTGAAGCCATAATTTCAAAAGCTTCAACGTCTGTGATGTTTGCAATCCATGCTCCCTCATCGCTTCTACCACCGCTGAAAAGTTGATCCTTCTTCTTTAAAACCTCCTTAACTTTCCTGTGGATTTTTATGTTAGCCGTCGAAGCCTCTATGAAAGAGTCGGCGCCATACGGTAGAGCCAAAAACTCTTGAATGTCTGGGGATTTTCCGCTTGTATGCTTCCCGCCGCTTATAACGTTCCCAAGCGGATAGGGAAGTTCATGGGCTGCGTACCCGCCCAGATATTGGAATAGGGGTAAACCATAGGAGTTTGCAGCGGCCTCCGCGTTTGCTAAGGAAACTGCAAAGGCTGTATTTCCACCGATGATTCGGAAATCTTTTGTGTTGTCTATCTCATGAAGGGTTTTATCAATTTCCTCTTGGAAGTCAGCGTTCAGCCCGACAAGCTCTGGGGATACAAGCTCTTCAACCTTCTTGATGGCTTCGTCCACTCCGCCTTGTGGATAATAAACAACTTCGGCTTTTCCCCTGCTTTCTCCAGCTGGCGCTGAGGCCCTCCCAAAACCAGAAGTTGTTATGACGTCAACTTCTATTGTCTCTTCTCCGCGGCTGTTGAAAACTTTCCTTGCAATTACATCTTCAATAACTGTGGACATGTCTTGTCATTCTCCTTATTGTTGGTAATATTGCATTCTTGCTTCCCTTCTCTTTTCGGCCTCTTCATAGAAGCGTAAAACTTCATCAATAATTTCAACATGAGAGAGAAGCATACGCCTACAGCAATACCTCTTAATTCCTAAACTGTCCAAAACGTCGCCTGCATTTTCCCCCATCTTAACTCTTCTTGCGAATTCTTCCCACTTGTCACCAATCAGCTTGCCGCATGTAAAACACCTTATAGGTATAATCAATTCTATCTCAACCTCCAATCATCTATAGCTTTTCTGGTCCCTCGCCCTTGCACCGGGGCCACCGAATTTCTTAGGCTCTTTTCTTCTAGGATCGCCCACAACCATAGTTCTATCATACTCAATGAACGCTGCACGCAGTTGCGCGCTTTTAGTCCATTTCAATAAGGCATTTGCTATGGCCATTCTAGCCGCCTCAGCCTGTCCCATATAGCCTCCCCCTGAAACCTTAATGTCTATATCCAGTTGTCTCCAAATCTCTTCGCCGGCCTGTATCAGCGGCTCCATTATCTTTTGGCGTGCAACTTCTGGCTGATAGATTTCCAGCGGGGTCATGTTGATTCTTATTCTACCCATGCCTGGTTTAACAACGGCACGTGCTACAGCCGTTTTTCTTTTCCCGCTGACCACCAAAACCCTTTTCGTCGGCATTTATTCACCACTCCAACCTATTTCCTTTGCAAGCTCCCCAAGCGTGAGGTAGGGGCAAGCTAACTTTTTGGCTTGCGCCTCCTCTATGGTTTCCATTTCACGGTTTTTAAGCTCGTCTGGAATGCCTACGAAAACTCTAAGCCTTTTGTAAGCTTGCTTGCCCTTCGGCTGCTTATATGGAAGCATCCCCCTAATGGTCCTTCTAAGGATCCTGTCGGGCCTCCTAGGATGCATTGGGCCTTTCCCTGGATGCCCAACCTCTAGAAACTCTTTTGCCTCTTTTACCTTACTTTTCTTCTTACCAGACACTACAGCTTTTTCAGCGTTTACAACAGCTATTTTTTCGCCTTTCAGCAAGCGTTTGGCGATAACGCTTGCCATTCTTCCAAGGATAAGTCCATCAGCATTAATAACTTTGTAATCGTTTTCCAGCTGCATTTTTTCACCCTATTATCTTGACCTTTGAACCTTTAGGATTTTTCTTCACAAGCTCGACTATGGATAGACATTTGCCCCGTGCCCTCTTTATTTTTTCTTGCGCTGTTTTTGAAAATGCAAAGGCTGCCACAGTTATTGGATGGTCTATTTCACCAGCACCCAGCACTTTGCCTGGGACAACCACAATTTCGTTTTTCTCAGTGTACCTATTTAACCGGCTGACATTTACGGCTATACGTCTTCTTCTAGACTTTGCTAAAAGCTCCGCTACGCTTCTCCAAATTTTTACTTTGCTTTCCCTACTCTGCTTTTTCAAAAAGCGAATAGTTTCAATGAGCTCTGGATTTGTCGCCTTAACCTCCGTCAAGTCCTTTACACCTCAATTTGTTTTGCAAGCTCTTTAAGGTCCTTATCCAAAATTTTTACAGCTTCCATCATGATCCTTTCCGGTGGGAGCACACCCGTTGACTCAATGCTGAATATGAAGGCGTTTTTCTCCCAGTTAACCTCTATTGCTGGCGGTTGTTTTGGACAGACATCCACACAGTCTTGGCACAAGGTGCAAGCGAACAAATTGGAAATTTCTATTTTTCCTTCGCGCTTAACTAAGACCTTTCTTGGGCATACTTCAACGCATTTCCCGCAAGCATCACATCTTTTACCGTCTAACCTTACCTGTGGCAAATATTTATAGGAGCATAGCGAAACTGGCTGCCACTTCGCATGGTCCTTTCCCTTTCCAAGCCTTGCGTAAGCCTCAAGCCTTAGCTTCTGTCCTTTTGCAAGCTTAACTATTGGGATTTTGTCGCTGACAGGAACGATGTTTGGGTTTTCAGAAATAAGCTCACCAGAATAAACCGTTATTGTTCCTTCCTTTGCCTCTTTATCTAGCGTAAGTGTAACCCTGCAGAGGTTGCATCCAAACTCACTTTTACAAGAGCATTCTTCCGGAAGGTTATAGCTGTCAAGATCTGTTTTCAATGGGATTAACCCAAGTCTGTGAGCTATGATTTCGTCATGGAAAACCGAAGAATTCTCAATAATTACAACATCGTCTATGGCCATACAAGGGACTTCAGCAATAACATTTCTTCTTAGGGCATTAATAAACGGAGTGTCAACTCCCCTTATTAGCAAGCGCAAGTTCTTATCGTCTCTTTCAAGCACCTCTATTTCCACTTTACCAGGACGCCCCATTAAGAGTACAAACCAACATGGTGCCGTTGAATAGAGTATTAGTGGGCAATATAAACTTGGCGATTACCTAAATGAATTACTTGGCATTAAAAACGATGTAGATTTATTTCGGGGGAGCCTTAAACAACCATCATTTCTTTCTCAAGGGTGCTTAAGATTTTTCTTGATTTTTCCGTAACTGCAATATCGTCTTCTATTCTAACTCCAAATTTTCCGGGAAGATATATGCCTGGCTCAACTGTAAATGTCATTCCTGGTTTTAATAAGGTCTTGTTTCCCTTCACTATGTATGGTTCCTCGTGTACCTCTAACCCCAATCCATGGCCGGTCCGATGGGTGAAATATTCTCCATAACCAGCATCCTCTATAATTTTTCTGGCCGCATAATCTATTTCCTCGGCTTTTACGTTCGGCTTTACCGCTTGAATGGCGGCCTCTTGAGCTTTAGCCACTATCTTATAAATTTCCCGCTGTTTTGTTGTTGCCTCTCCAACAAAAACTGTGCGGGTGAGATCTGCATAATAACCATTGTATACCGCTCCTACATCCATTAAAACGACGTCCTTGACTGAAACCTTTCTGAGCGAGGTTTCTCCATGTGGAAGGGCTGTGTTTTCTCCTGATAAGACTATGCAAAAAGGAACGTATTCGCCGCCTTGCTCTTTTATGGTTTGCTCTATTCTGGACGAAATGGCCAGTTCACTAACACCTGGTTTTATAGACTCGATTCCAGCCCTTATTCCAGCTGCCACAATATCGGCAGCCCTTCTTATCAACTGTAGCTCTTCATCTGATTTTATGCTTCTGAGCTGGCTGAAGAATGCTGATGCATCTTTGGCTTGTATTTTTGGTGAGACATCCATAAGCATCTTGTAAAATTTAAAGGGTAGTGTTGCCTCAACTCCGAAAACAGCATTTTCTAGTCTAAGCTCCTTTATGGCCTTCTTAAGCAAAACCGCTGGATTTTCTGAATCACTATAGCTGCGGATATCATTCAAGACCGTTTGAGTTTTTGCCTTCTCCTCCTCAAGTTTAGGAACTATAATTATTGGGTTACCATTTTCAACGGGAATAATTGCCGTTGCAAATCTCTCTATCGATAAAACGGATAAGCCAGTAAAATACCTCATGTTTTCCTTAGTAGTTATTAAAAAGGCGTTTATTCCGGCCCTTCCGCCCAACTCTTTTAGCTTATTTATTCTTTCGGCAAAGATTTCCATTTTATTTCATCAACCCTAAACTATTCTAATAGTTTTATAAAGATAACATTTTGCTAAACTGGAAAGTTTGGGAAAAGGTTTTTAGTTAAGTTGTTATATGAGTGTTCTGCAAGTGTTTAGTTTAGTGTGAAGTGTGAGGTTGGTGTTCAATGTCTGTGTTTGCGGCTCCGGGAGCATATGACCGTGCTATAACTGTTTTCTCACCGGACGGAAGGCTTTTCCAAGTCGAATATGCCATGGAACTTGTCAACCGTGGAGCAACAATTTTGGGGATAAAATGTTCTGAAGGTGTTGTTTTGGGGGCTGAGGAAACTGTTGAGCCCCTAGAGGAAACTGGTTCTTCGTGGAAGATTTTCAAGATTGATGAGCATATTGGTGCGGCGATAGTTGGTTTAAGTTCTGACGCAAGGGTCTTGATAGATCAGGCACGTATTTATGCGCAGAGTAATAGGTTAACCTATGATGAACCAATAGATGTGGAGGTTGTGACTAAACGTATATGCGACATACAGCAGCTTTATACACAACACGCTGGTGTCAGACCCTTCGGTGTTTCGCTTATATTCGGAGGAGTTGACAAAACTGGAAACCGCCTCTTCATAACGCATCCTAGCGGAACATATAAGGGACATAAGGCTACAGCCGTCGGCGCGGGAAGAGAAACTGTTATGAGTATTTTAAAGGAAGAATACCGTGAGGACATGAGCCTTGAAGATGCCATAAAACTTGCGGTTAAATGTTTGGTTAAAGCTCTTGAGGCTAGACAGCTTCAACCAAGGATAAAGATTGCTGTTATCCCATCAGCGACGAAGAAGATGGAAATGCTTAGCGACGAGAAAGTTGAGGGGTATATAAAGAAGTTTGTTTCAGGCAAGTGAAGAGGGGATGAGTGAAAAATATACAGTTGCGCGTATAACAAAGGATAATGAGCATTTTGAAGTTCTTGTTAAGCCAGATAAGGCGCTTGATTATCGTCTTGGCAAAATATCCTCAATAACAGATGTCTTGGTTGCGGAGACCATATTCTCAGATGCAAGCAAAGGCACAAAGGTTTCTGAAGAGGCCATCCGCAAAGCCTTTGGAACAACGGATCCCCTTAAAGTAGCAGACATCATTTTAAAAAAGGGCACGTTGCAGCTTACAACAGAACAGCGCAGAAAAATGATTGAAGAAAAGCGGAGACAAATAGTGGCTTTCATATCAAAACAGTGTGTAGACCCGAGGACAAATCTTCCGCACCCGCCGCTGCGCATTGAACAGGCTATGGAGCAAATCCACTATTCAATAGACCCTTTTAAGCCCACTGAAGAGCAGGCGAGAGAAGTGATAAAGCTGCTGAGGCAAATTCTGCCGCTAAAAATGGAGCAAGTTTCCGTTAGCGTGCACATACCAGCCGAATATGCGGCAAGGGCTTACGGAACTCTTAAAACCTTCGGAACAATAAAGCGTGAGGAGTGGCGGGCAGACGGCTCATGGCACGGGGTTCTTGAAATGCCCGCTGGCCTTTATGGGCCTTTCCTCGAGAAAATTGGGGAAGTAACGAAGGGAAATGCTGAGGCAAAAGTAATATCATAACTTATTGTTAAATTGTTGAGTGTGTGTTTTATGCCGACGTTTTTTGAAAGAAGGCAGATTGCGACACCCGGTGACCTACTTGCCGAAGGCGACTACATAGCTGGAGAGAACACGTATAAAGAGGGAAACAGAATTTATGCTGCAAGAATTGGGCTTGTGGAGTACGAGGATAAAAAGGTAAGCGTTGTCGCCCTGAGAGCCTTCTACATTCCGAGGGTAGGCGACACGGTTATAGGAACGGTGGTTGAAGTTGGGTTTAGCGGATGGACTGTTGACATAAACGCACCATACCTAGCTATCTTGAGGGCTTCTGAGGTGCTCAATAGACCATTCAAACCGCAAAAAAATGACTTAACAGAGGTGCTGGATGTTGGAGACCTTGTCGTTGCGAAAATCGTCTCATATGACAGAACTCATAACCCACAATTAAGTGTGGATGAACCTGGACTTGGAAAAATAACCCGCGGGCAAATTGTGAAAATAACGCCCACAAAAATTCCCCGCGTTATCGGGAAAAAAGGTTCAATGATATCTATGATAAAGCAGGAGACTGGATGTCACATAATCTTAGGTCATAATGGAATCATACTGATCACTGGTAAAAGCTTAGAAGATGAGGAGTTAGCGATGATGGCAATTCACAAGATTGAGGAGGAGTCCCATACAACTGGGTTAACAGACCGTATATTGCAGATGATTAGGAAGGAAAAAGAGAAAAGAGGAGGTAGTTAGATTGAGTCAAAAATCTGAAAAATTAATTGATAAAAAGGGTTTAAGGCTTGATGGAAGAAAGCCAGACGAGCTTAGACCAATAAAAATCGAAGTTGGCGTTTTATCAAATGCTGACGGTTCAGCCTACATTGAACAGGGGAAAAATAAAATTTTGGCAGCTGTTTACGGTCCTAAAGAGCTTCATCCAAAGCACATGGCCTTGCCGGACCGCATGGTTTTAAGGTGCCGCTACCACATGGCACCATTTTCTGTTCAAGAACGTAAATCGCCAGCCCCGTCCAGAAGAGAAATAGAATTGTCAAAAGTTATTAGAGAAGCTATTGAGCCAGCCATATTTGTTGAGTACTATCCACGCACAGCCACAGACGTTTTTGTTGAGGTATTGCAAGCCGATGGAAGCACAAGATGCACTAGCATAACGGCGGCTTCACTGGCGTTGGCGGACGCTGGCATTCCTATGCGCGACCTCGTTGTTGCTTGTTCAGCTGGAAAAGTTGAAGACACAATAGTCTTGGATCTGATGGACGTTGAGGATAAAATTGGCTCGGCTGACGTTCCAGTGGCTTATATGCCGAACTTAGGCGTTATAACACTTCTTCAGATGGATGGAATCCTAACGCCTGAGGAGTTTGAGAAGGCCGTTAACCTCGCAATTGAAGGATGCAAGAAAATTTACGCCATGCAAAAGGAAGCCTTAAAAGCAAAATACATAAGCGTTAAAGAGGTTGAAGAGTAATGTCAACAATTGTTGTCCGTGTAAAGCAGAAGCAAATCGCACAATTAATCGCCAAGGGGAAGAGGCTTGACGGTAGAGGCTTAAATGACTATAGAGAGATAAAAGTGGAGCAAGGGATAATTGAAAGAGCTGAGGGTTCCGCAAGGGTTCTCCTTGGAAAAACTGAGGTTATGGCTGGAGTTAAAATTGAAACTGGAGAGCCCTTTCCGGACACGCCTAACGAAGGAGTCTTAACCGTAAACGCTGAACTTGTCCCCTTAGCGTCACCGACCTTCGAGCCTGGTCCTCCAGATGAAAACTCAATAGAGTTGGCAAGGGTTGTAGACCGAGGAATTAGGGAGTCAAAGGCCATTGAATTGGATAAACTCTGTATAACGCCGGGTAGGAAAGTCTTTGTAATATTTGTGGACATTTATGTACTCAATCATGACGGAAATCTAATTGATGCGTCTTCATTAGCCGCTATGGCTGCGCTGCTTAATACAAAAATGTTTAACTACGAAGTTGAGGGAGGCGAAATAAAAATTAAGCCTGGATATACAGCGCTTCCGGTTAGGAGACATCCCGTATCCGTTACTTTTGCGAAGATAAATGATAAGCTTGTTGTAGATCCTTGGCTTGAAGAGGAACAAATTATGGATGCGAGGCTGACCATAACTATAGATGATGACGGCAACATATGTGCTGTTCAGAAGGGTGGAAGCGGATACTTCACGCCTAAACAGGTGTTTGAGGCTGTTCAAATTGCCAGAGAGAAAGCTGCAGAAATTAGGAAGAAGTTAGGGTGGTGAAGATGGGTAAAAGAACAAAGAAGGTTGGTCCAACAAGGGGTTTAGGGCCTCGCTATGGAGCCACTGTTAGAAAGCGCTACGTGAAGATAGTCACCGAAATGAAGAAGAGCCACAAATGTCCCCAGTGTGGGCTTCAAAAAGTTAAGCGGGTGAGCGTTGGCGTTTGGAAATGCAGAAAATGCGGGTTCACCTTTGCCGGTGGCGCCTACACTCCAGCCACAAAGCTTGGCACGGTGGCTAAGCGTGTTGCGAAGGGGGCTCCGGTAGAAGAGGTTGAAGTTTCAACAGCAACGGAAGAAGAATAGGCTGGAATCTTGATACTTTTAACCACCTCGCGGAGACCAACAAAGGGTATAAGAACCTTTTGCAAAGACCTCTCGCATACACTTCCAAACATTTTGAGGGTAAACCGTGGAAAACTAAGCCTTGAAGGTGTGGCGGCAAAAGCTCTAGAACTTGGCGCGGAAAAAGTGGTTATTGTTGACCGATGGAAGGGTGGGCCTGGAAAAATAGAGCTTTACCGCGTAGACAACAAGCTGCAACCAATACCGCCGCTGATATACATGAGGGGTGTGAAACTTCGTAGAGAATTTCAAACGATGCCTAGGGGGAGGAGAATAAAATCTGTTGCCATTGCATCCTCGCCGAGACAATCTCCAGAGGTTAATAGGTTTGAGAAAGCATTTTCAGAATTCTTTGGCATTCCAATAGTTTCTTGCGAATCCGTGTATAAAGGCTATGATGCCATCATGCAAACTGCTATTAATCCGGTTGGAGAAATAGTGGTGACCTTTAGACTTCTTCCTGAAAACGTGGAGATAGGTCCGAGGATGAGGATTTCTCATTTAATCTGGGACTTGGTCATTAATGAGGGCTAACGCTGTTATTCGCCTAAAGCTTCCGTCAAAGGGGAGACTGGAGGTAATTTATAGGGCGCTTATGCCAGAAATCGCCAAACCGGCTACAAATCGTTCTAGAGCAGATTTAAGAATTGAAGATAGTTTTCTTGTTTTGACTGTTGAGGCGAGAGATACCGTGGCTTTGCGGGCGGCTTTGAACGCTTATTTAAGGTGGATTTCAGCTATTTGCAGCGTCCTCTCTATTTTGGAAAAGTTTGGTTAACTTATCTTTTAGCGTTCTCTTGTGCCTTTTATGTATTCTTCCACCCATTCCTTTGCGATGGGATCTGGCACTTGTATTGGCGGGTGTTTGAAGGCATATGATGATATGCTGATTAGGGATCCGGCTATTTTTCGGTCTAAAGCCAATTTTACAGCTCTTATGACGTCTATAACGACCCCAGCGCTGTTTGGCGAATCTTCCACCTCTAGCTTAACGGTTATCGTTAGGGGTCTGTCGCCGAATTTTCTTCCCTTAAGCCATATGTAGCATATCTTTTTGTTCCCTAGAAAAGGCACGTAGTCTGATGGTCCTATGCGGGTTGGCAAGTCGTAAGGCACTAGGCTTTTAACGGCTTCCGTCTTGCTTATGCGTTTTGTTTTTAGTCGTTCTTCAACCGTCATGTTTAGGAAGTCGGTGTCTCCGCCTAAGTTTAGCTGGTATGTTTCGTCGACAATAACGCCTCTGTCAACGCATAACCTGACGAGGTTTCTATGTAGTATGGTTGCACCAAGCTGGCTCTTAATGTCGTCGCCAGCCACTGGAAGACCTCTCTCTTCAAATTTGCGGCTCCATGTTGGGTCTGAGGCAATAAATTCCGGTATGCAATTTATGAAGGCGCATCCAGCATCTAAAGCAGCTTGTGCATAAAAGCGTGTGGCATGGTGGCTTCCAACTGGCAAATAATTAATGAGAATTTCCGCTTTGGAATCTTTTAGAACGCTTGCCACATCTGCTGGTTTAACCTCGTTTTCGTTGTAAACATTGAAAGGCTCTTTCATGTGGTTTGCCACTCCATCCAGAACAGGCCCCGGCATGACTTTTACGCCTAATGGCGGCACGTCTGCAAATTTGGCGCAGCAGTTTGGTTTTGTAAATATGGCTTCAGCCAAGTCCTTTCCAATTTTGTTTTTGTCCACGTCGAAGGCTGCAACAAACTTTATGTCCTTAACATAGTATCCGCCGAAGTTAACGTGCATCAGCCCAGGGACCGCTTCGTCCTCTTTTGCGTTCTTGTAATATTCTACTCCTTGGATTAGGGCTGATGCCGAATTGCCAACGCCGACTATTGCCACGCGGATTTCAGTCAAGCTTCTCCCTCTTTTGATGGTTTATGATGGATGGGTTTAGCTTTTGTGCTCTATAACCTTTCTGGTTTGATGGTAAGATTAAAAGGGAACCTTAACAGACTATCAGAAAGGCGAAAAGGATTATGGCTGAAGGCGAAGTGGACGTCAGATTTGAACCTTTCAGGGAAATTGTTATTATGGAACGCAACTTTTTCGCATCTCCTGAAGACATTGCAAGATTTGCCTCAATAATAGCTGGCGGAAAGACGGCGGGCTTGTACTGGGCTGAAGGCGTTGTATTCCTTTATTTCCCTCTTCCAGCATCAACGGAAACCGCTGCCAAGGCTCTTGTTGAAAATAAGAGGGTTTACTGGACTTTTGTTGGGTATGCACTTATGCCAAAATACCAGCCTTTAATCGAGACCAGGGAAAAAATAATAGTTCCAGTTATGGACATGTCCTCAAACCCCATGTTCCGGAAGGTTGCAAACTGGTTAAAAGAGCATAAGACATAAGCTAAGCCAGGAAACGCGCTTATGACCAAAGAAAATAGTGCGACAAAAACAGTTCACGTGAGGGGAAGAATTTTCTCCGGCTTCGGGGAAGGCGCATACTTCATTTCTCTCCCATGGGTTAGGCGTCAGATAAAAGAAAAGCTTGGCTTCACTCCATATCTTGGAACACTAAACTTGAAACTGACCGGCAAATATGTAGATTTTAGAAAGCTGCTGGAGAATGCGAAAGCCATAGAGATTTCGCCTGAACCGGGATACTGCCGCGGGAAATGCTTTAGGGCATATATTGGGCGTGGCATGGCATGTGCCGTTGTAATACCCTGCGTAGAAAACTATCCCAAGGATGTTTTGGAAATCGTTGCTTCTTCAAATTTGAGGGAAAAGTTGAGGCTTAGGGACGGCGATGAGGTTGAGGTTAAGATAACCCTTGAATAGGTTTATCTACGTTTTTCTCTGAAGAAGTTGTGTAGGTACTCTTTTAAGTATCCCTTCTTTTTCAAATATAATCCGTACTTTGCAAGGGCGCTCATAGCTCTTGCGGCGTCTTCTGGGGAAGAGTATGCTGGGATTCCGAGCTTTTCGAATCTGGAGCGGGTGTGCAGCGCCATTTCGGTTTCGCCGATGTCGCATGCAACAATGGGCTTTTCATATTTGCTGGCCACTTTTGCCACTCTGTCTATGTAGTCTTCCTGCAGTGCTGGTGTGTGATGTAGTCCGAGAAGTAATATTCCATGAATTTCCGGGTCTTGGAAGACTATGTCGGCTGCCAATTCGAACATTTCAGAAGTGGCGGAACCAGTTATGTCAACAGGGTTTAGGTTTGTTGCAAATTTTGGGAGCTTTCCCTCCCTTTTAAGCTTCTCAAATTTTTGAAGAGTTTTCTCCGAGAACCGTTTAACGACCAATCCTTGTGTTTCACATTCGTCAGCTGCTAGTATTCCTGGTCCGCCTGCGTCAGTTATTATCGCTACGTTTTTCCCCGCGGCTGGAGGTTGCATAACAAGGGCTTTTGCTGCGTCGAAAAATTCTTCCATATCTCTAACTCTTATAACTCCTGTTTGTGTAAAGGCGGCATTGTAGATCTGATCTGAACCGGCCATGGCGCCTGTGTGCGATGCAGCTGCTCTAGCTCCAGCCTCTGTTTTGCCGGCTTTAAGGGCTATTACAGGCTTTTTTCTTGTAACCTTCGAGGCGGCTTCGATGAAGGCTTTTCCATTCTTAATGTCTTCAACATATAGTAGTATCACCTTAGTTTCTTTGTCATAATATAAATAGTGGAGCATTTCGGCTTCGTCCACGTCACTTTTGTTCCCGAAGCTTACAAATTTGCTGACGCCTATCTGCCTACCAGCCAAATAGTCTAAGGCTGCGGCTCCAAAGGCTCCGCTTTGGGTTACTACAGCTATGTTTCCCTTCATAGGTCTGGGTGTTGCAACAACCTCCTCGCCTGTGGTTAAAATTTTTGTTTCTGGTAGGAAAAGCATGTCCACGCCTGTTGTGGAGTCGTAGACTCCTAGACAGTTAGGGCCGAGAACCCTTATTCCAGCCTTTTTCGCAATTTCAACAACCTTCCTTTCAAGTTCATGGTTTCCAATTTCTCCGAAACCAGAGCTGATTATGACGACGGCATCAGCCTTCTTTGCTGCGACGTCCTCCATTATTTCTGGGACAATCTCGGCTGGGACAACGATGACGATGAGTTCGAGCTTTCCGGGGATTTTTGTCAGTTTTGGGTAGCATTGAAAGCCCAAAATGTAGTCTTCGTGGGGGTTTACGGGGTATAGTTCCCCCTTAAAAACTCCTCTTCTCTTATTTTCAACAAAATTTTTGAATATGACGTGTCCAGCCTTGTTTATCTTTTTAGTGGCACCTACAATAGCCACAGACTTCGGATTGAAGAAGGCGTCAAGCTGTTTAATAAAAGCCTCCAACATCATTCACCCTTTGGCAGTGATTAGCCAACCATTGTTTTGCTGGTTTTATCCTTCGCTCTTTATTTCCTTTTCCCCGCGCCAAAACTGAGCATAAAAGGCTTTTTCTCTCTACACATTTGGGTTGTATGCCAGGCACAAATGCAACCCTCTACAGCTTTTGACTCGAAAAACAGCCAATAACTCCATCCCCCATAGAATTCTGTTGGTTTTCATGAGAGAGTATGTTTTATCATTTCTTGATAGGATAAAGACTTTGCCCAACGCATGATTTGAGGGAGATCAAAAAGGA
The DNA here is from genome assembly GCA_038817565.1 of Bathyarchaeia archaeon. Classification (GTDB taxonomy): domain Archaea; phylum Thermoproteota; class Bathyarchaeia; order Bathyarchaeales; family Bathycorpusculaceae; genus JAGTQI01. The sequence continues at coordinate 14,091 of JAWAZO010000022.1, forward strand.
AATCGCGTGTGCACGGGTTTTCATATAATAAGTGCAAGAAGTCGTCGCTTGAATTTTGGGACGGCGTAGACTAATATAGCCAATAAAAGAAGTTTAACTAAAAGTTTGCCTTCTTGAAATAGCGGTGTTCGCTTGGGAGGGATAGAATTCATCAAGAGAGGTGGTGAGGTGTTTCTCAACCATGATTTTTTCAAAATGTAGATAAATTTCCTTTGGTTCGGGTATTTTTCTGTAGATAACACCCTTTCCAACAGGATCTTCTCCCGATTTTATCAATTCCTTTATTTTTCTGTCTCTTTCAAAGATTTGTGCAAGGTAGTCATCGAGCTTGTTCAGAATGTTTTTTGTGCCACTAACTACTTTTCCATGGGAAGGGATTGCCATGCTTATTTCTCTTTTACTAACCTCTTTTTTAAGCCTCTTTATTGAGAGAACAAAGTCTCTAAGCTCGCAGTCAACACATGCATACCATGGACCAAAGGATGTTAGATCTATATCTGCGAGAAAAATAACATCGCTGATGATGAAGCAGCTATGCCCAGCGGAATGGCCGGGGGTGTGAATAACTTCAATTTGAACTCCTTCAAATTCGAAAACATCACCATCTTCGAATGTTCTATCCACTTTTCCAAAATCAAAGTTTATAAAAAGCTTAACGATGTCTCCAAGCGCATATCTTCTCTTGAACTCCTCGTAACTTTCAATTGCATCTGCATCAAGATGGTGAGCCGCAACTTTCTTCCCCACTTTGTTCAATGCTATATGATCTTCGTGCCAGTGCGAATTTAGGATCCAATCAACTCTCATACCTTTTAGAACATTTCCAGCTCCGGTATCTATTAGACAACTTTTCCCTACAATTAAGCTGTTACTGTATGGATACTTTCCAGAGTCGGGGCCTTCAATTATTCGTACATCTTTATAAATTTCCATGCTCTTCTTTTGTTTATGATATATCTTATTTAAGACTTCTTATCTGGGTTCATAATGGCAATGGAAAGGTTTTTGGAGTGCCATTTGTGGGAAAATTCAAACATTAATAGAATGCTACCGTGAGGTAGCGGAAACCATCTGTTAGCGATGACTAAAGGAGCGGCAAGTTTTATCGCATCTTTAATGCTTTATGATTTATTTGTTTTGTTAAAAGAAACCTTTGCATACTATCACTATTGGTTTGTGTTTTATTTTTTCCAGCATCTCCCAGCTTACCTCGGTTAAGTCAACATTGAACCTCTCAGCCATGTCCCAGACTGTTCTGCCAGCCCCATAACCCCTAGCACGGTTTGCAAGCTCTGCAATTGTTAATGCTTCTTCGATTGAGATGGGGCTTCCAGCCACCGCTATTGGGGTAGCTCTTCTCTTCAGCTTTAGTACGCGCCCCACAACGTAGGCTACAAAGCCGCCGAAGCTTTTAATTCCTTTAATTGGTTTTGGTCTGGGCGTGAAGTGGAAATTTCTGAAGGAGTATGTCTTGTCCGTGTCGGCAATTATGACGCAGACTTTTCGCCCAAGCGCTTCTAGTATTTTTCTTTGTATTTTTTCGGCTATGGCTTGGGCGTTTTTTAGAGGTAGGCAAACATAAGCGTATGGAAGGTTTGTTCCGTCTATGCCTCCTTCAGAGCCAAACATTAAAGCTTGCAGTAAACCCGCATATTGAAGGGCGACTTGCTTGTGGTGGCTTCCAGCATCTCGCGGATAATTTCTAAGCCTTTCTATTAGTTTTCTCCGCAGACGGCAGATTGGACCGAGAAGATAGCCCCAAACAAATGGCATCCAGAGTTTGGCGATGATTTTTGCGTTTAGGCTTGGCTTGACCTTGCTTTCGTCTATTATGTTGCCGGTGGCTGTTGCAATAGCCTTTTCTGATATGACTACAAAGTCTCCGTCTGAAACTTTCCCCTCAATATTTTTGATTATCTGTTTTATGTAGTCCTCTCCGGGTCGCCAATACTTTGTTGTTATGGCGTACGCCTTATACTTTGGCATTTAAACCGCTTTGCCTTTTCAAAGAGCGAACCTAGAGATTTCTAAATCGTTTCTTGATTTCTTCGATGTTGCATTCCGGTGGTTTCATCTTTCCTTCTGGACAAAAGCCAAGTTCAACACATGTAGGTCCAGCATTCTCAAATAGTGACGGCGCCACCTTCTTCACCTGTCGAAGCATTTCAGTTGCGACTTCCCGCAGTTCCCATTGGGAGCGAGTGCAACATCGCAAATTAAAGAAATGGCGTAATTCACGGGCGTTCATTGTTACGACAATGTTTGTTTTTGCAGCGTTTGGGAGAATGTACCGTGCATCCTCCTTTGGAATGCCCATCTCCAAAAGCTTTTTGTAGGCAGCGGATATGCTTTCCAATGTTTCGTCAAAGATTTTCTTTGCCTCTGAATTTTGGGCTATGGTGGGCGGCGTCACATACTTTTTCAATGTGTCATATGTCACATAACGTTGGCTTTGTTGTGTGTAAGATGCAATGCGGTGTCTAACAAGCTGGTGGGTTAGAGCCCTCGAAACCTCTTCTATGCTGAAGGTGAAGGATGCGTGCTCAATCACTGACATGTGTCCATAACCAGTTACACGCCTAATCGTTTGCCTAGCCCTCTCCAAATCTATGCTGTCAAAAATTTCAGATGGGTTTCCGCTTCTTGATGATGTTAGGGCTGCAGCTCCACAAAGAAGTTCAGGGTCCGCCGTATAACGGAGAAGCTTAACCCTCATTTAGTGCACCTTTTTCAACTTAAACCACGAAGGTAATAAATCCGGGTTTGTGATAAAACGCTTTTGGAGACCTTTATTGGCTAGGGCTAAGAAGCCAATAGACTACATCAACGAGCTGTGCTCCAGCGGAAACGAGGAGCAGCGGATTATTGGAGAAACTTTAAACGTCCAATATGAAAGATGGACGAAAACCTTAGCCCTAAAAGACTTCCTAAAATTTAATGAAATCATAAGAATAAATAAATCTAAAATCGGCGCTGCACAGTTTTTCGGGAAGTTTCGCGCCTACGCCTTCGAAGAGTACATTTACCGCCTCATAAAGGAAAAAATCGCCATTAACAAACCCTTTGATGTTTTTTGGGGCGAAAAATGCCTTGTTTGGCAAGAAGACGAGAAAGGTTATGCCATGGAATTCGATGTCTCCATAGGGCGGAAAATATGTGAGTTTATTGACCCGCTGGTTGTTTTTGACGCAAAGGTTGAGCTTGACTCAGCGAGACTCAAAACCGCCCTTGCCTCTTTCGTTGTCTTAAAACGTTGGAAACCGGCGGTCCAGTGCGTGTTAGTCTACATAACAAAGGAGTTAAATAGTCATCTTTTTGAACTGGCTAAAAACTGGATTGATGGAGTCTTCCAGTTCAGCTGGGAAAATGATGAAACCGATGTTTTCCTCAATTACGTTAGCAAATGCCTAGGCTAAAAAGGGCTAAATTTTTGCGTATATGCGGTCGCTGGTGAATCTTCCGCTTTCCATCTCCATTTCAATTTCACGTAAAAGCAATATTCGCTTGAATGTGGGCGGATGAGTCGAGAACCACGTGTTAATTTTCGCCCATGTGGATTTTGCCTCCTTCTCCATAGCCAGCTCAAGTTCCCGCTCATCCAAAACGCCGTCTTTATCCAAGTCGTATTCCGCCTTCTTCTCCATTATTGAGGATATTTCCATTTTAGCCATCGCAGGATCGCCGATGTAAAAGGTTCTAGCTCCGGACGGAGGTTTCGGTGAAAGCGACAAACCATAAGTTATTTTTGCCAGGGCGCTTTGAAGGCTCCTCGGCGAACCAGTCAGGTAGGCTGAATACGCGTCAGCATAGTGTTCCCGCAGTCTGCTTAAGCCCATGACACACAAGAGCGTGACAATGTAGACGATGTAGGAAATTATTGCCACTGCGAAGAAGGCTGCCTTTATGCTTCCCTCTTCCTTCTTCCTTGAAGCTGGAGCCCATCTTCCAGCCTCCCACGTCGCCCTTGCAATTAAATAAGCAAGCAATGGCAGTGCTGAAAGCACGGTCATAACTATGAAG
>JAWAZO010000023.1:0-18098 GCA_038817565.1 Bathyarchaeia archaeon
AAGACTGGAGAAGGCTTTTTCCAGCTGATTTACATCCATCAGGTGTGGACATTATCCGCACATGGGCCTATTACCTCATGGTTAGGCACCTAGCGCTTTTCGACGAGAAACCCTACAAAAGCTGCCTCATAAACGGCATGGTGCTAGGCTTTGATGGCAGAAAAATGAGCAAATCCCTAAAAAACTATGTGGCAACACCAGAGGTTCTAGACAAGTATGGAGCTGATGCCGCAAGACAATGGGCTGCAGGAGGAGGAGCCACAGGCTCAGACATACCATTCCGATGGCCAGACGTTGAGTATGGTAGACGTTTCTTAACAAAGCTATGGAACGCCGCCCGCTTCGTTGGAAGCCAACTTGCCGACTACAAACCTGGCAGCGGCAATTACGAGCTTCAACTTTTGGACAGGTGGATTCTAAGCAAGGCTGAAAGGCTTACACAACGGGTTACAGAAGCTCTTGAAAAATGCCAGTTCAACATAGCCCTCGAAGAGACTCGTAATTTTACTTGGCACGTTTTCTGCGACCAATATATTGAGGCCGTTAAAGACCGCCTATACAAGCCAGAACTATATGGCGAAGCTAAAAGAAAGGCTGCTCAATATACGCTATACACGGTTTTGTACCGCATATTACAGTTGCTAGCGCCAATAACGCCCCACATAACAGAGGAAATCTACCAGCACATCTACGCCGAACATGTAGGCGAGAAAAGCATACACAAAACCCAATGGCCGCAGGTAGACACAAGCAGAATTGACGAAAAAGCTGAGAAGAATGGCGACTTACTCATTGCCGTAATAACCGAAATTAGAAGAGACAAAGCTGAGAAACGGAAGCCCCTAAATACGCCGATAAAACTTGTGAAGGTTTATGCTGGAAACGAGGCGTTCGCAGAAATCTTAGCTGAAAACAGAGAAGACATCATTGGAACATGTAAAATCCAGAGGTTAGAAATTCTTCCAGAAAAGGGTGATGGTAGGCCAGTTCCCCAATATCCCGAAGTGAACTTCAAAGTTGACTACGATTAGATGCTTTAAAATTTCATCCTTCTAATATCCTCTACAAGCTTGTCTATTTCTTCTTCCGTATTGTAGAAGTGGGGTGAAACCCTTATACCATTGGCTCTCGCAGAAACAACTATATTAGATTGTTTTAAATGCTCCACAACTTCTTTGGGCCTTTCAATTTTAAAATTGACTATTCCAGAACGGTATCGGGGTTCTTCTGGCGTTTGAAGCGTTAATTCCAAAGCTTTAACAGCTTCTATCAAATGGTCCGTAAGTTTTAAAACACGATTTTTAATGTTTTCAATCCCAAAGTCTAGGAGCATTTTTATGGCTTCAGCTGCACCCACAAAGCTCAAAAAACTCGGTGTGCCAACTTCGAAACGGCTTGCAGTTTCTGAAAGCCTCAAACTCCAAATGTCCCAAAAATCCACAGTTTCGAAAACTTCCTGCTTCACGCTTGCCCATCCAACATAGGGCGGCTCAAATTTTTCTATAAGGTCTTCCCGAACATAGAGGTATGCTGCTCCCGGCGGGCTTAGAAGCCACTTGTAGCATGCCGTTGTCAAGAAGTCTACGCCGTCGCGTTTAACATCTATTGGTATTACACCAGCCGACTGTATGGCGTCAACAATTAGGTATGCGCCGTGTTCGTGGGCTATTTGGCTTAAAGCCTTTAAATCATTTCTGAAGCCATTAACATATTCAACATGGCTGACCACAACAGCAACGGTTCTATCATCCACAACTTTCTCAAAGTCTTCAATTCTAACCTTCCCATCAACATTTTTAACATAGTGAACTTTAACTTTTAGGCTCTGTTTAAGCCATGGATAAACTACTGAAGGGTACTCCAAATCCGTTGTGACAACCTTCGAGCCCGGCGGGTATTCCAGCACGTTTGCAGCTATATTCAAGCCAACGGAAGTATTCTCGACAAGGGCTATCTCCTCCGGCTTTGCGCCTATAAGCATTGCAAACAAAGCCTTTCCACAGTCATCCCACTCTGCAGTAGAAACACCACCAAATTCGGAAAAATCTTCCACACATTTTTTAACGGCGTCAGCAACAGGCTTTGGAAGCGGAGACTGAGCAGCATGGTTCAAGAAAACCTTGTTCTTGACTATGGGGAAAAGCTCGCGAATTGCGTTAACATTTTCCAAATTCCAGCACCTGAAACGCTTTTCGGTAATTTAATTAGCCACTAGCCTATAAACTCTCGTGGTGTCGCCAATGAGCGAAGTAATAGTGGTTACAACACCAAATTTACCCGGATATGAAATAGTCAAGATTTTAGGCCCTGTCCACGGCATAACCGTTAGAACAAGAGGTATGGGTGGAAAAATTGTTGCAAGTATCGAAGGACTTTTTGGAGGCGAAGTGACAGCCTACACATCAGAATGCGAGAAGGCTAGACAGGAATCCTTACAAAGGCTTATCGAAAATGCCAGAAAAATAGGCGCAAACGCCGTTATAGGCACGAATTTTGAGACAAGCGATATTCTCCAAGGAACAGCCACAGTCTTCGCTGTTTACGGGACAGCTGCAATAGTAAAACCCGCAGAAAAGAAAGAGTGAACAATTACCTAAAACATCTCCACTTTTTCCTCAACAAACTCTTAAGCTCATCAATTACATCCTCAACTCTTCTTCTGACAAATGATGGCTCAACGGGCGGTGTATAGGGCTCCTTAACATTTATTTTTTCTAGACCTAATACTCCTGCGACGAGGGCATACCAGCATGCTGGCAGAACTTTTGGGTTATATCCGCTTCCGAGAAGCAAAACAAGCCTTCCATCGCACACTTTCTGCGCTGTTTCCCTAATCAAGCATGAGAGCCTAAAAAAGCCGTTGACTGTTAGGCTTAAGTCGCCCAGCATGTCTGCAAAATGGGAGTCGCTTCCACCATTCGCAACTATTATTTCAGGTTTAAATTCCTCAGCTAAAGGAACAAAAATCTCTCTAACGGCATGCAAATATGTTTCGTCGCCGGTGCCAGGCGGCAATGGCATATTGATATTGTAACCTTCCCCTTCACTCTCGCCTATTTCCCATGTGAAACCTTTTCCAGGATAAATTGTTCGTGGATCTTGGTGCAGAGAAATAAAGAGCACGCTTGGGTCGGCATAATAAATGTCGCTGGTTCCATTTCCAAAATGTACATCATAATCCAATATGAGAAAGCGTTTCACGCCCTTTTCAGCCCTTAGAAATTCAACTAAAACAGCTATATCATTGAAGAGGCAGAATCCGCCTCCATAATCTCTTCCAGCATGGTGGTAACCGCCGCCAAGCGATATTGCCCGTTTGACGGTTCCATTAAAGACGGCTTTTCCACACTCGATTGCACCGCCAATAATAAGCAAGGCAGCTTCAAGGATTGAAAGCGAAACTGGGGTTTCAACATCGTAGGGTTTATTTTCCTCTGCCAGTCTGAAAATTAGGTTTACGTAGTCTTCGCTGTGCACTCTCAAAAGCTCCTCTTTGGAGGCTGGTTTTGGCTCCACAATTTTGAGCTGTGGAAGACCGAGTAGGCCTTGCTCTTTGAAGAAGTTCATGGCGTTTATGAACCTGTCTCCTCTAAAGGGGTGTCCCTCGCCAAGGTCGTACTGCTTAAACTTTTCATGGAAAGTCATTAAAACATTCTCGATCTGCAACACAAATCCTCAAAAATATGGTGGATGGACTCGGAATATAAAATTCTCTTGCCCTTAAATTGGCAAAGCTGAAATAAAAAAGGAGAAAAGGGTTTCAGCTATCCCTCGCTTTTTTGTTCTATCTGTTCTACTTGCTGTGGGGTTTCTTGAAGGTTTCCGCTTACACCTTCAACTTTTGGAGCGAATTCCTCGACAGTTACTTCAGGACCACCGGTCCCGCTTTCAGCAAGTTTTTGTTCCAATTCTTGCTGCTGCAGTGGGGTGCTTTCCGCCACTTGCGGGTTTGTAAGCTTTTCAATGGTTTCTTTGATAGCGTTCAACTCCTGTCTTGTGCTTTCAATTCCCATGGATAGGAGAGCTATTTCCCTTTGGTAAACTTCCTCCTCTATTTCGCCGCCAACATGCTGAATCTCAAAGTTTGCCAGCAACTTCTCCAAAGTTTTAATTTGCTCCTCAAGCTCCCTTGCCTTAACAGCCATCTTATCTAACAGGGCCTTTCTCTGCCTCTCAATTTCATCTATGGCCTCATTTATCTCGTTATCAAAAAGTTCATATGTAGGCCGCGATATTTTGCCACTTTCAAGTAAGCTGTTTAAGGCTTGCCTCTTTTTCAAAACAATTTCGTATTCGCTGTTTAATCTTTCAAAGGAACGCTTCCACGAAAACACTTCCCAAACACCAGCCTCAAAAAGACGAGCTAAAGAAAATAACGTTTGCTAATATGTGGAAATATCGCTAACTGTTAAACGACTCGTTTCTAGCCAAAATTGATGAAAAATTAAACGTTAAAATCTCAGCTCGAAATTCTTCAAAGTTACTGCAACTTTGAAATTTTAAGCTTAACCAAATCATCAAAAACTTTCTAATGTTTAAACCTAAACCATTCAGTTTCAACTTCGAATTCAGAATTAGAATAAAATTTAAATATTTATATCTAACCTAAAATGTTAAAACGTGAATAAACATGACGGCCTTGACAATCATTGTTGGCGGTGGAAAGTTGGAGGGAAAAATATTAAAGAAAATGCATGAACGCATAATCAAAAACTTCATGGACATAATAATTTTGGCAGAACTAAGAAACGGACCAATGAGCGGCTACGACGTAATATCCTTCATCCACAACAAATTTCACCTGCTAGTAAGCTCTGGAACAGTTTACTCCCTACTCTACTCTTTGGAGAGAAACGGGCTAATAGAGGGCACATGGAACGAAAGAAAAAGAGTTTATAGACTGACGGAGAAAGGTGCAAAAACAATAGAAACTATACTTAGCGCCAATGACAAAATAAAAAACTTCATAACAAGCCTTTTAAAAGTCCAACCGCCCCAATCCTAACTTTTTAAAAAGCAAGACTGAACGAAATGCTAAATAGCATCCTCCCAAATTCTCTAAAACGAAACAAAACAGGGCCCGTAGCTCAGTAAGGATAGAGCACCGGGCTTTTAAAACAACAAAACGCTTGGTTGAAGAAACCCGGGGGTCCCGGGTTCAATTCCCGGCGGGCCCGCCAGTATTTCATCGTGAACCCCGTGGGTTTGGCAAAATCTTAATAATTGGAGGTTTTGTTTCATAATAGCTAGATATGGATGCTCAGTTATGGTTGAATTTGCCGTAATAATGGAGGATGTTGTTAAGCGTTTTGAAGACGGTGTTGCCGTTAATGGTGTAAGCTTTAAAGTGGTTCGGGGTGAACTTTTTGGTTTACTTGGGCCAAATGGTGCTGGCAAAACTACGACTGTGAACATGCTTTGCGGCCTTTTAAAGCCTACAAGCGGCTTTATTTCGGTGGGCGGCTATGATGTGCAGAGGGAAAGCGCAAAAATTAAAGAGCTTATAGGTGTTTGCCCCCAAGAGACTGCCGTTTACCCATATTTAACGGGTTTGGAAAACGTGGAACTTTTCGGAAACTTATACGCCTTAGACAAGGAAACGCTTAGAAGTAGACAAGAAATGCTTCTTAAAAAGTTGGGTTTAACTCAAGACGCCCGCAGGAAAGTTGAAAAGTATAGCGGTGGCATGAAAAGGCGACTAAGTATTGTCCTAGCGTTAATCCACAACCCTCAAATCATATTCTTAGACGAGCCCACCATAGGCATGGATCCCCAATCTCGTCGTGCTGTCTGGGAATTTCTGCAAGAACTGAAAAAGGAGAGCAAAACAATCTTCTTAACAACCCACTACATGGAGGAGGCAGAATACCTCTGCGACCGGGTAGGCATAATCGACTATGGACGACTTATCGCCTTTGGCACTCCTAAAAACCTAATCTCCAAAAACAACGTTTACAACCTCGAAGAAGTTTTCATAAAACTAACCGGGCGAAGGATAAGGGAGGAAATCTTATGAATTTTCAAAGAATAAATGCTCTATCAAAGAAGGAATTAAAGAAGACTTTTCGGGAACCAGCCGTCCTCTTCATGATTTTCCTATTCCCATTAGTCTTTATCTTAACCTTTGGGGTTTCCTTCGGCGGTTTAGGCAACTCCCAACCAGTTTACAACATATGTGTAGTTAACTTGGATTCAGCTAGTTCTGAAAGTGCATCGCAAAAATTCATTGAGGCATTGTCAAACACCACGCTTTTACATGTGCAAGTTTACGCCGACAACCAGACAGCCCAAAATGACCTGTCTCAAGGAAAAATTCAAGCGGTCATAATTATTCCAACAGTCTTCAGCCAAAGCCTCACCTCCTACTATGCAGCATCAAACAATCCCAGCAGCTGGGTAAATGCCACCATCTTGCTCTATTTAGATAAGGGTTCAGTCGTTGCCACGCAGGCTATACCGCCCATAATCCAAAGCGTTTTAGCCACATTTTTAAATCAGCAGGCGGCCCAAGTCCCATCAACGTGCAAATAGCCTCTTTAATAGATGTAAGGCAGACTCCAACCTTCGAGTTTATGGCTCCGGACATGTTTACCTTCGCTTCCATATTCCTAATAATGATGGTTGCCCAGTCCTTCACGCAGGACCGCGAAAACGGCATGTTAAAACGGATTAGAACAACGCCCATAACACCCGCAGAGTTTATGACAAGCCAAGTACTTTCATACATGCTTATAGCTCTAATTCAAGCAGCACTTGTTTTCACTGCAACTTATTTGATGGGCTTCAGACCAGCGGTTAGCCTTTCCGCCTACCTCCTCGCTTTCATCTTCCTTTTAATTTTCTCACTATCTAACATAGGCTTCGGCTTAGTAACGGCGACAATTTCAAAAACGTCTGGGGCAGCCACCGGAATATCCTTCCTCTTTGTACTGCCGCAACTTTTCCTCGGAACCTTCGTAGGCGCCTCCCTCTCATCCACCATGCAAACGGTAAGCCGGTTCGTGCCAAGCTACTATGTCACAGACGCACTAACATCCCTTCTCTTAAGAGGTGCCTCCACCACAAGCCCAACCATAATCTTAGACTTGTTAACGGTAACCCTGTCATGTATTGCCATTCTAGCCATAGGCGTAATTCTTTATGCAAAATACTTCAAAATCTAGAGGGGGTATCAATTTCACGTCTTAGCAGGTCCTAAGTTTAACTGGGCAACAATGGACAAATGTCAAACAGAATCTCTCTCAATTGAAAATTATGATTTCTGGTTCAGATTGCTGCTTGACAAAGTTTTTGATTATGCCTTGAAGAGAATTGACTGTAAGCATGTGTTAAAACTCGCGACCGTCATTTGGTGGAATAAACGAGTGCCGATGAAGTCTAGCTTGGTGGGAGCTTGGACGAATTTGATAAAATACTGTTAGAGGTGATTGATGAAACGCTCCGATACTCACTTGGCGAAAAAACTGTTGAAGTCTTTTACGATTATCTAAGGAGGAAAGGTTTTCTATTGACGAGTATACCGCAGAACCCGGAATTCTTCTTTAACGAATTAAGAAGTGTACTAGAATTTGAAGGACAACGCTTCCACACGGTTTCACCACTCGGGATTGTTTCACTTTTGGAAAGGACAATAATAGAGATTCTTTGTAGAAAGTTCGGCGTTAAATTTGGAGAGAAAGGTCCCATCCTCTTTTCCGAATGGGTGGATAAGCTAAGGGAAGCATATCTACTTAAACCTTCAAAATTAAAGGTTTTGGAGAGGCGGAGGTGAAAATGTTGAGGGAAAAGGCCAGCATCTTAATAGTGGACGACGACATTGACATATGCAAAACATTAAGCCTAATCCTTGAAGGCGAAGGCTACAACGTGGACATCGCTAACTCTGGAACAGAAGCCATAGAAAAGTCGAAAGAAAAAGCCTACAACGTCGCCCTCCTAGATATAGTTCTTCCAGATATGGCTGGGACGGAGCTGCTGAAAAAACTTCACGAGACAACGCCGAAAATGATAAAAATAATGGTGACAGGCTTTCCCAACCTTGAAAACGCCGTTGAAGCCTTAAACTACAACGCAGACGCATACTTGATAAAGCCGATAAACCACGAAAAGCTGCTTAAAGTAATTGCGGAAAAACTCAAAAAGCAAAGGGAAGAAGAAATCCTAACAACCGAAAAAATTGCAGCCTTCGTAAAAGCAAGAACCCAAAAGCTCCTTCAAAAAATGGAGGGCAAAACAAACCAATAAGACTGCTTATACAAAATCTATAAAAGTGCCGAGGGCCGGATTTGAACCGGCGACAACCCGGTCTTCAGCCGGGCGCTCTCCCAGGCTGAGCTACCTCGGCGTTTTCTCAGCTTTGGAAATTATGTTAAAATTCTTTTTAATGTTTCGCTTGAACCGACTTTTTTACTCCGTTTCCAGTTTGTAGAAGACTTTCATACCCCTCAAGGTTTCGTGAACTTTGTTTGCGAGTTGGAGAACCTCTGTAAGCTCAACCCTTCTGCCCCAGTCGTAAACGTGGTCATGATAACCCCTTAAAGGTTCAAAGCCCATGGAGCGAAGTTTTTCAACAACTTCTAATGGGCTTGAGCCTTCACTGTAAAACCATATCGTTAAATATGTTTTCACAAGGCATCACCTTATGCATGGCCTTAAAGAATGAAAAGGCAAAATTAACAATTTCGGTTTTTACAAAGTTTAAGAGGCGCGGGGTGCGGGATTTGAACCCGCGCGGCCCAAAAGGACCACAGGCTTAGCAGGCCTGCCCCCTACCAGGCTAGGGCAACCCCGCTGTTATTCTGTAGTTTTTATCTATAGTCTCGCTATTTTCTTTTTCGCAGATTTATATATGCTCGCTTGTGGCGCCGGGCGTATGTTAGGGGTAAACTCTTTTGAGGGTTTATATGCAACCTAATGCTAGTGTATTCTTTCTCTTTCAACTCTTTCAAAGGCTTCTCTTGGGGTCATTTCTGGGACAAAGTCTCTTACTTTTACCATTTTAATGGCTTTATTTGGGCAGTGATAGGCGCATAGCCCGCATCCTATGCATCTTTCTTCTAGAAAGATTATCCTTTCTGGTTCTTTGTCGTGGGATGCGTGGTACAGGTTTGCTTTCATTGGGCAAATATTGACGCATTTTCTGCAGAAATTGCACGATTTCTCGTCTCTTATTGGTATGAAATTGGATTTTGCGATGGCTCTTGGGTTATGTAGTTCTGTGAGGCCTCTCAGTATCATGCATGCACATGTACAGCAGTTGCAGATGAACTGTGGACGTGTTTGAGTGTTAACTGTTGAGTGGACTAATCCTACTTTTTCCATTTCCTCCAACAATTGTAGTGCTTCCTCAACTGTTAGGTATCTTCCGAACCCTCTTTCCACCATATAATCGGCGTAATAATCAAAAACCATGCATGTTTCAATGGGGTGTTCGCATCTCTTCTTTGTTCTGCAAGCACATTTTATGACAGCTATCTTCCTTGAAGTTTTAATATATTCAGACATTTTCTCGAAGGGTAGAATCATGTGCCCCGCGCTTATCTCCTGGTTGACTGTTATTGTCTTTTCAATTGGCATGACTCTTGCCCAAGGATAGTTGGAGGCTCCTCCCTCTAAGCCTCCTCCATTCATGTAATGCCTCTCGAAGAGTTCTCCGACTTTTTTCTTTTCTTGTGGGTCTCCTCCAGATGAGAAGTAAAACTCGAAAATTCCAGGAACCATGGGCATTAGAGAGTAGTAGACTTTTCCATCGCTTTTGCTTGTAAATTTAAAGAGAAGGCCCCTTGAAACCAAGCGGTTGACAATGGCTTGGGCTTCTTCAAAGGTTTTACTGGTTTTTTCAACAATCTGCTCAATTGTTTTAGGATCTTGGTAAGGGGCTGTGAAGTGGGTTAAAAATTCAGCCTCTTCTTCATTGAAGAGGATTTTTAGAATCTCCATGACCTCTCTTGTTCGCGGGGTTCTTATAGGCCATAAGTTGATTTTTTCTCTAAGTCTTTCATACACGTTAGTTTCGCCCAAAATAGCACCTCTTTCCAAAGAATGAGCGTTTATAGAATTTATTGCTTTCTGAAAATTTAGCGGGCATAATCCACCATTTCGGCGGCATGAATTTATAAAAAGGCTTTTAGCTTCAGCTGAGCTTCTAATTTTGTGGTGATCGTATTGGATGTTAGGCTTTTTGTTGACGGTGAGGAGATAAGTCTCAACAAGTTCGTCGTTAAGATTTTGGGCGGCACAGTTGTGGGTGCTGTTAGCGCTCTGAGAGGTGTTAAGGAGGATTGGAAAGAGATTAAGATAGAAATAAGAAGGTAGTTGTTGAGGATGAGCGTATGATTCCAGAAGAGCATAAAAAACACTTGCAGGAAGAGTTAACTGGCAAACTGCAAAATCCGGTTAGGCTTATCGTTTTTACGCAGGAGTATGAGTGTCCCTATTGTGGACAAACGCGAAGTCTTCTTGATGAGCTGGCCTCTTTAAGCGATAAGATAAGGGTTGAAGTTTATGATTTCGTGGCTGACTCTGAGAAGGCTAAAGCTTACGGCATTGACAAGGTTCCGGCGGTGGCTATTATCGGCGAGAAGGATTTTGGTGTCCGATTTTACGGCTTACCCTATGGTTACGAGTTCGAGACCCTTTTAGAGGGCATAATTGCCGTTTCCCGTGGAAAGACCGATGTTTCTGAAGGTGTTAGAGAGCGGCTTAAAGGCATCAATGTGCCGGTGCACATTCAAGTTTTTGTTACTTTGACTTGTCCTTATTGCCCGTCAGTTGCAAGCCTAGCTTATAAGTTTGCCGTTGAAAGCGACTTTGTTAGGGCTGACGTTGTTGATGTAAGCGAGTTTCCACACATTGGGCATAAGTACGCTGTTATGGGTGTTCCAAAAACAGTCATTAATGAGAAGGTGGAGTTTGTTGGAGCTGTTCCAGAAGAAATTTTCCTAGAACACGTTCTGCTCGCCGCCCGCCGCCCAGAATACGTTCTCTAACCCTTCAATGAGGTGCAAAATTTGTCAAGCAAAAAAGGATTTTTAACTTTAATTTTTGTCTACAGCGGCGAGTTTGCAGAACGCGTAATAAGGAACCTTATTAACGATCCGAGCTTTTGCAAGTCATGCGGCCTATACTGTGACTCATGCAAGTATGGCGTTTATAGTTTTGTAAGGAACATTCGAGCTGCTATAGAGCTTCCAAAGCCTTCAGACCTACCAGCCTTCATAGACAAGCCTGAAGAATACATGCCCAAAAGTATTCCGAAGGCGGATTTGTGTGTAGCTTCTGGATTGCATAAAGACTTGCTTTTAGAATTGCCAACCCACATTGGGAGGGCTGGTGTTAAAGGCTTAATTGTTCCCATTGAAGATTTCAACGAAGTCCCGTCTGGCTTGAGGAAACAGCTGGAAGAGCGTTGCCGGGAACTTGGCTTAGAATGCGCCTTTCCAAAGCCCTTCTGCTCGCTGGAACCGTCAGAAGATAAACCCTTTATTTCTCGTTTTGTGGATGAGCTGGGTGTTGGGCGCCCGAAACTCGAGTTTTCTACTATTAGGCGAGGCGGACGTGAAGTCGTGGAGGCTGCTATTGTTAGACGGAGTGCCCCATGCGGCTCAACATGGTATGTGGCAAGAAAATTAATAGGTGTTGAAACAAAACGTGAAATTTTATATGACGCCATTGCAAAGGCGCATCATAGCTATCCATGTACGGCAACGATGAACGTTGATCCAGAAACAAAAGAGCCCATTCTCCACATCGGCGGTTACATAATAAGGGAGGAGGTAGAAAAGGCTCTTGAAGAGGCCAAAACAGCCACTTAACCTTCATGTAACCGCTTAATTAGGTCTAAGACTTTGGCTTTTATGGCATCTCGGATTTTTCTCGCTTCATCCAATGGCATTTTGGCTGGGTCCGGCATGTTCCACTCTTCAACATGTTTTGAGTAAACTACTGGGCAGAGCGAGCCGCTGCAAACGATTATGGCTACTTCAGCCTTTTCCTGAAGTTCTCTCGTCATGATTTGGGGCTTTTTGTGGCTTATGTCTATGCCTTCTTCAAGCATGAGTTTAACAGCGTTTGGATGAACCCTTTCAGCTGGTTTTAAGCCGGCGCTTACAGCTGTCCAACCATTAGGCGCGTACTTGTTGAAGTAGGCTTCGGCAATCTGACTTCTAAAACTGTTTTCAACACAGACAAATAGGACTTTTTTCAATTATTAGCCTTCCCAGTCTAAGAGTCGCTTCTCACCTTCAATCTTTTTCAAGTCTGTTATGTCTTGGGAGACCTCCATTGTTCCCAAATATTTGCCATCCTTGTCTCTAACCGCGAAGTATCTTATGTGGATTAGGCGACCTTCCTTTTGTATCCAAAATTCCGCCACGTCTTTTTCGCCCTTTTTGAAGGCTTCCAGGATTCTGTTGACCACGTGGACGCTTTTCTGCGGGTGGCAGAGCTGAACTTTTCTGCCCAAAATAGCCTTTGTCCTAACGAATATGCGCTTATCCGCTTTGCTGAAGTATTTGACGGCGTCATCCTTATCCACAAAGGTTATGTCCACAGGCAGCGTGTCCAAAATGGCCTCAATCTCCTCTTTCGTCAAAGAGCCCGTTTCAAACTGGATTGCGCCCTCTGGCATGGTTTTCTCCTCGGCTAATGGTTTTTCA
The DNA here is from genome assembly GCA_038817565.1 of Bathyarchaeia archaeon. Lineage (GTDB taxonomy): Archaea > Thermoproteota > Bathyarchaeia > Bathyarchaeales > Bathycorpusculaceae > JAGTQI01. Next base: position 12,657 of record JAWAZO010000023.1, read on the forward strand.
ACAGTTTTAGCTGGCTTTGTTATTAAATGTTCTGGAGTGAAGCAGCAATATCCAATATCGTCAAAATCCGCCCTAATAATGGACCATTCTTGCTCTGGGACCACACGCTGTGCTGTCGGAAACAAGATGTTGTTCTCCTTGTAAATGTGGCTGTTAAGCATATCGCCCACAGCCTTTGCTAGTTCGCCAAGCTGCCCCTTAAAATCTGAAAAGCTCACTTTCGTGGCATTCTCGATTAAGGCTTTAAGCTGCTTCTTCTTTTCCCTAAGCTGGTTGTGCTCCATCCACATTATTGCCGGCGGCTCGCTTATTCCATGCCTTTCCAAAACTGGGAATAGGGCGTTTTCCTCCCTCAAATAGTGCTTTTCAGCATCTAAAAGCTCATCTGCAACATGCCTTAACTGTGACAACTCCTCAGCTGCCGTATCTGGGCTTTCCGCCTTCTGCACTTTTTCAGCCAAAACGCCAAGCTTCGCGGCTATTTGCTGAATCATCTTATGCTCTTCAAGGAGTATGCCGATTGGGCTGGTTGGGGCAGCTTCAACCCTCTGCTTTTCCAACTGTTCGCTGAAAATTGCCAGGTGAACATCGCAAAGTCTCCGAAGCTCCTCTCTCGGCACTCCCTCACTTACCAGCTCCTGCTCGATTTTGGCTATCTCAAGAGAGCTGACGCCCTCAAGAAACTGTTTAAAACGTTCCTTAACTTGTTCAGGTGGAATGCCGGCATGTAACCGCCTTAAAATTTCTTTTAAAATCTTCTTCCGCTCTTCTTCTGTTACCCCACCCATTTTAGGCACCTCTTTCTAAAATTTTCTTGGCTAATGCTTTCCCAAGCTCCACTATGCGCTTTATATCCTCGTTTGTTGGCGGACCGTTAACTTCTAGCGCGCCGATAACTTCGATTTTGAAGTCGCCAAGTATTTCTTGAATTTGTCGTATTGCTCCTCCACCCCAACCATAAGAGCTTAAAACAACTGCAAATTTTGTTGGCGGACGCAGCGCCTTGAAAAGATATGTGGCGTAAACAGCCAATGGATGGGCCCCGCCCAAAACTGTTGGTGCACCAAGTACTATAGCTCTTGAATCCACAAAGTCTTTGGCTAAATCGCCAACATCAGTCACTGCTAAGTTGTGGAAGGCTAATTCGATGCCTTCCGATGCCAGTGTTTCAGCCATCTGCCTAACCATGGCATCTGTGCTGTTCCACATACTTACATAGGCTATTGTCGCCTTCGCTCGCGTTTCGCCAACCGCCCAACGCCTATACGTGTTTAAAATAAGCTCTGGCTTTCTATGAATGGGACCATGGCTAGGCGCTATCATTCTAATTTTTAGGTTGGCAATTTTGTCTAGGGCTTTCTGTGCCATAGCCCTGAAAGGCATCATTATCTCGCCCCAATAACGCTGGGCGTGAACAAGCAGATCCTCAACTTCGTCGCTGTAGACGCCTCCAGCCAAGTGGGCGCCGAAAAAGTCACATGGAAATAGAATTCCATCCTCTTCCAGATACGTGAACATTGTTTCCGGCCAGTGAAGCATGGGTGCCTCAATAAAGCGCAGAGTTTTGTCGCCTAAACTTAAGGCCTCATTGTCAGCCACAACCTTAATTCGCTCTTGTGGGATGTGGTAATAGACTTGAGCCATTTTTGCCCCTCTGCCAGTGGCTACTAGTTTAGCTTTTGGTGAAATCTTCATTACGTGGGGTATGGCGCCAGCGTGATCCGGTTCCGCATGATTCATAACAACGTAATCAATTTTCTCTGGACTTGCGAAGTTGCTGATTTTATCTTCCAAATCCTTTTCAAAGCCCGGATTCACAGTGTCTATTAGGGCTTTTCCATCATTGCCGATAATGAGATAAGCGTTATAAGATGTACCCTTTGGAAGCGGTATTAATGCGTCGAAAATTCTACGGTTCCAGTCCCTCACGCCGACCCAATAAACGTTTTCGGCTATTTTCATAATGTTTCTTTCATTCACGTGCTTCACCTTTTATTACAATTGTAATAAAGTATATTTATGCCTTTCCCCACAATATATCAAGGAGGAATGAGCGAATTGCTACTACCATGCGAAGTCGCCGTAAAAAGCCTGCTCCCACCAGTAAGAGCAGCACTAGCCAAACAACTAATGGCGAAACATGGCTTAAAACAGATGGAGGCCGCCAAACTCTTAGGGGTAAGCCAACCAGCCATAAGCTTATACAACAAGAAAATGAGGGGAAAAGCCCTAGACCTAGAAAAAGACAAAGAAATTAAGGAGTTGATAGAAGAATTAGCAGACTTCCTAGCTAAAGAAAGCCTATCCCACAAAGATTTTACGTTAAAGTTTTGTGAAATCTGCAAAGCCGCTCGTGCAAAAGGCTTGTTGTGCAACATGCATAAGGCTTTAGACCCAACATTTAACATTGAAAAGTGTGGGTTATGCATGTCTACAGAGCTGAAATGTCTAACCCAGAACCCTTAAATACGAAATGAGAACGTATAATCAAACGAAGTTAAGAGATGGGAGTAAAAGAAGAGCTTAAGGGCTTTTCTAAGCTTTACTTACTAACATTAGCTGTTACTTTGGCAATTTTAACCTCAGGAGCGTTGATTTATGCCACCTATATGAATAAGCCCTTTCTGGAAACTCTGCACTGGGCCTTGATAATTGGAGCATTTGTTCTATTCGTTATAGGCTTTGTGAGCTTGCTTCCATTTTCTGAGTACAGATACCTAAGAGGAGCAGCGTTAAACCCCATTATCGCTCGGGAAGGAATGAAGCATATAAGGGCTGGCAGAGAATCCAAAAGAATGGGGATAATATTAGGAATAGTTTGCTTCACTTTACTTCTAATTTACTTCACCATTTTTCAATGAAAAGTCACTCTACTAAGAACTTTATGATTTTCTCGTAAATGTCCTTGTCCCTGTAATCCTCTTGTCCTCTGTATATGCTTGGGTTGTCGTTAACCTCAACAACTACGTAGTCGCCGTTAACCTCTTTAATATCAACGCCGTAAAGCCCTTTCCCAATGACACTACAAGCTTTTAGGGCTATTTCCTTAAGTTTCTGAGGTGCATTGTCGCGTTTCAGAGTAACTGTTCTGCCCCAAATGAAGCTTGGTTTTCCACGGCGCTTTACGCCGTGTTTCCACTTGCCCTTCGGCATCATGTACTTACAAACGTAGAGGATTTCGCCGTTTAGGACGCCCACACGCCAGTCAAAGCGGGAAGGCATGAACTTCTGCACAACAATGTAGTCCGACCTTCTAAAGAATCGTTTTGCAACTTCTCGGAAGCTAGTTTCGCATGAAACCTTCTCCACATATTTAGAGAAGCTGGTGTAGGGTGCCTTAATAACCACTGGTTTTCCAAAAAGCTCGAAGATTTCCTCTATCTGCCTATGATGAAACTCGTCTTTGTTCAAAAACAATGTTGGAATGCGCGGCACATCATACTTTTCAAAGAGCCGGTACTGGTGGATTTTGTTGGCGCAAATCCTGATCGAAATTGGGTCGTCAACAACTTTTAAGCCAAGCTCCCAAGCAGTTTTTGAAACTACATACGCTGTGTAAAGCGGGTCGGTGGTCGCCCTAATGAAAACCGCGTCATACTTTGGGATTTCAGAAAGCCCACTTCTAAATAAGAAGTTGAACGAGTGCCCCATCTGCTCAGCTGTTTGCTTAAAGGTTTGGAGAGCCTCAGCTTCATCAGAATATGTGAAATTGTATTTTTCAACAAAACATGCTATCCGCGTCAATCAAACCATCCTTTCCCGGAAACCCGGGAAACAATTTTAGAAATCATACCAACGTCTAAAGGCGTAATTTCCTCCATCTTTAAGGGTTGAAGCCCACAAAGGTAGGCTTTTCCATCGAAACATTGGAGGTGCAGCTTACACATTGGGATTTTGAAGGTTTCATAAACTTTTTGGGCGATTTCTTTTACATTGCCATTTTCATGTGCACACTCGCCGAAAAAGGTTTTAACAGAAATCATTTCGCCGCATAGTGGTTGAACGCAAACAGCATAACGGTAATTCATACTTAGGCTTTTGAGAGCCCTGTATAGGGCTGTTCTATTTTTGGCTGTTTTGAAACCATTAAAAGAGAAGGGGTTGACAGCAAAAACAACAACTGGAAAGCTGAACTCCGCCATTATCTGCTTAACAGAATCAGTAACAAGATATGGCATTACCGGTGCCTCATTTTTTGAAGCTCTGACAAGCAGAACTGGTAGTCTATAGGCGTCTATGGCGTTTTCTGTTGTTGGGACAACATCGTTTCCAAGGATTTCAGCGTGAAGCGAAACATAATAGCCTGTTTTCATGTATCTGTAGTCGTTGTTTATATTGAGAATGAAATCTCTAACAGAAGACTTGAGGAAGGCTGATGGTTTTATTATCGGCACGTCTGTTCTTAGGTCGATGTTTGAGACGACCAGCACGCAAGAGACACCAGATAACAGAAAACAGCTAACACCATTTTAGATATTTAAAATTAACTATGTTAACTAAGCTATTCCTAGCAGAGAAAGTATAAGCTTATATTTTGGTGGATTGCAGAATTTCTTTTAAAGAGGCAGTCTGTACGTATAGAACCTTAGAGGTTCTCGGACCGGAACACGAGTTCTCGCTTGTTGACGAGAATTTGAGGGTTTCGCCAATAGTTGACAAAGTTATAAAGGATGTCCGGGGACGAGTTGTAAATTTTGTGGAGCTTGACAGCTTCACCTTTGGGAAGGAGCTTCAACTTCATGTCATGGAGGTTAAACCTAACAGGCCTTTTAAGTCGCCAAAAACCTTTGAGGAAACAATGCATAAAGCTGTTTTGAGGCTTAGTGAAGTGTTGGAAAGCCGTTATGGCGTAAGGCTTTTGGGGACTGGAATGCACCCAACGTTGAGGCTTGAGGAAACAGCTGTTTGGCCCCACCGCCACAAGCAGATCTATGAGGCTTTCAGTCGAATATTCAATCTTAAACAGCATGGTTGGCTTAACATTCAAAGCTTTCAGCTGAACATACCATACAATGATGAAGCCAAAGCCATTTTAATGCACAATTTGCTTGCAAACGTTTGTACCTATCTTCCAGCTGTTTCGGCTTCCTCTCCCATTTACGAGGGACATTTTGGCGATTATACGGATAATAGGCTTTATTTTTACATGGAAAACCAGAGGGAAATCCCCTCAGTAACCGGAAAAGTTGTTCCAGAATATATTCAGTCTTTAAAGCAGTATAGGCAAGAGATTATTGGACGTTATTCAGCCGATTTGGCCAAGGTTGGGGCTCACAACTGCATCCTCAACAAGGAATGGGTTAACTCTAGAGGCGTAATCTTCCGCTTTGAAAGGAAAGCCCTAGAAATACGAGTTATGGACGAGCAGGAATGCATAAAATCCGACGTGGCCTTAAGCTGCTTTATTAGGGCTCTGCTTAGAGGTTTAATGAAGACCTATAG
>JAWAZO010000024.1:0-17267 GCA_038817565.1 Bathyarchaeia archaeon
CGGGGAAGCTTGGGGAGGAGAAATAATACTGGGCTTAAAAGACTCGATGGAATTCAAGCGTCTAGCTCATCTTGAAAAACAGCCCATGCTTGGCGCGGATTTAGCCACCCGCTACCCGCTGAGAATGGCTGCCGGAATATTATATAAAAAAGCAGACGTGGAAGACTGGCTTATGCAGAATAGGCGTTATTTTCCCCGCGGCGAAAGAGAAGTCCAACTGATTCTTCAACAGTTGAAAATGGGACGAAGCACGGTTAAAACAACAAGTTGCGGGAGGGTTTTAGACGCTGTTGCGGCTGTTTTGGGTGTGTGCTTTGAGCGAACATACGAGGGCGAGCCAGCCATGAAGCTTGAATCTGTAGCCATGAAAGGAAGAGATGCCTTAAAACTAAAGCCGAGAATTGAAGGCGACACCCTAAACACTACGGAACTGCTGCTGAAAATATATGAAAATAGAAAAAGATGCGCCATACATGATTTGGCTTTTTCCGCCCACGTTTACCTAGCTCAAGGCCTAGCAGAATTGGCCATCGAAAAAGCTTTAGAAAATGATGTGAAAACGATCGGCTTTTCTGGCGGAGTTGCTTGCAATGAAATATTAACCAAAATTATGCGGAAAATTGTTGAGGCAGCCGGCTTAAAATTCCTTGTTCATGAAGCGGTTCCACCGGGTGATGGAGGCTTATCTTTCGGTCAAGCCTTCGCCGCTGGCTTTTCACCTTCTTAAGCCATAAACGATTTATCTATGTTTGTTTTGCTATTCACAGATAACAATGTGTTTGGCTATTCCCGCAAGGGTTGTAAGCATTCAAGGCAATTTTGCAAAAGTGGATTTTGGAGGAGGCGTAATAAGAGAGGTTGACATAAGCCTTGTAGACGTTAAAGTCAACGATTATGTGCTTGTTCACGCTGGGTATGCCATCCAAGTGTTAAGCGAGGAGGAAGCCCAAGAAACACTGCGCTTGTGGAGCGAAATTTTAGAAATTGAAGAAAAATTGGAACAAAATAATTTGCGATGAGCTGAAATGTTTGAGCGTCTTAAGAAACTTAGAGACCCAAATTTAGCCAAACGTGTCGTAAAAAAAATCCATGAAGTTGCCCCTAAACGCGACATTGTGAAAATATGCCATGTTTGTGGCACTCATGAGTGGACAATAACCCATTATGGAATAAGAAGCCTCCTACCCAAAAACGTTGAGGTTATAGCTGGGCCGGGATGCCCGGTATGCGTTACACCAGCCTCTGAAATAGATGAGGCTGTGCAACTTGCCCTAAAAGGGGTTGTTGTTACATGCTTTGGAGACGTTCTCCGAGTGCCGGGTTCTGAAAAATCACTGTTAGACGCTAAAGCTGAAGGAGCCGACGTTCGGGTTGTCTATAGTGCGCTAGACACTGTTAAGATGGCTGAAAAGGAGCCAGATAAGGAGTTCGCCTTCTTTGCTATAGGCTTTGAAACAACAGCTCCATCAACAGCCATTGAAATCCTAAAAAAACCACCCAAAAACCTAAGCTTTCTAGTTTCCCACCGTCTGATTCCGCCCGCCATGGAGCTTCTCCTCGGAATAGGAGACCTTCACATAGACGGCTTCATAGCCCCCGGACACGTAAGCACCATTATTGGTTTAAAAGCCTACGAAATTTTTCCTAAAGCCTACAGAATGCCAACAGTTGTGGCCGGATTTGAACCATTAGATGTTCTACTTGCCATCTACATGGTTCTTAAACAGTTGGAAGAGAGGAAGCCACGCCTAGAAAACGAGTACACCCGCGCAGTAACATACGAGGGAAACGTGAAGGCACAGCAAATTATGAACGAGGTCTTTGAGGTTGTAGGGGGAAACTGGCGCGGCTTAGGAAGACTTCCAAACTCAACCTTAAAACCACGAGATAAATACATAAATTATGATGCGCGAGAGAGGTTCAACATTAAAGTTGGATATGGCATAGACTTGCCGCCAGGATGCCAATGCCACCTAGTAATCATAGGCAAGGTTAAACCAACAGAATGTCCTCTATTTATGAAGACATGTAATCCTCAAAATCCGGTGGGTGCATGCATGGTAAGCATAGAAGGAACATGTAGAATATGGGCAAAGGCAATAAATACTCTAGAGAATAGTAGAATAGCATAATTAATGTGTGATGCCTATGTCAGAAGAAAATATTAGAAAAGAAGTTATGGAACTTAGAGAAAGAATTGTAAAACTTGAGGTAAAATTTGAAGAACTCGCCAAACGTGTTGATAACCTTTCAACCTATGCAAGAGAACTCTATAATTACTTGCAAAAACAAGCCAGCAAACCCACATTTTAAGATAAAAAGGGGTTATGGTGGAGGCGGTGGGGGACCCTCTGGTGGGGGTCCTTTTCCAAAGAAAGCTTTAACGTGCGGTCTCGTCAAGTAATACAATATTAGTATGTTAATGATTAAGCTGATTATTCCTGATGGAAGCGACAGAATACTAAGGATTATGCCGATAATTGAAAACACTAGACATAAGGTCCAAGCCCATCCTTTACCAGTCCATAAACCATAAGCTATGAAAAAAGAAATCAGTCCCAAAATCACCATTACAACACCCACTGCGATTAATATTCCAGCGATAAGTCCGCCGAGGCCTGGCACTAATGGAGCTTCCGGCATTTCTCCCATCATAGCTCCAATGAAACCAGCCGCCATGAGCATAAAAGCACCAGCACCTAACGAAAAGAGTGCACTAATAATTTCTAGGATTGCAAGTACAGTAACTCCGAAAGGTCTTTCTACCATTTTTATTTCACCAACTTTTTGGTATTTTCTGTTCATCTATATATTAATTATCATTGTTGTTGAAAATGAATTCTTCAGCAAGTTTTAAACAATAACGCTTAATGTTTAAACCCACCCTAGAGAAATCAGATCAGATTAAACATAGGCTTAGCATATTCTTGGGACAGGGTCTCCTATTGGTCTAGCAATTATTCTTTTTCCGCCCACCACTGTTTGCATTGCCACTACGTTGAATTCTTTTGTAGCTTCACCTATGATTTCAGCGTCTCTTCCTTCCTCAGTGGCTTTTAGAAATTTTAAAAGTTCCTCTGCTTTTTCTTTCACAACGCATAAAATTATTTTTCCTTCGTTTCCAATTTCAAGCGGGTCTAAGCCTAACATTTCACATGCTGCCCTCACGTTCTCTTTTATCGGTATTTTATCTTCGTTGATTAGTATGCCTACTTTTGATTTTTCGCTAAACTCGTTTAGGGCATCTGCTAAGCCTCCACGGGTTGGATCTTTCATGGCGACTACGCCTCCAACATCGCCTAACAAGCGTTGGATGAGGCGGTTCAGGGGTTTAACATCTGATTTTATTTCACTTCCAAAGCTTAAGCCCTCTTGAGCTGATAAAACCGCTAAGCCATGGTCGCCTATCGTGCCGGACAATATTATCTTGTCTCCGGGTTTAAGGTTTGAATCAAGAATCCAACGTTCTTTAAAGTCGCCTCTAAAGTGTTTAACGACGGCTAAATTTTTTTCCAAGGCTTCTGTTCTTCTGCCAATTCCAGAAATGTTTATCACGCAGCCGCCTAGATCTCCCTTCTCCACAACCTTTGTGTCACCCGTGACTATGCTTACATTTGCCTCTCGGCATGTATGCTGCATACTTGCTAGAATCTTTTCAAAATCCGCTATGGATAAACCCTCCTCCAAAATGAAGCCACAAGCTAAAGCATATGGTTCAGCTCCCAAAACAGCAATATCGTTGACTGTTCCACAGACAGCTAGCCGTCCGATGTCCCCGCCTGGGAAGAATATGGGCTTTACGGCGTGGGAGTCGCTTTTCAAAACTATGTCGCCGACAACCGCGGCGTCGTCTAAAGCTTCAAGGGACACCTCAAAGCGCATGTCTTCTGAGGAGCCAAAATATTTTAGAATGTAGTTTTTGATGAGGTCATGCATGACCGTTCCGCCGGCACCGTGCAGCATTGTGATATGCTCGTTCTTCTTCATTGAGGTTCACCAGCTGGTTTCAATAAAGTCTTAGGTTAAACATAAACGCATCGAAGATCCGCGAAATTGTTGTAAAAGATGCGCATGTTTTGTTGCTTTTTGCAAACTTTAAAATGTAATGGTTTATGGAAAACCATATAAACCGCCATGTAGCTGTTCAATTGCACAGTTGGAGAGTCTATCGAGTGCCAAAATGGGGATACTCCATACCGGAAGAAGCATTAGACCCTGAGAAAACGGTTAAGGCAAGCGGGCGAGAGGTTAGAGTATCCCATAAATCAGCCCGCGAGATATGCAATGCAATAAAGGGCATGATGCTCACAGAAGCCAAAAAGTTTTTGAGGGATGTTATAGCCAAAAAGAGAGCCGTCCCCTTCACAAGATTTAAGAAGAAAGCGGCTCACCGCCGCGGATTGGAAAAAGCTTATGCAGGTAGATATCCAGTAAAGGCAGCAAAGCAAATTCTAAAAATTCTTGAGGGTGCGGAAGCCAACGCTGAAAATAAGGGATTAGACACGGAAAGACTTAAAATAATTCATGCTTCGGCTTATCCAGGGATGAAAATTAAGCGTTACATGCCCAGAGCCTTTGGAAGGGCTACGCCGAAATTTGAAACTCTAACCCATATCGAACTAGCATTAGAAGAACAACCAGAAGCAGCTGCGGAGGAAGCCTAATGGCTGTTGTAAAACATTTTATTTCAAAATCTAGGAAGAGAGCGGAAATCGACGAGTTTCTCCAGAAAAAACTTGAAAAGGCTGGTTATGGCGGGGTAAACATTTCAGAAACCCCGCTTGGAACCCACGTGGTCATTTACGCCATGCGCCCAGGACTCGTTATAGGAAGAAGTGGCGAAACCATAAGGGAACTCGCGAAAATATTGGAAGAGAAATTCAAAGTTTCAAACCCGCAAATCTCAGTTTCGGAAATAGAGGTTCCGGAACTAAACCCATACATTGTTGCCACGCGTATAGCTTCAGCTTTGCAGAGAGGTGTGCACTTTAGACGCGCGGGTTTTTGGGCTTTAAATCAAGTTATGGAGGCCGGAGCCTTAGGGGTGGAGATAATAATTAGTGGAAAGCTGCGAACCGAAAGGGCTAGATATGAGAAGTTTAAGAGCGGCTATCTGCCAAAATGTGGAGACCCAGCCTTAAAATATATGCGTAAGGCAGAGGTGCACGTCCAGCTTAAACCCGGCATTTACGGTGTAAAGGTAAGAATAATGCCCCCAGATGCCAAGTTTCCAGACAAAATCCAAATAGTTGAGACTCCACCGGCGGAGGGAAAACTGGAAGAAGTTGTTGAAGAGGCTCCAGTAGAAGGGACCAAAGAGACAAGCGAAGAAGAGGAGGAAGGGGAGGCAGCCGAATAATGCCAATAATTAGAGTTAAGGAGATAAGGGAAATGTCCCCCGAAGAGCGGCGTAAAAAGCTTAACGAGTTCAGAACAGAACTTCTTAGACTTAAAATTATGGTTAAGGCTGGCGGCACCGTGGAAAACCCTGCAAGGATAAGGGAGTTGCGAAGGGCTATTGCCAGAATACTGACAATAGAGAACGAGCAAAAATTGGAGGCTAAAGCAACAGAAGGCAAGGAGAGGATGGGCAAATGAGGGTGACTTCTGATATTATACGTTACGAGTTTATTGGAACTGAGGCGAAGGTTGCTCGAAGCACCCATCGTGGTTATGTTGGGTTACGCGGCAAAATAATTGACGAGACACGGAACACGTTCACCTTGCTCCATAATAGTGAAAGAAAAGTTGTTGTGAAGGAAACCTCCGTTTTTCATTTCAAGTTTTCCGATGGAACCGTCGTTGAGATTGATGGCAAGCTTCTTGTTGGAAGACCTGAAGACCGTCTTAAAAAACGTGTTAGGAGGCTCTGGTGATGGCAATAACTTTTAAAAAGCCCAAGAAAACCTGCAATGACAGAAACTGCCCATTCCACGGAAGTCTTCCAATAAGAGGCCGCATATTAGAGGGTGTGGTTGTAAGCGCGAAAATGGATAAAACTGTCATAGTGCGGCACGATTATCTGAAATATGTTCCAAAGTTTATGCGATATGAAAGGCGACGCAGCCGCATTCCGTCTCACAACCCGCCATGCATAGACGCAAAGGAAGGCGACCGTGTTGTAATAGCTGAATGTCGACCAATAAGCAAAACAGTTTCCTTTGTAGTTGTGGAAAAGAAGGAGGAGACAGAATAAAATGGCTGCAAAGGCAAAAACAAGAGGCTTGGTTGCAAAGGGAGTAGTTGGTCAAAGACCAAAAATCTCTAGGGGGCTGCCAGCTGGCTCTATCTTGAAATGTGCGGACAACACTGGGGCTCGAGAGCTGCGCCTAATACAGGTTATGGGTTATAAGGGTAGGCTTAGGCGTGTCCCCTCTGCTGCTGTTGGCGACCGCATAACAGTTTCTGTTAAGCATGGCACGCCGGACATGCGGAAGAAAATCTTCCAAGCAGTTGTTGTTAGGCAAAGAATGCCATTCCGAAGGGCTGACGGCGTCTGGGTTCAGTTTGAAGACAATGCGGCGGTTATAATAACGCCTGAAGGCGAAATGAAAGGCTCAGAAATCCGTGGACCAGTGGCAAAGGAGGCAGCTGAAAGGTGGCCAAGAATAGCAAGTGCCGCCAGCATTATAATATAGTGTGGTGAAAATTGCATGCAGACAATAACCCAAACATCAAAACCTTCAAAACAAAGGAAAATGCTTTTCCAAGCCCCGGATCACATACGCTATAAGCATTTCGCTGCCCCCTTGGCGCCGGAGCTAAGAAAGTCTTATGGAACTAGAAGCCTTCCAGTGAGAAGCGGCGATACGGTTCGCGTTTTGAGGGGAGACCATAAAGGGTTTGAGGGAAAAGTAGCGCGCGTGGATAGGAAAAAGTTCAGAATCTATGTTGAAGGCTTAACCAGAGAAAAGGTTGATGGCTCAACGGTCTTTGTCCCCATCCACCCATCAAAGGTTATGATAACAAAGCTTAACCTCGATGATAAGTGGCGAAAGAAGATTCTTGAAAGGCGGAAGAAAGCCAAAAAAGTTGCTGAAGAAATCGTAGAGAAACCTCCAGAAGTGAAAGTTGTTGAGGAAAAGCCTCCAGCTGTAGAAGAGCTACCGTCAAAGGAGAAGAAACCGGCGCGGAGAAAGAGGGCCGCAAAGAAGCCTAAAGAAGAAGGAGAAGAAAAAAGGGAGGAAGCGCCCGAGAAAAAGAGAAAAACCACAAAAAGGCGCAAGAAAGCGGAGGAATCTGAACTTGGGTAGGAAAGGAGGCTCAACAGCCCTTAAACGTAAACCAGCGCCGAGAATCTGGCCAATACATAGGAAAGAGTTTGTCTGGGTTGTAAAGCCAACCCCTGGTCCCCATTCTTTAGAGAGCTGTCTACCCATAACTTTGCTTTTGCGTGATATCTTGGGGGTTGCAAAAACAAGGAAGGAAGCCAAAATAATAACGGCGCAGGGGAAGGTTTACGTTGATGGGAAAGTTAGACGGGACGACAAGTTTCCAACAGGGCTTATGGATGTAGTCTCGCTTCCCGATATGGATAAGCACTTCCGCATTTTGCCCTCCCATAAGGGTTTAATTCTTCATCCAATAAGCAAGGATGAAGCCAGCTTCAAACTCTGCAGAATAGAGAACAAGACCGTGGTGAAGAATGGGCATATCCAGTTGAATCTCCATGACGGCTCAAACGTGCTGGTTAAGGTTGCCGACCCAAAGAACCCGCAAGAGGACGTTTACAGCACATTTGACACTGTTAAGATTAGCCTCCCAGATAGACAAATTCTTGAGCACATTAAGATGAAGGAGAACGACTATGTGATAATAACCGGCGGTAAAAACGTTGGGAAATATGGTAGAATTATCGAAATTGAGAAGGTTAAGGGTAAGAAACGTAAAGACGCCATAGTAACGGTGGAGGATGAGAAGGGCAACCGCTACCAGACGGTGATGGAGTTTGTTTTTGCAATAGGCGAAACGAAACCGCTGATATCCTTACCGGAGGCTTCATAGAATGTCTGAAGATGAAATTAGGAAAAGATGGGAGGAAAATCCGATGCTTAAACCAAGGATAGACAAAGTTGTCGTCAATATAAGTGTTGGAAAATCCGGAGAGCCTCTTGAAAAAGCCTCAAAAGTGCTTAAAGATTTAACTGGGCAGACGCCCTGCAAAAGGAAGGCAAAGAAAACCATTAGGGATTTTGGAATAAGGAGGGGTGAACCGATGGCTTGTATCGTCACGCTAAGAAAGCAGAAAGCCATAGAATTCTTAAAAAAGGTATTACACGTGGTTGATTATAAAATTCCAAAAAGCTGTTTTGATAAATATGGAAACTTCGCTTTTGGGATAAAGGAGCATATAGAAATCCCCGGAGTCAAATACGACCCTGAAATAGGAATATTCGGTATGGATGTATGTGTGTCACTAAGCCGACCGGGGTGGCGCGTTAAGAATAGACGAAGATGCAAAGCGAAAATAGGTTCAAGCCACCTCTTAACACCCGAGGAGGCCATGGTTTTTCTCAAAGACACATTGGGGGTTGAAATAGTCTAATTTGGCATGCAGAGGGATTTTTATGGGTAAAAAAAGGCCTAAGAAGGAAAGGAAATACGGCAAGGGTGCCAGGCCATGCATTAGATGCGGTTCATACGGGCCTATTATCCGGCGTTACAATTTATATTTGTGTAGGCATTGTTTTAGGGAAGTAGCTAAAAAACTGGGTTTCCAAAAATATGAGTGATGAGGAAAGCATGATGGATGTGCTATCAAACGGCTTGACAACAATCTTAAACAATGAGATGCGCAACAAGCGCGAATGTGTGATTAGCCCAGCCTCTAAACTTTTGGGCAAAGTTTTGAGAGTTATGCAGTTAAATGGTTACATTGGCGAATTTGAATTTATAGACGATGGCCGATCTGGAAAGTTTAAAGTTCAGCTTTTAGGCAGAATAAACAAGTGCGGTGCCATAAGACCACGCTTCGCCGTTAAAGTTGACGAGATTGAAGACTGGGAGAAGAAGTTTCTACCCTCCAGGGAAGTGGGGCTTCTAATAATCTCAACCTCAAGAGGTGTGTTATCCCATAGGGAGGCTAAAGAAAAGGGCGTTGGAGGCAGACTTTTAGCCTACGTTTACTAGGGGGTTGCAAATGCGGGCTGTTGAAGTCTCAAAGGTCGTTCAAATCCCGGATGATGTAGAAGTAATCCTTGAAGGGAAAAAAGTGACGGTTAAAGGCGCAAAGGGAACCCTCACTAGAGACTTTTCATACGCCCCAGTATCGATGGAGCTTCAAGGCAAAAGCCTTCGCATTTGGGCTAATTGGCCCCGTAAAAGGGAGAGCGCCCTGGTTGGCACAATTCACGCCCACATAAACAATATGATTACTGGAGTTAGGAAAGGCTTCACATACAAGTTGAAGATCGTTTTTTCCCACTTTCCAATTTCAGTTAAAGTTCAAAATGGAATGGTGCTTATTGAAAACTTCACAGGAGAAAGAAATCCGAGGAAGGCAAAAATTGTCGGTAATGCCAAGGTGAGGGTTTCCGGCGACGACATAATTGTTCAAGGAATAAACATTGAGGAGGTGAGCCAAACAGCTGCAAACATAGAGCAAGCCACAAAAGTGCGGAGGAAAGACCCGCGTGTCTTTCTAGATGGCATATACCTATACGAGAAAAGTGAGGGAATGGAGGCATGAAAGAGCAAAACACTGCCGCTGTAGAAAAAGCCTTGAAAATAAGAGCTAGACTGAAAAAGAAAAAGCCCGATTTTGTGCGGCAAGAAAGCTGGCGTTACGACCGTCTAAAGGAGAGCTGGCGTAAGCCAAAAGGCATAGATAACAAGATGCGGAGAAAAGTTAAGGGGTGGCCTCCAACTGTAAATGTTGGTTATAGGGGACCAAAAGCTTCTAGGGGGCTTCATCCATCAGGTTATGAAGAGATTTTGGTGCATAATATTGATGAACTTAGGAAGGTGAATCCTAAAACTCAAGCCGTGCGGATTGCTCACACCGTGGGCAGGAAGACCAGACTGCAAATTCTTGCAGAGGCAAGGAGAAAGAAAATAACAGTACTAAACGTGGGAGTTAAAGAAGAGGAAGAGAGAGAAAAGAAAACCGAAGTTGAAGAAGAGAAAAAGGCTGAAAAAGAGGCGAAGGAGGAAGAAAAGCCAGTTGAGGATAAGAAACTGAAGCCCAAGCGCAAGAAAGCGGAGAAAAGCGATGGAGGGAAGAAAGAACAATGACAAGTCTGAAAAGCCAAAGGCGACTGGCAGCTCAAATATTGAAGGTTGGTCAAGATAGAGTTTGGATAGATCCCAATAGGATAGAGGATGTTGAAGCCGCCATAACTCGTGAAGAGATTAGGAAGCTTATCCATGAAGGTGTGATTAAACCTTTAAAGGAGAAAGGGGTCAGCCGAGCTAGAGCAAGAATTACACACAAAAAGAAGAAGAAGGGCTTGAGGCGGGGGCCGGGGAGCAGGAGCGGTGCAGCGAAAGCTAAAATCTCTAAAAAGGAGGCTTGGATGAATAAGGTTCGCGCTTTAAGAAAGAGGCTTCGTGAGCTGAAGGTCAACAAAATAATCACTGAAAGCACTTATAGAAAGCTTTACACGATGGTTAAGAGCGGGAGGTTCACATCCGTCGCTGACATGGAAAGATTTCTAAAGGCTCATGATCTCTGGAGGAAACGTTGATGGCGAAGGGTTCCCGTTATAGTGTGCCATACCGTCGAAGAAGAGAAGGCAAAACAGATTATCGTAAAAGAAAAGCCTTGATCCTTTCAAGAAAGCCTAGGCTTGTGGTTCGCGGCACGCTCAAAAACATTTGTGTTCAGATAGTTGCTGCAAAACCAGATGGCGACGAGGTTTTGGCGTCGGCTCATAGTAGAGAACTCCTGAAAAATTATGGTTGGAAAGCCCCTAGGGGTAATCTCCCAACAGCCTATTTAACAGGACTTTTGTGCGGGTTGAAGGCCAAAGCAAAAGGCATAAAAGAAGCTGTTCTGGACATTGGATTGCACTCCCCAACTAAGGGTGCGAGAGTTTTTGCGGCTCTCAAAGGCGTTTTAGATGCCGGTTTAAGCGTTCCATATGGGGAGGAGAAACTGCCAGATGAAAAGAGGATTCAAGGTGTGCACATAGCCCAGTATGCGAAAATGCTTTCAGCAAACACTGAAAAGTATACTGCAGTGTTCTCAAAATATCTCGAGAATAAGGTTCCTCCTGAAAGTCTTCCAGAACATTTTGCAGAAGTTAAGGAGGCTGTAGTAGCCGCTTTTATGAGCGGAGGAAAAAATCATGGCAGTAGATAGAGCTAAAAGTTTGGAGGAATGGGTTCCAAAAACCCGTCTTGGAAAACTTATTCAAGAGGGTAAAATAACCTCTATCGAAGAGGTTTTTATGGAAGGCTTACCAATACGAGAGCCCCAAATTGTTGACGCTCTGCTTCCAGATCTTCAGGAAGAGGTTATAAACATAAATCTTGTGCAGAAGCAGACAGATGCTGGCGAAAAATCTAGGTTTAAAGCAATAGTTGCCGTTGGAAATAGGGATGGCTACATCGGACTTGGGGCTGGGAAAGCAAGCCAAGTTCGGACGGCAATAGAGAAGGCGGCTGCAGACGCAAGACTTAACCTTGTCCCTATAAGGCGGGGATGTGGTAGTTGGGAATGCGGATGTGGGAAACCTCATTCTGTCCCGTTCCAGGTTGAGGGAAAATGTGGCGGTGTGAGGGTCGTCATTATTCCTGGACCAAGAGGCTTGGGCTTGGTTGCTAGCGAAGTTGCAAAAGTTATCCTTGGACTCGCTGGAATAAAGGATTGTTGGACAAGAAGTTATGGTTCAACGCGGACAGTTCCATCCTTTGCATATGCAGTTTTCGACGCTTTAAAGAAGACCTACAGTCTAATAACACCAGTGGATTGGGTGAAATAGGTTGCCAGAAGAAACCGAAAACCGAAAATGCATAGCAGCTGTCCGTGTCCGTGGAATCATAAGCGCGCCACTGCAGGTTAGGGAAACCCTAAAAATGCTAAACTTAAAAAGGAATAACTATGCGGTTTTGATAGATAATAGGCCCTCTTTTCTTGGAATGTTAAAAACAGCTCAAAATTTTGTCACGTGGGGTGAAATTTCAAAGGAAACCTTGATGGTGCTGTTGAAGGAGAGGGGAAGACTTGTTGGTAACAAAAAGCTGACAGATGATTATGCAAAAAAGCTTGGCTACGCTTCTTTGGATGAGCTTGCAGAGGCAATATACAACTGTAAGGTTGAATACTGGAAGCTTCCAAATATCCAGCCATATTTTAGGCTGCACCCACCAACGAAGGGTTTTAAGGGTAAGATAAAGAAGGGCTACGGCATGGGCGGCGAGCTTGGATACCGCGGGGAGAAAATCAACGAACTTTTGGAGAGGATGATTTAAAGGCGCATTTATGTTGTGGCGATACCTTTTATAACTTGTTTGAAGATGCGTTTGTGTTAAAGGGGGAGGAGAAACCAGCGTGAGATGGCGGAGAAGCGAAAAACGTCCTAAGTGGCTTAGAAATGCGAAAAAATTTAGCAGAATTGAAGACAAAGTTTTAAGGTTTGAAAATTTTAGAGCTCCAAAGCAGTACTATCACAAATATAAAGGTTTGAAAACTTTTAAAGTTAAAAGTTGGAAGGAGCCCGAGCCGTTAGTGGATGTTTTCAGAGAGAAAGACAAAATAGTTGTTGTCGCTGAACTTAAAGGCTTTAAGAGGGAAAACATAAAGGTTCAAGCCGAAAAACAGCGGCTAACCTTAACAGCGAAGACTCAGGGGCGCAGATACTATAAAAGTTTAAATCTTCCAGAGGCTGTGATTCCAGAGGCAACACGCATAACATATAAGAATGGAGTCCTTGAAATACAATTAAAGAAAGCTCCGAAAGAAAAGCCACTAGATAAGGTTGCTGTTAAAGATGCCCCACAGGCTTAGGAAAATCCGCAAAAAACGCGGTTCAAGAACATGCGGCTACGGAAGAGTAGGGCAGCACAGAAAATCCGGCTCCAAAGGATATCGCAGGGCTGGGCGCCACAAGCATGGGTGGACATACGTCATAAGATACGAACCGGAATACTTTGGGAAAAAAGGTTTTACTTCACCTAAAAGTTTGAAGCGGGAAGTCAAAGTCATAAACGTTGGGGAACTTGAAGAGCTAGCTAAGAAATGCGGAAGAACCGAGGAAGAAAAAATTCTTGTAGACTTAGAAGGTTTGGGCTACACAAAACTTCTTGGTACTGGAAAAGTAACGAAACCCCTAATCGTTAAGGTTGCTTCCTGCTCTAAATCAGCTGCTGAAAAAATAGAGGAAGCTGGCGGCCAAGTCATAGTAAAATCCCAAAAGGCTGGAGAGTAACTGTAACACATGGCTGGAAGATTCCTGAATCTATTTAGGCCGATTGCACGTTTCATTCCGGAGATAAAGGCTCCGGAACGTAGGGTGAGCTTTAATGAAAAACTCTTCTGGACAGCCATAGCTCTTATAATTTACTTGGTGATGGCCAGCAACGCCTGCAGTCTTTACGGCATCCAAAGGTCAGAGGAATTTGCCCCTCTGAGGATAATTTTTGCTTCAAGCCGCGGCACTTTGATGGAGCTGGGTATAGGTCCAATAGTTACCGCTGGCCTAATTTTGCAGCTCTTAGTTGGCTCTGCCATGATAGAATGTGACATGTCAAAACCCGAGGACAGAGCCCTATTTACAACCGCAAGCAAAGTTTTAGCGATAATTCTTACAGGCGTGCAAGCATCAGCATACATAATAAGCGGAATGTATGGTAATCTACCGGGCACAACAGCCATAATCGTTTTTCTTCAACTCTTAGCAGCTGGGTTTATAGTCCTACTTCTAGACGAGCTTATCCAGAAAGGTTGGGGATTTGGCAGTGGAATCAGCCTCTTTATAATGGCAGGTGTTGCACAGCAAATATTCATTCAATGCTTCGATATTAGTGGAGCCGTTGATGAATACTACAATCACGGAATTTTCCCAGCGTTGGCGGGTGCAATAATTAATAGAAAACCACTTACAGGACTATGGTTGAGGGGCAATCTTCCATCCCTAACAGGGTTTATAGCGACAATCGCTGCTTTCCTTGCGATAATTTACATGGAGGGTGTTAGAGTGGAGTTACCGCTTTCATATGCTGGCTACCGTGGTTTCAGAAGCCGCTATCCCATCAAGCTATTATACGTTTCAAACTTGCCAGTGATTTTTGCGTCAGCACTTTTCGCCAACATATACTTCTTCTCTTACCTTCTTTGGAATTGGGACAGAAATAACCCGTGGATCCGAATATTGGGGTGGTATAAACCGGAAGGTAACCAATATGTGCCTGCCGGGGGTCTCGTTTATTTTGTGACATCTCCGGGCAACCTTACGAATGTAATTCAAGACCCCTTGCGAGCAATTGGATACCTAGCAATCCTCATAGTCTTTTGCGTGATTTTTTCTCTTACTTGGCTTGAGGTCGGTGGTTTGGGGCCCTCAACAGTGGCGAAGCAGCTCGTTGATGCAGGCATGCAGATTCCGGGCTATAGGCGTTCAGGAAAGGCTGTCGAGCAGATTCTTAAACGTTACATTCCAACAGTAACTATACTTGGCGGAATCATAGTTGGACTAATTGCTGGCTTGTCAGACTTCTTCGGAGTTTTCGGTTCTGGAATAGGAATTCTGCTTTCAGTAGGCATAGTTTACCAGTATTATGAAATTTTGGTGCGGGAGAGGGCGGCCGAAATGTATCCGGCCTTTAGAAGAATATTTGGAGAGTGAAAGGAGTGTCTTTTCTGCCAACCAGTCCCCCTTGGTCAACGCTTTTCATTTTTCTCCTCGCTGCTACAATATCCTTCCTCATTTCCCTCGCAAATCGTCTAACAACAGACCCTGAAAAGACAAAGGCTTGGAGAAAGGAAATCGCTGAATGGAATGAACAATTGCGTAAAGCTCGTAGAAATGGGGATAAAAAACTGATGGAGAAGCTTATGAAAAGACAGCAGTACATACTCCAGCTTCAGGCGAAAATGTCTTGGCAATCAATGAAAGTATCCTTTCTCTTTTTCATCCCATTAATGATAGTTTGGTTCTTCTTAAACAATACATATATCAATGAACCGCCAATGGCGTACTTTCCAGGAATCGGCCCCCAATTACTTTGGTTTCCGTCTCTATTTTGGTGGTATCTTTTATGCTCTTTCCTTTTCAGCACCATGTTCTCCCATCTATTAGGCCTTTCAAGTGTGGAGTGATGCGGCATGCCTAGACCATATCAGCGTACCCGTAGCCGGAAACGTGTTTTCAAGGCTTTGCCTGGAGGACGCACTGGCATACATTTTAAACGTGAAGTCCCAAGAGGCAGCAGTTGTGCTCGATGCGGCAAACCCTTAGCCGGGGTTCCCCGCCTCCTTCCCCACGAGATAAGAAAGCTTAACAAGACAAAGAGGAGTATTTCGAGGATTTATGGTGGACACCTTTGCCCAGGCTGCTTAAAAACAGCCATAAAACAAGCAGCGCGGACAATTAGTGCTGCATGAGGTTCCAGAATGGCGAAGGAACAGTTGATTATCTGCGTTTGCGGGATGGCTGGAAGCGGTAAAAGTACTCTAGCAAAAAAATTGGCTGAAAAATATGGACTTAAATATTATTCTGGCGGGGACGCACTAAAGGCTTTAGCTTTGGAGAAGGGACGTAAACTAGCGGAGCATGGTTGGTGGGAAAGCAAGGAAGGCTTATCATTCTTGGAAGAAAGGGAGAAGAACCCTGAATTTGACAAAGCTGTTGATCAAAAGCTTTTGGAAATTGCAAAACAAGGAAACGTTGTCTTAGACAGCTGGACAATGCCGTGGCTTCTTGAAGGCGGGTTCAAAATATGGCTTGAGGCATCACCTAGAAAAAGGGCGGAAAGGGTGGCAAAAAGAGACAACATAACCGTGAAGGAAGCATTAAAGGCCTTGAAAAAGAAGGAGCAGAAAACAAAATCAATCTATGAAAAGCTTTACGGTTTCAAGTTAGGCGAGGATTTCACTCCATTCCATGTGATATTGGACACTGATAATTTGTCCGCAGAGGAAGTTTTTCAAGTTCTAAGTGTAGTCTTAGACAAGCTAGTTTTTGGTAAGCAGAATCTCTCGTAAATTTAGGCAATAGAAACTGTTATATTAAAAATTGCGCCAAAACCATGGAACGGTAGGGAATGGTTCCGCTTTCGGCTCCAACGTCGGCTGTAATGTCGTTTTCCGGAGTTATAACCTTCATTATTATGCTTTTGCCAACATTCATAATGTTGGAAAAGCCAAAGGATGCAAACCCAAGAAATATTAAAAACGAACAGCATGGAATCGGTCCGCTGGTTAATATAGAAAACGATGTCAAATTTGACCGGATAATTGTAAAGCGAGTTGCGGAGGTAATTGCAATACTTCCAAGCTTGGAGCCTTAAACCTAGAATTCAGAAAGCCTCATAGATGGGACTGCTGAATTTAACGTTTAGGAAAAGGGAAAACGAGGCAGCGTGATGTTCTATCTGACGTGCACAACGTGTGGTGCAAAGTTTGAAGCTTATCCGCCACGATATAGTTGCAAGAAATGTGGCAGCATTCTAGAGTATAAATGTGACGATGAAGCGCTTAAAACTGAGAAATTTGTCGGTCCCTTCACTTTTTGGCGTTACAGAAAATTTTTGCCAGCGGTTAGGAATGTTGTTTCAATGGGGGAAGGCGGAACCTCGCTCATAAAGGCGTGGAGACTTGCCGAAAGCGTTGGGCTAAACAATTTATACTTCAAAGATGAGACGCGAAACCCAACAAATTCTTTTAGGGATAGATGCGCCGCCCTAATGGTTTCCAACGCTGTAGATTTAGGGTATAAGTCGCTTGTCTGTGCTACAAATGGAAACCTTGGTGCCTCTTTGGCTGCATATTGTGCAAAGTCCGGATTAGCATGCCATGTTGTGGTGCCGAGAAACGTGGACATGGGAAAACTTGCCCAAATGCTCATCTATGATGCTATAATCGAGGAGCACGGTGAAATAGTGGATGATTCATTGAAAAGAGCGGATGAGTTAGCTAAAGAAATGAGATGGTATCAAGGGTCCGCAGAGTTTAATCCACTATCCATAGAAGCCCTAAAAACCATAGCCTATGAAGTTTACGAACAAATGGAGGCTCCAGACTGGTTTATAGCCCACATGGGGAGTGGCGGAACATTATATGCCGTTTGGAAAGGCTTCAAAGAACTTGAAATAAAAGGCGAGGTAAA
>JAWAZO010000025.1:0-16773 GCA_038817565.1 Bathyarchaeia archaeon
ACGTTATGCTTTGCAAGTTGGTAAGCCTTCTCGTTAATGTCGTTAATCACAACCTTTTTGACGCCATCAACCTCCCTTGCGAATCTTATGCCCCTTATGCCACACCCAGTAAGCGGCTCACATATGGATATTTCACGTTTCAACGTTCTTTGGTATGTTTGAACCGCCAGAACAGCGAAGTCTCTGTTTAACTCCATCACAGGGTTATAAAAGACTGGAGCCTTTGAAGGTGCATACTCGCTCGGCTTTTCAATAAAGGCTGAAAGCTTCGGCACAAGCGCTTTAACTCCGCCTTCATAGACAATTTCTGTTGGAAAATCAATTTCCGAGGGCTTTTCACGGTTCATCTTTCAACTGAATAAAGCCAACAGCCAATATTAGACTTCTGGTTTTGTAAGGGCGCCCAAAATGTTTAAGCTGTGAATGTCCTTTTATGAATGGACAGCAAAAGGTGAAGTTGAGTGAAAGCGTTCATATCTGTTGACTTGGAAGGTATGCCCTATATTGTCGCGCCAAGCCACTTGGGCTTAAAAGGCACATTGTATAAGGAGGCTAGGAAAATAGCCACGAAAGTTACATTTATAGTCGCTGACGAACTGCATAAGAACGGATTTGAAGAAATCGTTGTTGCAGACAGCCATGGTCCAATGGTTAACCTCCACGTGGAAGACTTGCCAGAATATGTTGAAATTGTTAGGGGTTTTCCCCGCCCTTTGAGCATGGTTGCCGGTGTTGAAGGATGCGACGCTGCTGTTTTTATAGGATATCACGCGAAGTTTGGAACGGCGAAATCCTCCTTTGACCACACGTACAGTGGCGGAAGCATCAGAAAAGTCGAGGTTAACAACGTTGAAGTAAGCGAATTTCTCTTGAACGCTTATGTTGCCGGAGAGCTGAGCGTACCAGTGATAATGGTTGCCGGCGAAGCCCAACTCATAAAAGACGACGTTAAAAAGTTTGCTCCATGGGCCGAGGCAGTAAGCCTAAAAGACTCATTGAGCAGAGTATCCGCCAAAAGTCCAAGCATGACAAAGATTGAAAAGGAACTGAGGGAAGCTGCGAAAAGAGCCGCATTAAACTTTGAGCGCGGATCCGCTGGCAAGCTGCTAACAGCAAAAAAGCCTATTAACATGAGGATAACCTTTCAAGCAAGCCACTTTGCAGACGTCGCTGAACTTTTGCCAACCGCCAAAAGAGTCGACGGCTTAACAATAGAGTACACGGCCAAGAACATGATTGAAGCCTATAAAACCTTTGAGTTGCTCACACTCGCAGCCAGCGGAATGTCCGCAATTCTAACACAACTTTCATAAGGTTGACAAATTGTCCAAAAGAATTCTTTTAATAACTGGCAGCCCAGGCATCGGAAAAACAACCCTTTTACTTAAAGTTGTTGAGGCTTTAAAGGCTAGGGGCTACAGCGTCGGCGGAATGGTAAGCCGCGAGGTTCGCTCATGCGGAACACGCGTAGGCTTTGAAATTCTAGACTTAGCCGACAACGATAAACGTGGCTGGCTGGCACACATAAACCAGAAAACAGGCCCGCAAGTAGGGAAATACCGCGTGAATTTGGAAGACTTAAACAGTGTGGGCGTTGAAGCGATTTTAAGGGCTGTTAAGGAATGCGATGTCATAGTCATAGACGAGATAGGTCCGATGGAGCTTTTCTCAGAAAATTTTAGGAGGGTGGCTTCTGAAGCTTTTAAAAGCAGCAAACTTGTTGTAGCTGTTGTCCATTGGAAGGCTCGCGACAAACTCATAGACGACGTAAAAACTCGTAAAGATGCTGAAATATTCAATGTCACGTTTGGAAATAGGGATGAACTACATAAAGTGGTTGTGCAGAAGGCTGAAGAATTCTTAAAAGGGGCTAAAGAGCTAAAGCTTTAACCAGCCCAAAACCCATATTTGAAATGGTTAGCATCTTGAAGGAATCTTCCAATGTTGGTTGCTGGTGTTGATGATGCCGGACGCGGTTCAGTCATTGGACCGCTAGTAATTGCTGGAATCCTAATAGATGAAGGAGACATTCCAAAACTTGTCCAATTAGGCGTTAAGGACTCAAAACTTCTCCCACCAAGCAGAAGGGAGACCCTTGCCATCGAAATTAGGCGCATAGCCAAAAAACACGCTGTTGTGAAGCTTTCGCCATCAGAGATTGACAAGGTTGTGGAAAGGGGTAGAAAACTTTTTAGGCTTAATAGGCTGGAGGCACAAGCAATGGCGAAAGTCATAGAGCTTCTTAAGCCGGACATCGCCTACGTAGACGCCTCAGACGTTTTAGAAGAACGTTTTAAACAGCAGATTTTGGAATATCTCCCCTTCAGAGTTGAAATAGTCTCGGAACATAAGGCGGACCGAAAATACCCTGTTGTTTCAGCCGCCTCGATAGTGGCTAAAGTTGAAAGAGACCGTGAAATAGCAGAGCTAAAAGCAAAATATGGCGATTTTGGATGTGGCTATCCAACAGATCCAAAAACGTTAGAGTTTCTCCGCCGATGCCTTGAAAACTTCAAGGAGTATCCAGAGTTTGTCAGAAGGTCTTGGAAACCAGCCAAAAAGATTAGACGGGAAAGCAACGCGCAACAGACAGGGCTTGGCTAAAGCTTGCACAAGTCTTCCGGACTTTTAATTTTTGAGATTTCATCGCTTTTTATGCATGAAATGTCCTCATTCAACCGGGGCTTCCGTCCATCTGTCACAAGTACGGGGTGGGCTTGAACAACCTTGCTTAAGCTTAAAATCTCTTCAACTCTTCGGTTCAACGTTTCCTCTTCACCATTTGCGACTCCGCCAATAATTTTCATGTTCTCCTCCGGAACAGTTATCACAAAGTCGAAGGGTGCCTTCTTAACAGCCACAATGTTGTAACCTGAAAGCTTCTTGAAAATTCTCTGGAGAAGCTTGTTTCTGGTTATTATCCGTCTAGCCCTAGCCATAAAGGTTTTCCGCTGACTTTTATGAACCTCAAAAATGTTGACAGGCTTTGCAACAGGAATCCCCAAAGTGCATAGTAGATTATAAGCCACCGTCACAGAGGCTTTAGCCATACCTCGTTCATAGCCGTAAAGCGTTCTCCTTGAAATGCCTATTTTTTCTGCAACTTCGCCAACGGATAGTCCTAACTCTTGCCTACGTCTTTTAATGGCTTCTCCGTCTATTTCTACATAATAGCCTCCGGGACCAGCTTGAATTAGCGGGTGAATCTCCCTTAGAACAATATTTTCAAAAGTTTTTGGCGTGATGGCTAAAACATTGTATCGTGAATAAACTGTGTCGTCTTCCAGGGGTTTTTCACGAGTTTTCTCACTAATGAAGAGCGAGGCGGCAGAGATGTGTTCCGAAATAATTCTTAACTCTAAGGAGTCATATGGGGAGACGCATCCAATATCCGGCTGAACTTTTATGAAAATTAATGATTCTTTTTTCCTTGCTGCTATGTCGAAGCAGCTTGGTCTTGAACAGCACATTTGGGAGACGGTGAATCCGCCCTCTTTTAGTATGGATTCCGCAGCCTTAACTTTCCCCATCTCCCTATAAGTCATCGGCTATTCACAAAAGAAATCACGCCGCTCTGAAATATAAAGAATATGTGTTTTAGGTTGCCTTAAAGTATCTGCAGTGGGCTTGCCTGATTTTACATCCAAGCTCTAATCCTACACGACCAAAGTATGGGCAGAAAACCCATATTGAACCGTCCCCGTATCTAACTACACATACTTTGTGGGGGTGTTCATTTGCGCACATCAGTCTCCTCAACCCTATTATTTCGTCCTCCGGTTCCGGTTTCTTTTCGATTAATACTAATTTTTGCGCCATTTCCGTTCACCTCAAGATGTTAAATGGCAGTCGTTTTGGTTATCATTAACTGGTGGTGAAGAAAGTTCATGTTTGATGTTTCTTCATGGACACTTGTCACCACTAGGCGGTAAATATTTATGAAAGAAAGTATATAGAAAAAGCTAGAAGTATATACTAAAGTTAGAGGGGGAACCACAGTGTTAGATGCCCTCGACATGAAAATTCTGAGATGCATGTGTGAGGGTTTATACTCATATGAGGATTTGGCAAAACGATGTGGGGTCAGCCGAAATACCATTTATCGAAGAATAGCCACACTTGAGGAGAAAGGAATTATAAAGAGAAGAATCGCAGCTATTCCGGATTTCAGTAAGATTGGATTTTCCGCCGTAGTTATAGGTATGAATTTGAACCCCAAAGACGTTGATAAGGCTATCTCATTTTTGAAAGTTCAACATCAAGTTAAGTTCTTATGGAGAACCTATGGACACCACGACATAATAGTGACAATCTTATGTGATAAAGACGATGTTGGAACATGCATATATAACCTCAGAAAAGCCCTTGAAGAGCTCAACATTTCAGTAAACAGATTTGACATTTCTGTGAGTGTGATATGGGAGAAAATGCTGATTGCTCCATAGAGCTATTAGGGGTTATTTCAGCTTTGCAAGCACCATAACATGGTCAACGTCATAAGGCTCCAGATTGATCACTTGCAACACATCAAAACCTCTGTCGCACAAAACTCTTATCTCCCTCTTATAAACTTCAGATGGCTCTTTAGTGACATCTATACTTCTGGCTTTTATCGCCAACATAACGTAACCTTCATGTTTGAGAAACATATCGGCGTTATCAGCCAAAATTCTAGCCTGCTCAGGCTGGGCAAGGTCACAGTAAATGTCGTCTACTTTTCCACGTATAAACAGGGCATATTTTTCCGGAAAACGAGCATCCTCAAGTATTGGCGTCATGTTAAGCCTATAGGGACAAACGTTGTTCACGAGCTCCCTTATGGCTCTTGGTGCAAATTCGACACAGTAAACGTGGCCTTTTTCGCCTACTATGTCGGAGACATGGCTTGCTGTTGTTCCCGAAGCTGCACCCAAATATAACACTTGATGGTCTGGCTTAATTGGGACCGTTTTGATTCCCTTGAGGATGGCTGCTGCAAGTTTGCTCCTAAAAGGGTCCCATAGGCGGTATTCTACGCCTTCAAAGCGTATAAGCTTCTCACCGTAAACTGTTCTTCCTGGCGCTAGGTTTCGTGTTGCCAGTTTTTGGCTTCCATCCTCCAAAGTAGCTATAAATACTTGGGGGAACTGCGGGTGTGGTTTAACGTGCATGTTTACCCTTTCTCCATTTTTTCTCTTTGGCTTTAGGCTTTTCCGGCGCTTTTGGAGGTTCAGCGTATTTCTGGCGGATTTCCTCAACCCTCTTTTCTAATTCAGCCCTTAATTCTTCGCCTATATATCTTCCGCCGAAAGCGTCGGTTCTTGCGGCTATGGCAAGCTTGCCAGCCAGAGCGCGGGCTATTTTGCCCCTCTGCCACTTTTTAGCTTCGTGTAGAAAGGCATGTTGAAAAATTATTCCATGCTTTGGCGGCTTAGTTCCAGTTTTAAGCGAGCGGAACAATGCCTTTTCAGCCCCTAAAACCTGCAGTGTGCTGGCTGGCATTTTAGCCAAATTTGTTAATCCGCCTGCCAGAGCAATGAGACGGGCGCCGAGAAGAGCGCCGGTCAAGGCTTTTATGTTGGGGGCAACCTCCTCCATAGCTGAGTCTATGTAGTCTTCCAGCCTTTGCCTAAGCTCATAAAGGTTTAACACAGTTTTGCTGAGGGCTTGAATTTGAGCTAAGTCCACTTCTGCCAAATCTGCGCCCATAGAGATTTGGGCGGACTTCGCTATCTGCTCAGCCTTTGACTTCGGCAAGCCCTCCCTCTCAAGTCTTTCAGCAGTGAAGCTTTCTCTAACTCCAAGGTTCACGATGAGGCGAGCGTAGGTTTCATGCTTCTCCAATAGACGGTCAAGCTCTGGAAAGTGTATACCATACCACTCTCGTACACGGCTCATGAACAAGTTTATGGTCTTATCCAAATCGTCAAGAGTTTGAATAGCTTGAGCAATTATCAAGTCCCTTTTTTCAACGGCCTTTTTGACCCTCAGTTTGGCGATTTCCATCGACACATTATGCGTCCAAACACGGAACTCCCCATAATCCTTAACGAAGCCTGTTTCTAAGGCGAATCCTTCCATGTTGGAGCGGAGCAGCTCGCCAGCCTCAGAAACCTTTGAAACCTCAACCTCAACGCCAAATTTCTCCTTAACTTCCGCCGCTAAGAGGGGATTCTCAAAGACAAAAGAGTTGTAGCCTAACCCCTTCAAATGGCTGATAAGATCAGCGATTTCTTTTATAGCCTTTCCAGATTCTATTTCAACTATGGTTTTTGCAGCCTCATCAGGCTTTTTGCTAAAAAGGGAGTGGGCAACAAGTCTGTTACCTTCATCGAAGGCGAAAACGCCGAACAAAGATTGAATTATGGATGCTTTCATCATTTTCTCCTCAGAGAGTCTGAAACATTATTTATTTAGGCTTGTATAAATAAAGGATTCTCGAGGAAATAAATAAAAGGGGTACGCTTATCGAATTTTCTGATTTCCCACCGAGTTATAGTTGATATTTTATGGATGATAGTGTTAAAACCGCGTCTAAAAGTTTATTGAACAGTCCTGTTTGGGTTACTCTGCCTATAATTTTTCCATTCTCAATAACGTATAAACGTCTAACTCCTTTTGCTGCCATGATATTCCATGCTTCGCCCAATGGTACGTCCGGGTCTATTGTGATTAATGGAGATGACATGATTTCTTTTAAGGTCACTTTATTAACGTCTAAGCCCTTAGCAATAACTCTCCGCAGCAAATCGCGTTCAGTAACAACTCCTGATGGTAAACCCCTGACGCTAACAACCACCGACCACACGCCTTTTTCCAACATTTTGTTTAGGGCATCTTTAGCGGAAAGTTCGCCATCAACTATAACGACTCCGCCTTCCATTACATCTCGAACTTTTAATGTTAATGGCATAATGATGAACCCCGTCGATATAGTAAACATTTACACCGTATTTTAAAGTTTTTACCTTTGACCAAACTTTGCCATTAGAACAATCGTCTACCCTTTTCAAGCTTCGTTCGGTTAAAACTAAACTTTATCTCTTTAAAGAACAATCACTTTAGAGGCAAGCGGTGAAAATCTAGTGGAAAATGAGGATTTAAAGGTTAATCTCTCCGGTTTATGTCTAAAAAATCCTACAATGTTGGCTTCTGGAATTTTGGGGTATTCAGCTCAAACCCTTGAAAGCATTGTTGAGGGCGGGGCTGCCGCCGTAGTGACGAAATCTGTTGGGCTGAAAGCTAGAAAGGGTTATGCAAATCCAACAGTTGTCCAAACCAGTTGTGGCTTAATAAACGCTATGGGACTTCCTAACCCAGGAATAGAAGAATTTGTAAAGGACATCCATGAGGCAAAAGCCCTTATAAAAACGCCTCTAATAGTAAGCGTTTATGGGTTTTCAGCCGAGGAATACGCCTTAGTTGCCGAGAAAGCCGTGGAGGCTGGCGCAGACGCTGTTGAACTAAACGTTTCATGCCCCCACGTTAAGGAGACGGGAGCCGAAATAGGACAGAATCCAGAAGTGCTAGCCGGAGTTGTTAGGAAGGTTAAGAGCGCCGTTACAAAGCCAGTATTTGTCAAACTTTCGCCAAACGTTACAGACATAGCAGAAATCGCCGAAGCAGCCGTTAAGGCAGGCGCAGACGCCATAACAGCAATAAACACCATAAAAGCCATGGTAATAGACATTGAAACCACAAAGCCGGTCTTAAGCAACAAAAAAGGCGGATTATCCGGGCCGGCAATAAAACCTATCGCTGTCAGATGCGTTTACGAAATCTATGAGAGAGGAATTAAAGCGCCCATAATAGGATGTGGGGGAATAACCAGCTGGCGAGACGCTGTGGAGTTCATGCTCGCAGGAGCCACAGCCGTCCAGATTGGAACAGCCATAGCTACCAAAGGACCAGGCATTTTCAAGGCGATAACGAGAGGTATGAAGGCCTACTTGAAAAGAAAATGCTTTAGGAGCGTAACTGAAATTGTCGGCTTGGCTCACAAAAGCTAATAAGTTAAGAACAACAAGCATTCTCAGCGTAAAAACAGAAAGCCCAACAGTTAAAACCTTCACTTTTAAGGACAAATTGTGCGCAAAAGCAAAACCGGGACAGTTTCTCATGCTTTGGATTCCCGGCGTGGACGAAATCCCCCTAAGCATCTTAGGCGCAAACGAAAAGGAAGGCCTCGTATCAGTAGCGGTCAAAAAAGTTGGCGAGGCAACACAAGCACTGCACAACAAAACGTTGGGTGACATAATAGGAGTTCGGGGGCCCTTCGGAAACAGTTTCGCACTAAGCACGGGTAGAATCCTTATGGTTGGAGGTGGGATAGGCATAGCGCCACTGTTATTTCTAGCCAAAAATTTGGCACTTTCTAAAAAAGCGAAGATAACCTTGGTTGTAGGCGCAAAGACAAAAAGCGAGCTTCTATTCTTAAAGGAATTAAAGGAGCTCTGCGGTGAGGCAAACGTTTCCGCCGCGACAGAAGATGGAAGCTACGGCGTAAAGGATGTGGCTTCAAGCCTTGTCGAAAAAGTTTTAGCTAAGGAAAAATTTGACATGGTTTACGCCTGCGGCCCTGAACAAATGATTCGAAAAGTCTTTGACCAATGTGAAAAATACAACGTTCCTATGGAGGGAAGCTTAGAACGCTTAATGCGCTGCGCCATAGGCATATGTGGAAGCTGCACTGTTGGCAGATATCGCGTCTGCAAAGACGGCCCAATATTCAACATGGAGCAGCTTAAAACGGTTAAAAGGGAGTTTGGCCTATGGAAACGCGACCTTGACGGAAAAAGAATACCAGTATAAAGGGCGGATGGTTATTTAGATGCCGATTACACCTCTCCACGCATCAACCCTACTTTTCCTATACTTTAAGGATAGATGGCGCATCGACCCTTTGGCTTTGGTTGTTTCGACGACCTTCATAGACCTTGAACCCTTATACTACATTCTTTTGGGCGAACCCATAGACCATAGGGTCTGGCACGGCTTTACATTGGCGTTAACAATATACCCCCTTCTGGTAACCATTGGAGTCTACATGACGGAAAGCCTTTTTGAAAAAAGGTTATGGACCATTTATAAGTGGGTGGGGTTTAATCCGACTAGGGCGAAGTACCCGCTGCTAAACATTTACTTGTTAAGTCTGTTGGGCGGTTTCAGCCACATATTCCTAGACATGTTTGCTCACCGTGAAATGTTTTGGGTTCTATACCCCTTTATTAACGGAAACCCCTTCTACAATTGGCAAGCCGCGACGATTGCAGAAGTCACAGTAATTATATTGTCCATTTATTCGCTGGGATGCTGGCTGAAAAGTTTGCAAGTGGCCGCCGTATCAGCGTTTCCAACAACTAAAAAGTAGGAGGGGGTATCCAATTTAGGCTTCTGTCCACTCCTAAATTTGACTACAAAGGGATATGCGATTTCAAAAAGGTTATATTCGGCTTGGACTATTTTGTTGTGTTTGCGGGTGCGCTGTGATGAAAGGTGACCGCCAAATTCAAAGCTGATTTTGAAAAACACTTGAGCATGGACTACCGCCCGCTTGAAATTGAAAGGGAAATCCGCGAATTCTGGGAGAAAAACCGCATAAGAGAAAAGCTAATGGAATACCGCGAGAAAAACAACGTGGGCCTTTCCGGATGGGTTGAAGGACCGCCAACGCTGAACGGCATACCCCACGTGGGACACGCGAGAGGACGCGTAATAAAGGATTTACGCTTCAGATGGAAGACCATGCAAGGATATTTCATGCCCTTCTGGGCTGGATGGGACTGCCAAGGCTTGCCAGTGGAGCTTGAAGTTGAAAAATTGTTAGGAGTCAAAAACAAACGCGAACTCTTAGAACGTGTAGGTGAGGAACGCTTCATAGAGGAATGCAAAAAAACCATAATGCGGTACCATAAAGAATGGGTTGAAGCCGACCGAAAACTCGGCGTATTCATAGACCAAGAGAAAGCCTACTGGACTTATCTGGACAGCTACATAGAACGGGAGTGGCAATACCTCAAACGAGCTTGGGAGCAAGGCCTACTTGAGGAGGGTTACTATGTTGTCGCCTACTGTCCAGGATGTCAAACAAGCCTAAGCAGCGCCGAAGTTGGCTATGAAGGCTCATACGTTGAGGTTGAGGACCCATCACTCTACTTCAAGTTTAGGGTGGCGGGAAGCGAAAACGAGTACTTCCTAGTGTGGACGACCATGCCCTTCACGATAGTGACAGACCTAATGCTGGCGGTTCATCCAGAAGCCGAATATGCAAAGGTCCAAGTGGGTGATGAAAAGTGGATAATTGTGAGGCAGCGCGTTGAACCAGTAATGCAGGAGCTTGGCATAGAAAAGTATGCTGTGACCGAAACTGTTTTGGGTAAGAGCCTTGAAGGCGTAAAATACGATTATCCATTTAAGGATTTAATTCCCAAACAAGCAGAATTGGATAGGCATCCGCTAGTGCATAGGGTTGTATGCGAAGACTTTGTCGACGTCAACACCGCAACCGGTGTTGTACACCTCTCGCCTGGGAACGGTGAGGAAGACTTTTTTGCAGCACAAAAGCGGGGAATCCCAGTTTTTGCTCCTTTCGACGATGAGGTTAAGTTTACTGAGGAGGCTGGAGTCTTCAGCGGTGTTTTTGCAAGAGACGCTGACGCCATGGTTATTGAGGAACTTCGCAAGAGAGGCTTACTAGTTGAGGCTAAGACGATAAAACATGAGTACCCAACTTGTTGGCGCTCCCACCACAAGCTGGTTTGGCTTGCGAGAAGGGAATACTTCCTAAGAACGGACAAAATAAATGATAAGGTTCTGGAGGCAGCGGAGAAAGTCGAATACTTCTTCGAAGCGCCGAAAAACCGCTTCATATCTTTCTTGAAAGAGGGCAAACCATGGTGCATTTCAAGAGAACGTGTCTGGGGTGCCCCGCTTCCAATATGGGTTTGTGAAAAATGTGGGGCGAAAACTTTAGTGGCAAGTAAAAAAGAGCTTATTGAAAAGGCAATAGAAAAGCCACCGCCAAACTTTGAACTTCATAAGCCATGGATAGACCGCATAAAGATAAAATGCGAAAAGTGCGGGGGCATAATGCACAGAGAACCCTTTGTCTTAGACACTTGGCATAACAGTGGAGCCTCCCCCTACGCCAGGTTCACAGATGAAGAGTTCCAAAAGTTTGTGCCAGTGGAGTTCCTAACAGAGGGCATAGACCAAACAAGAGGATGGGCAAATTCGCTCCTACTAGAACATGTGATATTAACGGGGAGGGCTGAAGCCCCCTACAAGGCTTTCCTCTTTCAAGGTTTAACACAAGATGCTAAAGGCAGAAAAATGAGCAAAAGTCTCGGAAACATAATTGAAGTAAACAAACTCTTAGAAAAGGCTTCGGCAGACGTCTGCAGATTCTACCTTCTAAGGAAATGTTCACCAATAGAGTTCATGAACTTCGACATAAACGAGATGAACCGCCGACCATACCAAGTGCTGGCAACCCTATACCACCTCAACAGATTCTTTATACAAAACGCTGAATATGACAACTTTAACCCGCAGAGGCACACGCTTGAATGGGCAAAAACCATCGGGCTGCTTAAAAAGCCAGACTTGTGGCTTTTATCAAAACTTCAAAAAACGATAAGCGACTACACTGCTAAACTAGAAAAATGTGAATTCAACCTCGCACTGGCGGAACTTGAAGAGTTCGTCGTCGAAATGGTAAGCCGCCTATATGTGCCAATGATTAGGAAGGAACTGTGGACAGATGATCCAGAAACCCTAAACAGGAGACTAGCCATATACGCAACTTTGTGGCATGTCTTGAAAACAGCTGTAGCCCTCTTTAACCCGGTTACACCATTTCTAAGCGAAGCCCTATACCAAAAAATCTACAGACGCCTAGACCCAACCCTACCGGAATCGGTTAACTTTGAAGACTGGCCGAAACCAAGAGAAGAATTACGCGACGAAGCCCTTGAAGAAGACTTTGAAACTCTAATGAAATGCGTTTCACTTGTTTATTCCGCACGGCAGTCAGCAAAGATAAAGCGAAGATGGCCCCTCCGGAAAGTTGCAGTTGTAGCACCGGAGGAAAAATGCAGAGTTCTAAAAAGCCTAAATGATATTTTCCTCGAACTAGCAAACGTTAAGGAGGCCGAATATCATCGAGAACCACCAGAATACGTTAAAACCGAGGCTGAAAAATGGGCTTCGGCCGCAGAAAAAGACTTAAGAGTATACCTTGATATCCACCGCGACGAAAAACTTTTAGGCGAAGGGCTAATGCGGGACATAGCGAGAAGAGTCCAATCCCTCAGAAAAGAGCTAGGTTATGTGCCAACAGACATATTAAACAGCGTCCACGTGGCTGGACTTGATGAAGAAAGCATAAGGCTTCTACAACCATACGTAAATGAGATGGCAGAACTCGTCCGCGCAAGAAAAGTACAACTTCACAAAGGCCAAAGCGAAGTTAAAATCGAATGGCATGAATATCCACTAGACGACAGAAAAATCTACATAGCAATATCCTAAATAAAACAAGTTTTATGGAAAAAGAAGAGGAAATTGTTAAAAAAGCAGTCTCCAGATTTCTAGAAGGCTATCTCTGCTCAGAAGCAATCATCAAAACTTTCGCAGAAGCACATCAAATAAAGTGTGAACAAATCCCAAAAATCGCCACAGGCTTCGGTGCTGGCATAGGCAGAGCTGGCTCATTATGTGGAGCTTTAACAGGAGCGGTGATGGCCATAAGCCTAAAACATGGACGAAAAACACCAAATGAAACAGAAGCCTACGAGAAATGCATGGCTAAAAGCCTACAGCTCTACAAAGAGTTTGAAGAAAAATGTGGAGGAGTATACTGCAGAGACTTAACCAAATGTGACCTATCAACAATTGAGGGAAGGAGAAAATTCAAAGAACAAAAAGTGAAAGAAATAAAATGTGCAAAATATGTCGAGAACTCTATGAAGATACTGTTAAACCTAACAAGAGAATAAAATAAGGTGTATAATATGGAGAAGAAGGAAAAAATAAAAATAACATTTGAATCCGGTGTGGCAGTCACATGCGAAATAAGTTTTAAAGAAAATCCTAAAACAGCCGAGGCTTTAATGAAGGCTTTACCCTTCGAATCAAGAGCCGAATTCTGGGGCAAAGAAATCTACTTTGCAGTCCCATTCCAAGCAAACTTAGAAAAACCAAAAGCCGTAGTCGACTACGGCGATTTGGCCTATTGGCCTGAAGGCCCGGCCCTATGCCTATTCTTCGGCCCAACTCTCTCAAGCCCCTCGCCAAACATAATAAAACCCTACAGCCCAGTAAACGTTATAGGAAAAATCCTTGAAAACCCAAAAATCTTAGAGAGGGTAAATGAGGGCGAAAAACTAAGAGTTGAAAAACTCTAGCCTCAATAGCCAAGCAAAATGAAAACCAAATTTGGCTTCTCCAAAATCGAAAGCCCTAAATTCATAAAAATCTCATCTCACCCAGAAAAAGGAAGCTGAGGGCCGGTAGTTCAGCTGGTATGAACGCCCGACTTGCACTCGGGAGGTCGCGGGTTCAAATCCCGCCCGGTCCACCATATTGGGCTTTTAGTTGATTTAGTGCATTTTCTAATGCTTTTATGGCACCTTCAATTTTGCTTTGCATTTTGTTAAGCTTCTCTTGAAGTTCGAATTTTTCCCGCCTTTCCTTTTCAATTTCAACTTTAAGCTTTTCAACTTCTTCTTTTGACGGTGCAGCTTCAACCTCTTTAACTATGAATGTTAAAACTTTTTCGCCTTTAAGGAGCATTTCATAGGTTTCCCTTACAAGTTTTCCGGCTTCCGTTTTTCCCGTTAAGTGCGCCCTTACGGTTTGTTCGCCCCTACCAAGCTCATCGGCTATCCTTGTAACCGTCATCCCTGCTTTTTCCCTCGCAAGGGCACCAGCGGCAACTGCCAGAGAATCTATCCATGTAATTCTGTCCTTTGGATCCGCACTTCGCATTTTCTCGATAACATCTTTTCTCGATACTGTTCCTAATAGGAGGACCGCCTCAAGCTTTTGGATGTCCTCTCTCCCCAACGGTTTTAGGGGAACTTCTATTTCGCTCATATGCTTTCACCTCCCTCAATAAACCCCTTAGGCGTAATCCTTACAGTCTTGTCTGGATAGACAATTATGCCTTTGCTTGTTATGTCAAAGGGGTGCCTCCTCATAGAATGCCCTGTTCCACGCATTTTCCAAACAATTATTGAACGTTTAAGCTCTCCTTGAAATTCGTCCAAATCAAGCCTAATAATGCCGTCGGCCGCATGCTCAACACCTGGACCGCCAAACCCGCGATCTGTCACGCTAACTTGTGAAATAAGGAAACCTGTGCATCCTAAACCAGCTAGAACCTTTTTTATCAGCATCAATGTTGACCGCGCCAACATTGGCTTGGTCATGTAAAGTGTCGAAACAGAGTCTATAACAACCCTCTGCGCATTTAAATCAGTAATGGCTTGTCGGATAACATCCAAAAAGCTTGGAACATCATCGGGATCCTTAACAACGTAGCGCTCTCTCTTAGCCGACTCACCAACCCCGGATGTAAAAGCATCAACTATTGCAAACTTCCCATCCTGCTCATATTTCCTAGGCTCCCAACCAAAACGGTCCATGTTAATCCTAACCTGAACAGGATGCTCCTCCAAAGTCACTAAAACGCCTGGTTCATCCAATCTAAAGCCAGCATAAAGAAACTGCTGACCAAAAATGGATTTTCCAGTACCAGGTCCACCAGACAATAGAACAATGTTCCTCTTTGGTATACCGCCATATAGTATCTCATTCATCCCTGGAATGCCTACATCTACACGGTCACTCATAAAGAAACCCTCCAGAAACTTGTTTATCGCTTTATAAAACTGTTATAAATAAATTTTTACCCGTCAAACTCAGAGTAAATATTTTAAAACTCATATTTTCTGAATAATTTTGGCGATGAGGATATGCTCCTCCTCTCATCGGCTGATAAAAGATGAAGAGGGGGCATACTCCTGAGCCGAAACAGAGACTCATGGCAGATAATGAGTTAAAGGATTATCTGAATTATTATTAGGGCAATTATCAGCACTGCAAGGGCTCTCATAGCCTTCTTATTGAATTTTTCAGCCTCTTCGATCTTCTTCGCATCCATAAGTTTCATGATGTAAACGGATGCTGAGAGGTTATAAAGGAATATAACGTAAACTGACATCATCATTCTATCCGCAAAAGTCAGATAACCTATTGGAGGTAAGCCGCTAAGAAGGGATAAATGAAAGGCCGAAGCCGACATAAGAGTTGTTACACCCAAGCCTATTCTTTGACCGAAGTTTTGTGGCGATATGAAGAACGTAAGAAGCGATATAGTTGTTATAACAATTATCGGCAACACGCTTTTCACAAAAGAAGACAGCGTTGGACGTCTCAACCGAATGCTAAAAATGAATCTTGAAAAGGTTTCGTCACCATATGAATGTTCGGTTTCTGTGGCACTGTATCCTCCTATCTCCCACCCAGCAACATTAATGGTCTCATCGATTGTTGAGTTCTGATCTACGATGTAGCGTAGGCGGGATACATCGAACTCTTTATGTTCCAGTTCTATGGTAAGCGTGTGAGTTTCAAAAGGGTAATTTGAAAAGTCAAAGGTTTTTATGAAATCCCCTTTGATGCGATATTCCACATAGCCACGTGTTTCGTCCTCCTCTATTGGAGTGAAAGGCCCTAATGGACCATTTGCAAACTCAAATTTCTTTACATCTGCCAAGCTGATTTCAGAGGAGTTAAACTTGAACCACAGATAGAAGTCTAAACGGTAGCTGCTTGCAGCTAAATCCACTTTTTCAACATTCACAAGCCAAACCCCGACATAAACTCTCGCGGGATCTGCTTGTAATTCAATGTTTTCAGCCGTTGTTTGTGGTATCAGCATAAGCACTAATGGTAGCGTGAGAGCGCATGTTATTATGAATAAATACTGCGTTTTCACGCAGTTCACCAGTCGGGTTTCAACTCGAATGCGGAGTTTAATATATAAGTTTTAGGGCTGGTAAACCCCAGTTTTGGCATGGATTTTTATTGTTAATAAGTATGTTTGGCTATTCCTACGGATACATTTTGAGGATTCGCTACCTTTATTTATATAAGATGGCATTGAATAGGTTAGAAAATCAGGAGAAAAACCAACATGTCGAAAAAGGCCCCATCAAAGGATGACGCGCTTGAAGCATTAGACTTCATTATTAATGTTTTGAGGGAGCATGAGAAGGATTTAGACCGCCTCATAAACGAGTTGGGCAAAATAACCGAGAGGCTTGGGGAAGCTGGTGAGCTGAGCGGCAAGATAGAAAATGTTGAGGAAAGGCTCACAAATCTACAAAACGAAATATCCAATCTCATTTCCTACCTCTCAACATCTCATGAAACCCCGACAGGCGCTACTCCCACAGCACATGTTCAAAAACCTCAAGTGTTCGCGGCTGAGGTGCGGGGTCCACCAGTCATTTTACGCTGCAAACAATGGGAAGACTTCCAAACCTTAGCCCGTCAAGCCCAAGCACTTTCATTCTTATACAAAGAGACGGAGAAAACTTTCCAAGCAGACGCCTTGAAAAATAACCAAATCATAACTTATAGCGGGGAACTCCCAAAACCCACAACCCTTTTAAAAAACTGGCTTTCAAAACAATTAGACGTTCCCGAAGAGAAAATATTGGAAGGCATATTAGCCGTCGGTTAAACCATGCTGAAGTTTGTATGTCCGTGTTATGTAGTAATGTT
>JAWAZO010000026.1:0-16516 GCA_038817565.1 Bathyarchaeia archaeon
CTCAAATTATAGCCATAATACCAGGCGGTCCAACCTCTATAGAAGGCTTCCTCGCCAGCCCTTTTTCTACGTTTAATTCTACGGTAAGCCAAAACACACAACAAGATGATAAGCAAAATCAAAACCACCAGCAAAACCAAATAAAGCCACTCAAAACCTCGCATACTATAATGGGCCGTAGCCGTGTGCGGTCCATCCATGTAAACAACTATCTGATAAACACCAGCAGGCCTAGAAACACCATCAACATCCCAATGGCTGAAATCATAACCTTTAACAGGCGGAGCAGACAAAGAAACATTAACATAAGCATCATACCAACCTTCCCCAGGAATCACGGCAATTCCTGCAGGCGAAGTTCTAACAGCTAGAAAGTATTGAAGAACATAATGGGCGGTTGCCGTGTGATTTTTATCCATGATCAATGTGATGGGATTACCACTCCGCGGTATGCCATCAACATCCCAATAGCTAAATCTGTAACGAACCCCAGTTGAAACCAGAACAACATCCGGAGCTGTTAATGAAACCACTGTACCTTCAACATACCAACCTTCCCCAGGAATTGTGACGATACCGAAAGGTTCAGTTCTAACGGTTAAGTAGTATTTCATAGGCGTTATTATGTTAAATTGCAGTAGAAACGGTGGGCTATAAGGGACACCTCCATATTTTGGTGGAGCAGTGTACAAAGCTACCGAAACTGTCGCTTTACCTATAGCCGCTGTTGTTGGTATTTCTGGCGAGATAATTCTTATCTTGTTTTCGCCAGGCTGAAAATTACATGTATCCTCTAAATGCATAATCGGGTAGTTGGCAGAATCCTGAACGTCGATCATTATTGTCGCATTTTTCGCCGTCAAAGCAATATTTTTAACCGTCAAGTCGAAGACTATTCTCTCTCCTCTCTTGAAACCTATTTGAGGCTTAAGCTCAATGGTTAGTAATTCCGCGCTGGTTATCTGAACTATCCACCCCACTTGAAAAGTCAAAGTATCCATAACAACCTCTCCGGCTATATCGACTGTCGCCACCACAGACCACGTACCAAAAATTATCTGCTCAGCGTTTTCCGAAGGCCAAGGAATTCTAAAACAAAATACTGCTATCCCATCGTCATTCGTTGCTCTAGCCCCAACTATTGTTATGTTCCAGAAAGCGTTTTTCGGATTATCAATTTGGAAGGCAACCAGCTTATTTGCAACTGGCCATTCATTATACGTTACAAGAGCATAAAGTTCAACAAGTTCCTGCGGTTGAAAGCTATCGCTTGACTTGTTTATCCCCTTACCATCAAACGGTGCCTTATTTGTGAAAACATCGATTTTCCTTGGATTATCTGAGCAAAAACCCGTCTTCATAACTGCTTGTGCAAACAATGTTAAAAGTATCATTGCAACTATAGTTAGCGCTAGCCTTCTCCGTTTTGTCATCATCATCAAACTTATATCTGATGACATATTCTTTAACAAATATTCCGTAATCACGAATATTGCTACAAAAGATGTGTTTTTCGAAGAAGCATAGCCACAATTTTAATTAAAAGATGTAAAGTTCGATTCCGAATCCTAACTAATTATACATCGGAAGGGGAAACATCTCTTAAAAGCATGAGGCTCTAGCTATAATTAGAAAGGGTGTTAGAGATGAAGCGCAAATTGGTTGTTATAGTTGCAGAATTGGTGGATGAGGCAGTTGAAGAAAAAGACAACATTATCAAACAACAGCTTATTGAATGGTTTCAAGAGGATGCCATTTCAATTCCATGGATAAAGGAGCTTAAAAGCATAGCTATTGAAGAAGAACAATAAAATAATTTAAAAGCGTCTAATCATCACATGTTTTTAAATCTTGGGAAAGATTTATTGGATTAGGGGCCTGCATTTTGATTGTGGGCCGGTAGTCTAGCTGGCTAACGATGAATATGAAAAATGTTGAGGCCTATGGACGTCGCCCTCACGCGGCGAAGGTCGCCGGTTCAAATCCGGCCCGGCCCATTTTATTTCAAGGGCTTTGTTTAAACTTTTATAGTTGGTGTTGGCCAATTAACGTGGAAATTTGAAGTATGCGCTTGGAGGGCTGTTCTATTGAAGTTTGGAACTTCTGGCTTGAGGGGTTTGGTTAATGTTGACTTAACCCCCAACATAGCTGTTAGGGTTGGGATGGCTTTAGGGACTTTCATTGGGGCTGGTAGGGTTTTGGTGGCGAGGGATACGAGAACTTCTGGTTTAATGATTGAGAACGCTTTGGTTTCCGGTTTACAAGCTTGTGGAACACAAGTCTGTTGTCTAGGGGTTTTACCCACCCCTGTTTTAGCTTATTTGACAAAAAGACTTGGGGCTGATGCTGGCTTGATGGTTACGGCTTCGCACAACCCGCCCCAATACAACGGAATAAAAGTTTTCGACGGGAGAGGCATATCCTACGATGAAAGGCGTCAAGGAAAGCTTGAAAAACTTATTGAAAGTGGAAATTTTAGATTAGCAGAGTGGCGGAACATTGGCAAGGTTGAGTACGGCGATTATAGCCAACTATATGTAAACATGGTTTTGAAAAGCCTAAAGTTTAGCAGAAAGTGGCATGTTGTGGTAGACCCTGGATGTGGAGCCACAAGCCATATTGCACCAAAAATTTTCAAGAAGCTGGAATGCGAAGTTAAGGCTGTAAATGCCCAGCCTGATGGCTTCTTTCCATGCAGAAGCCCGGAGCCAAACTCTGAA
The DNA here is from genome assembly GCA_038817565.1 of Bathyarchaeia archaeon. GTDB lineage: Archaea > Thermoproteota > Bathyarchaeia > Bathyarchaeales > Bathycorpusculaceae > JAGTQI01. The sequence goes on from JAWAZO010000026.1 coordinate 2,721, forward strand.
TCCTTAAAGCCTCTAGCGAATATCGTTAAGAGGCTTAGGGCAGATGTTGGAATAGCCTATGATGGTGACGGTGACAGAGCCGCCTTCATAGATGAGAGGGGCAACTTTGTGGATTTTGATAGGGTTTTGGCAGCTTATGCAGCTCATGTGGTGAAAAAGTGCGGGGGTGGAGTTGTTGTTACAAACGTTGAGGCTTCCATGAGTTTTGAAAGGATGGTTGAGCCCATAGGCGGGAAAGTTGTAAGAACAAAGGTTGGGGATGTCTATGTTGTAGAGGTTGTGAAAAAGTTTAGGGCTGTCTTCGGCGGGGAGCCTTGTGGCGCATGGATACATCCAAAACACAATTATTGCCCGGATGGAATCCTCTCGTCGGTGCTCCTTTTGAAGGCCTTGGAAGATGAGGGCAAAAGCCTTTCAGAATTTGTTAATGATGTTCCAGCGTACCCCGTTATTAGAAAGAACATCAGCTGCAGAAACGAGGCGAAGTACGCTGTCATCAAAAGGGTTGAGGGACTACTGAAAAAGGCTTTTTCCGACTACGAGCAGATCTCAACAGTTGATGGTGTTCGCTTGTCCCTTAGGGATGGGTGGGTTTTGGTTAGGGCTTCCGGCACAGAACCACTCATACGTTTGACTGTGGAAGGTGAATCTTTAAAGACAGCTGAATCAATAATGGATAGGGCTTTAGCCGCTGTTAAAAAGGCTGTGGAGGATTTAGAAAGGTGAAGGCTGTTGTTCTTGCAGCAGGCGAGGGTGTAAGGCTTCAGCCAATCACTTTAACCCGTCCAAAACACTTAATCAACATTGGAGGAAAACCTATTCTTGAGCACTGTTTAAACGCTGTTAAGGCTTGTGGAATAAACGAAATAATAATAGTTGTGCATTATATGGCTGAAGCCATTCGCAAATATTTTGGCTCCGGAGAAAAACTTGGCCTGAAAATTGAATATGTCTATCAAAGGGGTGTTCTCGGAACCGGAGATGCTGTAGGCGTTGCTGAACCATATGTTGACGGAGACTTTTTACTAGTTTATGGTGATTTACTTTTTACAGTAGAGGCTCTTAAGAAAGTTCTGGAAACACACCATCGGAAGAAGCCTTCGGCAACATTGTCGGCGGTACCTGTTGAGCGTCCAGAGGACTATGGTATAATCAAAATTGAAGATGATGGAAGAGTGAAAGGCATAATTGAGAAGCCTCGTCGTGAAGAGGCTCCCACAAACTTGGCTAATGCTGGGCTATACGTTTTTTCCCCAGAAATTTTTGAAAAAGTGAAGAAGATATCAGCTTCTTCAAGAGGCGAATTGGAAATCACAGATGCAATTGAGCTCCTCGTTAAGGAAGGAAAACCGGTTTTCGCCGCTGAAATTCGGAGGGATGAGTGGTTTGACATTGGTAGACCTTGGGATTTGCTGGAGGCTAACCGTTGGGTGCTCACGCGTATGGAACACAGTGTATTTGGAAATGTTGAAAAGGGCGCCCACATAAACGGACCAGTGACAGTCGCTGAAACCGCACGCATACGCTCTGGAGCCTACATTGAGGGGCCAGTCTACATAGGCGAGAACAGCGATGTTGGGCCTAACTGCTACATACGCCCATGCACAAGTATCGGTAAAAAAGTGCGAATAGGAAACGCTTGCGAAATAAAAAACAGCATAATTATGGATGGAGTGCATGTTGGACACTTGTCCTACGTTGGCGACAGCATAATTGGCGAAAACTGCAACCTAGGTGCTGGAACAATAACGGCTAACTACCGCCTCGACGCCGGAACAATAAAAATGATGGTAAAGGATAAGCTGGTGGACACTGGAAGAACAAAGTTGGGCGCAGTCTTGGGAGACAATGTTAAAACTGGAATAAACGCGCTTTTGATGCCAGGCGTAAAGGTTGGAAACAACTGTTGGATCGGACCAAATGTCATAGTTCACCGTGACTTACCACCAAACACTGCTATATTCCTAAAACAAAGCCTAGAAGAAAAGAAGATGAGCTGATCTAAATTTAGTTAATCATTATTGAGGTTCCGCAGTATTCGCACTGCACTGATGTCTGCCCCTTGTAAATCTCCTTCGTGTATGGCGCGCCGCAGTGGGGACATCGGATAACCCTTATTGTTGGCGCTTCTTTTGGAGTTATGCCCTTTATTGCTGCTATATCTCTGTCTGCCTCGCCGCCTATAATGTATTGGAAGAACCTTGTTATCACGTCCGCCTCCCAATCCTTAACGTCGAAGGGCGTCTCCTCTAATCCACGTTCTGGCTTAAAGCGTATGTAAACGCCTGTCCACGCCATCAATCCCACTCTCCCCTTGGAGATTTCCCGAAGTGCTCCTATAGGCTGTTCTATTAGCACTGTGCGTTCCGTCTTCTTTTTAGTGGCGATAAAAAGCTTCTTTTCAAGGACAACCTCCTTCTTTCCCTCGAAAATGAACCTATGATTTGTAAAGTACAATGTTCCATCGCACTTGTCCTTCGTCATAATCTTTCCTTCAATGGCTAGTACAGGGCTTTCTTCGGGCTTTAGCGGAAAAGACGCGAAAGAGAAAAGCTCCATAGTTTTTTCAGCTATTTTTAGGTCTCTGTCTATGGCATCTATGCTTCCCAAAAACTCGCCGAGGGAAGCATTAATCTTGGCTGTTTCAGCGGCAACCCGAGCCCTTAAAGTTGAAGCTTCTGCTGAAAGACGCCCCACCGAAGCCCAACCAAAAACTGCACCGCCGAAACTTGTTCCAGCCTTTAGCCTCTGAACTTCAGATTGGAGCGCGCGAATCTGGCCTGTTAATGGTTGAACATTGCTGTAAAAGTCTTGCTTAATTGTTGGGGAAACCTCCATCCACTTTTTAGTCAGAAGCTCTATGCTCTTTTCAAGATGCCCCATGGCAGCGTAGCCACGCCCACGAACAGTTGTAAGCCTACTTGGAAGAGAAGCCATAGCCCCATCAATGCGAGCAAATTTACTTTCCACATCGCTTATCGCTGCCAAAGCGCTTGAGAGGTCGGACTCTATGGACCTAAGCCTCGAGTATAAGGCTTCCCTTTCCCTATCAGCATGTGCCATTTTACTCGCCAAAACAATTTTGCTGAATAATCCTAATAATGCTTGTGTAGTTAAACCCTAAAATATGTGTTCTTATAACGTGTACGTAGAGGAGGATAAACATTGTCAGTGGCTCAAAGAAGGTTCTTCACTGAGGTTTCAGCCCTCATAGATAAAACTGTAATTGTTACAACAACGGCTGGCAAAACCTATAACGGAACGCTGATAGGAATTAATCCTGACAATTTAAGCCTATGCCTAGCAGATGCAAAAGATGAAGAGGGAAAAAAGCTTCATAGGGTTTTCTTAAATGGTAATGTTGTTGCCCAAATTTTAAGCGTTGAAAAACCCTTTGACTTGAAGGCTTTGGCTGAACGCCTTGAACGAGTTTTCCCAACGATGGTTAAGCTTTATGAAGATAAGGGCTTCATCTGGGTTATGGATAAAGTTAAAGTAACAGAGAAAGGGGTTGTTGAAGGTTCAGGTCCGGCTGCCGAAAGGGTGCAAAAAGTCTATGAACAATTTATCAGCGAGACAAGAGGCTAGACAAACCAGCGGAATTGTTCTTCCCTTTTCTTTTCTTCCTCAACTGTTCTAATCCACCCAAAGGACTCCAAAATTTTCGTGGTTTTCTCAGCTGCAGCATCAAGTCTCGACAAGTCAACTTTTAAGTTCAAATACTTGTTTAAGGCGGAAAGTGCATAACGAGCAGCATTAGCGTCTGGGTAAGTACCTAAAGTCTCCACTAAAAGCGAAAAGCCCCTAAATCCCCTAAGGCTACCAAGCCCTATTAGTATGCCAGCCACTCCGAAAATGTTTCCAACCATTATTTTTGCACCTAAGTTTAAGGCTTCCTTTAGGGTTTCCGTGTCAGAAGCAGCACAGTAGATTTCCGGTGTTTCCTTAACCTCTTCCTGCTTGAACCCTCCAACGGTTATGAGGAAGCGGCATCCAAGCTCCTCGGCGATGTCTAGAACCTTTCCGCAAAGCTCATACTGTCCAAAAGTTGTTAGGGCTTGGGTGTTACCATACCATATAATAAGGTCTCGGCCCTTCCCATTGCTCTTGTAATAGTACAGCTCATTTATTGGAGAGCGCGTGCCTCCTGTTTCCGTTGTTACAGCTAAGTCTTGGAAGGATGCTGAGAAAATTCTTGCAAAGCATTTTGCCTTCAGCTCATGGATTAGGTGCAATGCGACAATGTTGGCTACAAAGCCTATGCCCGGCAACCCCTCGATTAGAACCGGGTTTTCAAGCTTTGGCTTCTCCTCAAATTGAACAGTTAAAGCCATATGGCATGCTCCTTTCCGCGCAGTATTAGAAATGGCTGTTGCAATATAAACTTGCAGCTTTACATTTTATAAGCATGTTTAACCGATTTTGTTTAGATTCCATGATGAGCTTTGAAGTTAGAGAAAGAGACTTGCTTGCGAGAATTGGGAGACTGCGGACAAAAAGCGGCACCATAGAGACTCCACTCCTTTTCCCAGTTATAAACCCGGTTATACAACCAATCCCGCCTAGAAAAATCCGCGAAAATTTCGGTTTCGAAGCGCTAATAACGAATGCTTACATCTTAAAAAGACGCTTCCAAAATCTGCCAGCTGAAAGGGGCTTGCACAACTTTTTGGATTTTAACGGCGTAATAATGACGGATTCAGGAGCCTACCAGATTCTGGTCTATGGAGATGTGGAGATTACTCCCGAAGAGATTGTGGATTATCAAGAGCGTATTAACACGGATATAGCCACAATACTTGATTGGCCGACTGGTTGGAGGGCTTCAAGGAAACATGCTGAGCAAACAGTGAATGAGACGTTGAAAAGAGCCGCCGAACTCTTCAAGGTTAAAAGGAGGGAGGATATTCTCTGGGTTGGGCCAGTTCAAGGCGGACGCTACCTTGATTTGGTGGCTATGTCGGCTTCGGAAATGGCTAAGCTTCCATTCGACATCCACGCCTTGGGAAGCCCAACCGAAGTTATGGAAAACTACCGCTTTGACGTTTTGGTTGACATGATTTTGACAGCTAAAATGAACTTGCCCATTGAGCGCCCCTTCCACCTTTTCGGCGCTGGACACCCCTTCATGTTTTCTTTAGCTGTTGCCTTGGGATGCGACTTTTTTGATTCTGCGGCTTACGCCATCTACGCCAGAGAAAACCGTTATATGACGGAAACCGGAACTGTGAGGCTTGAAGAGCTTGAATTTTTCCCATGTGCATGTCCAAAATGTTCAAGTAAAAACCCAAAGGATGTTGCAGAACTTCCCAGCAAAGAGAAGCAAGCTTTCATCGCAGAACACAATCTTTACGTTTGCTCCGCTGAAATTAAGCGAATAAAACAAGCAATAAGAGAGGGAAGGTTGTGGGAACATTTAGAGTTTAGGGCGCATGGGCATCCTGCACTGTTGCAAGCGTTAAAAAAGCTAAAAAAATATGAAAGATTTATTGAAAAGCACAGTCCATCCGTGAAGCGCAGTGGAATTTTCCACTTTGACTCTATCGGTTTAATCCGTCCCGAAGTTGTACGCCATAGAATCAAATTGTCTGAGAGATATACCCCTCCAATGGAGGCTGAAATCCTTATATTAATGCCTCAGACTAAAGCCAAGCCCTACCATAAATCAGAGGAATATAAAAAGTTGGCTAAGGCTCTTCAAGATTTTCCAAAGGAGTTTTTGCGTAAACTTCATATTTGTTTTTATGAGGCTCCTTTTGGAGTAATTCCATTAGAACTTGATGAGGTTTATCCGCTTTCTCAGCATGAAACAACCATGCCTCCGGACAAGGAGACTCTGGCGTATGTGGCTTCTCAAGCGGCAGACTACATAAGCAGAAACAATTACAAAGCAGTGCTTGTGCTCCATAAACTTGAGGATTGGGGCGAAGATGTTCTGAAGGCATGCAAAAAGGTGTGCATGGCTAAAGGCATGGCTTTTAAATCTTTTAATATAGATAGGAAATGGATTAAATCTATGTTAAACTTTTTAAGGAAGATGCAGATAGGCTAGGCTGTTGACCTTGATCCGCGCAGACTTACACATTCACACAATATTTTCACATGATGCTTCGATAAATCCAAAAATCATAGTGGAGCAACTTTTCGCCCACCCTTACATAAAAGCAGCTGCAATAACAGACCACAATACGGTCAAGGGATACTATAAAGTGTTGGAGTTGGCTAAAGCCTACCCAGACATCCTCATTATTCCAGGTGTTGAAGTCAGCTCTGTTGGCGGCGACCTGGTCCTCTTAGGAATAGCAGAAGTCCCACCTCCACCATGGACTGTTGAAAGCATCATAGATTTTGCCCATGAAAGAGGTGGCTTGGTAGTTGCTGCACACCCTTACAGAATCTTCGGCTTAGGCGATTTCGCTAAAAATTATGATATCGACGCCGTTGAAGTTTTAAATGGCGGTTGCCCAAGACAACTTAACATGCTAGCTGAGGAATTAGCAAAGGCCATGGCGTTGCCCGGCGTGGCCGGGAGTGACGCGCATAGGGTGGACGAGCTTTGGACCGTTTACAACGAAATTCAAGCTTCAACGGATTTGGATGAGATTTTGAAGGCCGTTAAACATGGATTTGTTAGAGTTGCCTATGCTGAAAAGTCAATACATTTTTAAAATAGCTGTGCCAATGTTAAGTGCGTTAATGGTAGAAAGAAATGAGTCCACTCCAGATAAAGTTTCTAGGCGCAACCCATGAGGTTGGTAGAGCAGCCATTTCCGTCAAAACCGAAAAAACACAGGTTTTGCTAGACTATGGTGTAATGTTAAACCATGAGCCAGGTTTCCCAATGCATGTCCCCCCAAAAGAAGTGGATGCAATAATTTTGGGGCACAGCCACCTCGACCACTCCGGCGCAATTCCCATATTCTTCATTCAAGGGAGAAAAACCGTTTATGCGAATAGGCTTACGGCGGAGCTTAGCCAACTACTAATCTCAGATTTTATACACCTTTCCAGCTACTATCTCCCATACGAGTATCTCGAATTAAGAACCATGATGAGGCACATTAAGCATCTGGATTTTGGCGTAAAAGAGACTGTTGGAGACATAACCTTTGAACTTCGCAACGCTGGGCACATTCCTGGAAGCGCACAAGTCCTCATAGAAGCTGAAGGAAAGAGGCTACTATACACTGGCGACTTCAACCTGATAAATACAAGGCTTTTAGAAGGAGCGAAAATGGATTACGACGACCTAGACGCTGTCATAATAGAGAGTACATATGCCGACGAAGACCACCCGGAACGCTCAGAACTCGAAAAAAGCTTTGTCGAAGAGGTAACAGAAGTTGTAGAACGTGGAGGAACGGTTCTCATACCAGCCTTCAGTATTGGAAGATCCCAAGAAATAGCATGCATCCTCGCTGCTTACCATTTTGAGCATCCAGTTTACCTCGATGGAATGGCGCGGGAAGCTAGCAGAATGATGATGAATCACATGCAATTCTTGAGAGACCCAAAACTGTTTATGGACGCCATCCACTCAGTTAACTGGGTAGAAGGCTGGCGGGATCGCAGAAAAGCAACGAAAATACCATGCGTAATAATTTCTCCGGCTGGGATGTTGAAGGGGGGTCCAGCAGCATTCTACATATCCAAAATTGGTAAAAAGGCGAATAACGCCGTTTTCCTAGTGAGCTACCAAATCCCCGGGACACCGGGAAGAGAACTCTTAGAGAAGGGTGTATGCGTCATAGACGGGAAAATGCGGAAGGTTAAGGCTAAAGTTAAACACTTTGACTTTTCATCCCATTGTGGTGCAAAAGAGCTTAAAGAAGCCGTAAAAAGGCTTAATGGCAAGGCGAAATTCTACGTAATCCACGGCGCCGAAGGAAATTGTGAACTCTTTGCAAAATGGATAGAAAAAGAAACTGGACTAGAAGCTGTAGCTCCTAGACCAGGAGACACATTTAAGGTTTAAAGAACATGAAAATAGGAATTTTACGCATAGGGCAAGTCGAACTAGAAGCCCTTAAAAGAATATGTGAAAACCTAAACATGGCTTTTCCAGAAACGGAGTGCCACATAATCGCTGAAACCTTAACCTTGCCTCGAGAGGCCTTCGACAAGATAAGAGGGCAGTACCGCTCGGACATGATTTTGGGCTCCGTGGCAAGTTTTGCGGAAAAAGCCAAAAACCTAAACCGCGTTTTAGGCGTTGTCGACGCTGATATTTATGTTCCAGGACTAAACTTCGTTTTTGGAGAGGCGGAATGCCCTGGAAAGGCGGCTCTCATATCTCTTTGGAGGCTAAGACCAGAATTTTATGGCTATCCAACAAACTTTGAACTTTTCATCGAAAGAGGCACAAAAGAGGCAGTGCACGAGCTTGGACACACATTTGGCTTAACCCACTGCAAAAACCCATTTTGTGTCATGTATTTTTCCAACTCCATCTTTGAAACCGACAGAAAAAGAGGCATATTTTGCAACACATGCCATCTGAAAGTCCAGAAATTTCTGCAAACCCAATAGCTAGCACTTTCATTTCTTTTAAGATATTGGGAGATTTACCCACGGGCTCGGTGAGTTTTTAGAGGGGAGAAAGGAGAGAAGGGAGTTCCAAAAATAGGAACCACCGAACCCGTTTTGGGCTCTCTCCCTCCCTTCTTTCAATGGAAAAGGGAAAGAAGAGCACTAATATAAAAGCTTTTCGTAGAAAAAACAGTATTTTCTTCCAGAAATCGCGGAAATAGCTGTTAGACAAGTTTCACAGCTTTAACGGTCCTTTCTAAGAGAAGCTGAGCTGCTTCTTGCGTTGGCCAACCTCCAAGCCCGCAATCCGGCCCAGTAAAGGTCATTCTATCCCTAAATTTCTCCTTAGCCTTTTCAAACCTTTTTCTAATGATTCCTTCATCTTCAACAAGCTGTGCCGTTTCGGGTTTTGTCACTCCTTTCTCATAAAGCTCAGCGGTAATGGAGTCTATGTCTGTCCTAGATATTCCAACACGGATGAATTTGTCCGTTTTTTCAAGCATGCTTCTTGAAATGCACTCTAAACTATGTGGGGATGCAGCGTACTCTATTGATACTGCATTAAGATTTTTAACTTGTAGAACGTCCATGATTCTGGTTGCAGAGTGCATATGAATATGCCTTTGGACGTCTCCCCCAAAATTTAGGGCCTTTTCCAAAGCTTCTACTATTGTATCTTTATCAGCTGATATTTCTTGAAAGCCAAAACTAGGCTCATCCAGGGAGACAATCACTGTTTTGACATATTTTGAGTTTAAAATGGCGTTTTTTGCGAACCTTCTGACGGTTTCTGCAAACATTAGTAACACATCTTTATACAGGGTTGTTCCAATCTCCTTTAAGTAAAGCTCTAGGGGTCCAGTAACGCAAATGCGGAGGGGAATTTCCCTCTTTAAGCTTTGATAGATTCTTTTCGCCTCTTCGTTAATAACGTGTACTTCCGGTATAATGGCGTCTCTCTCCTCAACAATGTATGTGCCCTTTTCCATTGCCTTACGGATGGGTTCAGTAAACTGCTTGTGTATGTCATAATGTTGTGGATAATTGACAACATCCAAACCAGTTTTAAGTTTTCTTAAAAAAGAGTCCACCACAACCTCATAGAAGTTCTTAAATAAAAAGGTGTCTTCCTTCAAATCCTTTCCTTCGGCAATTTGTTCCCTTGCCAGTTTGTAGGCCTCATCAAACATTTTTCTTTCAACAGATCTGGGGAGGGGGAAACTCCCAATATCGTCAATTAGCACTTCCATAAGGAAAGATTATTACATCTTCTGGCAATAAAGTTAATCTTTGAAACTTGAATCTCAAGAGTAACAATTATAAGTGTGTTCATTTTTGTGAACATTGACTGGTGGAAAAATGCCGAGCATATGGAAACTCCGGGCATCCATGATTGGTACACTAGCCATAATAATAGGCTTATCCACGCTAGTGTTTACGCTAATCCTGAGCTTAATTGGCATACCGAACCTTCTGGTTCTGGGAGTTTTAGTTGTGGCATTCAATGTTGGGCAGTGGCTAATCTCCCCATACATTATTGATGCCCTTTACCGCACACGTGAGATTCCCGAAAGCGAAAACCCAAAACTTCACCAAATTGTTGAAAACCTAAGTAGGAAAAGCGGCTTAAAAAAGCCGAGGCTTATGCTTGCACAAATTCCGATTCCAAACGCCTTTGCATATGGCTCACCTATCGCCGGAAACCGTGTTGCAGTAACAAGCGGGCTTCTAAAAACTCTTGATGAGGGGGAGGTTGAAGCCGTCATAGGCCATGAGTTGGGACACTTAAAACACAAGGACGTGCAGATTATGATGTTCGTTTCGCTATTGCCAGCACTTTTCTATTACGTTGGATACTCGCTGATAATATCTTCAATGTATGGCAGACGAAGAGAAGAGGGTGGAGGAACAGCGGTATTAGGCTTCGGTTTTATGGCTTTCTCATGGATTCTAAACATGTTCATACTATACTTGAGCCGTCTCCGAGAGTATTACGCTGACAGACACAGCGCCCTAATAGTCGAAAATGGGGCACAAAAACTGTCAGAAGGCCTAGCCAAAATAGTATACACAACAAGAAACATGGGAAAAACAAGAAAACAAGTGCAACATCTAAACGCCTTTAAAGCCTTATTCATAACAGACCCAGACCGCGTAGAAACGGACTCAGCAGCCTTATCAGCAGCAGCCTCAAGCGACCAAAGACTTGTCCAAGAACTCCTATCAAAAAGGCTAACAACACTGGACAAAATAATAGAAATTTTCTCAACACACCCAAACATAATAAAACGCCTAAGAGCCCTACAAGAACTAAGCTAGGCTTCCCTTAACTATTTTAGCGAGCAGTCAACATAAAATTTAGAAATTCTCGTCGCAAAATTTATATGGATGGATAATCCATCCAACAAATCATGCAAACCACAAGAGTTGCCCTAATAAGCGTTTTAACCGCGCTTTGCTTGGCTATACAGCTTTATCCAAGACCACCTAACGTGGAATTCACATCTCTTTTAACATTCATAGTAGGCGTCATTTATGGTTCCTTTACAGGGGTTTTGTTTGGAGGTTTCATAATGTTTGTTAACGGGTTTCTTTCTCCTTGGGGTTTTGCCGGTTTGAATATGCCCTTTCAAATGGTGGGCATGGGCATTGTTGGTTTGTCTGGAGGGTTTTACGGAAGGTTTTGGGATAGAAAACTTAGTCTTAGGTCTTTATTTGAAGCCGCCGTTATGGGTGCATCTCTGACATTAGTTTATGATTTTGTTACGAACTTTGGAGTGGCTGTCATCTACTCTTTGGCGGGAACGCCAATTCATTTGGCTTTAATCTCGGCTCTGATTTCCGGAGTCCCATTCTCTTTGATTCACATTATTTCAAATGTCTTTGTATTTGGATTTTTGTTTGCTCCCATTTCCTGCGGTATCCTCCAATTTGTGGGGGTGAAAAATTGGTTGAGAAGAGAACCTTAATATTTTTAATTACAATGCTCAGCGTCTGGTCCATAGTTTCCACGTTGGCTTCGGCGTACTATTATATCCAATTCGAAACTTACTCGCGGGAGTATAGGCTCTTAGCTAGTTACATAAACACTTTATCTGAGAATATAGGTGACCTTATTAACGTCACGGGCATCCTTGTTAGCAGCTCTAAAAATGTAAGTGAAGCTGTAGATTCGTTGTCAAAGATACTTGAATCCATATCATTGAAAGTTAACATTTTGATAAAATATGGCCCTGATAATCTAGTATGGTATAATGGGACAGCGATGCCGTTGGGGTCAACAGCTTTTGACACCGTTTTTGCAGTGGCTGATGATGTAACTTACAAATATTATGAGGGGATGGGTATGCTGGTGACTTCAATAAATGGGGTTGCAAATAATGAAACGATGGGTTGGTTCTGGTGGTACTGGAATCCCGGTGGTTCCGAATGGGTGCTTCCAGATTTCTCCTCAGATAGATACATACTCCATAGGAATGATGTTATTGCGTGGACATATTCTGACTATACCACATGGCCTCCTCAACCACCAACATAAACAGTAGTCTACTTATACACTTTTACCGGTTTACCCAGTAATTTATTGTTTAGCTCTTTTATGCCTAGACCGTGCTGCTTTGGTAGTATGCGCATTGAGTTTTTGACTTTCGCTCCGCCTTTCCTTGCTAGTTTATCTTTAAGCAGTAAGTCGGAGTCTAAGTCTGCGTATTTTATGTTTTTTACTGCTGCGGCTAGATGGGTTCCGGCGGCTATGCCTATTTCCGATTCTCCCATGCAGCCTATCATGCATGATATTCCGGCAGCTTCCGCTATGGCGGCTATTTTCCTGGCTTTGTGGATTCCTCCGCTTTTCATCAATTTTATGTTTATTAGGTCTACGGCTTCCGCTTTTATCAGTTGTATGGCGTCCTCTGGCGAATGGACGCTTTCATCCGCCATTATTGGTATGGGCGAGTTTCGCTTAACCTCTATTAGTCCTTTCAAGTCTTCTGCTGGGACTGGTTGTTCCGCAAACTGAATGTTGAACTTTTCAATTTTGTTTAGAACTTCTATGGCTTGCTTTGGTGTCCAGCCTTGATTCGCATCAATCCTTATCTGTATTCTTTCGCCGACTGCCTCACGGATAAGTCTAACCCGCTCGACATCTTCTTCCGGGTTTAAGCCGACCTTAACTTTTAGGGCTTTAAACCCTTTCTTAACAGCTTTAACTGCATCTTTGGCCATTTCTTCTGGAGATTTTATGCCCAGTGTGATGTCTGTTAGGACTTCTGTTCTGTAGCCGCCCATAACCATGTAAAGGGGTTTCCGAACAGTCTTGCCCAAGATGTCATGTAGGGCTATGTCTATGGCTGCTTTTGCCGACGGGTTTCCAGCTAGAACGGAGTCCATAAGCTCAACGTTTTGCTCAATTCTTAGCGGGCACATGGCAATAAGTTTAGGCGCAATCTTATCTAAGGCTCTGATAACTGTTTCCGCTGTTTCGCCAGTAACATGCTCCGATGGAGAGGATTCACCCCAGCCATAAACGCCGTAATCCGTGACTACTTTTACAACAACATTGCAGCTTTCAGAGCTTGCGCCTGAGGCAATTCGGAAAGGTTCACGGTAAGCCAGAGTAACAGAGTAAACTTCGATTTTCTGAATTCCCAAGGTTGCAGCCACCGCACGATATTTTTACACGTTTTTCTTTGAAAGTTTTACTGAAGCTCTCCAGCAGCTTTTTCGCCTCGTCTTCCTATTCCTTTCTTAAACTTTATTTTTGCTGTTAGAATTTTCTCAGTTGCAAAAAACCTTGAGGCTGCATACATGACTATTATTGTAAAGGCTGAAACGTAAATTATGCCCAAGGCTGCAGTCCAATAGTCCTCCATTATAATGGCTCTTGAGGCTATTATTGGGTGGCTAAATGGGATAGCATAAAAGAGAATTCTTATCGCCAATGGCAGGGCGTTAATGTCCAAATACATTAGGGCGAAGGATGGGATGAAAACTAGCGGGTAAATGTAGCCTACAAAGGATTGAGCACTTCTAACATCTTCTGCAAAAGCCGACATTATAACAGCCAAAGCCAAAGCAGAAAGCATTGTTACGAAAAGGGATAAGCCCAAAAGCAAATAGCCATAAAAAGTAGGCGTAAGCCCCAATGCAGCCAAATCCAAGTTTATATTGGCTGGAATTCCAGATATGGCAGAGCCTAAAAGATAGCTGTAGCCAGCCATGTAAGCCACGGCGCCGACAGCAGCTATGATAATTGAGCCAGAAAGCTT
>JAWAZO010000027.1:0-16271 GCA_038817565.1 Bathyarchaeia archaeon
GTTTGTGATGAACCCGTAAGCGTCACCTCCATTCATGATTTAGGCCTTATTAGCCTAATTATTGTGATGAGAGAACCGTACTCTCTCAACACCGAGATTATTTAATAGTGACTTTTGATATATATTACCTTTATGAATCACCAATCTTGCTTTTTAATGTTTTCATGTATTTTGCCAGACCTTCCACATCTTTTACTTCTTTTCCAACAAGGATGGATAGCTTTAGCCAATAATACATGTTAGCCCTTACACCGGCTTTTTCTATGTGGTTTCTGAGATTTTCTGTCAATTCTCTGCCTCTTCTGTCAAAGTCTAGGAGCATTATGACTTCGCTTGATTTTAGGGCTTCTATTTCAGAAATGACGCCTAAGAGGCTTTTTCCTCCGGTTTTAGCGAGTATTATTTGCCCGTTTACGCCTAGTTCTCTGAGAGCCTCTTCATCCTTTCGGCCTTCAACAAGGATTGGTTTTCCATTTACGTTTTCCTCAGCTAGCTGCTCTAAAACTTGTAAGATTTGCTTCTCCTTTTCTTTTAGGTGTGTGGACAAGCCCTTTTACCTTGTTACTTCAGCCTTTTTCACAACTTCTAGGCTTTCCCTTGCCTCCTTATCCGTTTCGAAATAGCGCCTTATAGGCTCCAGCATTTTGGCTAGCTCTTTTGCTACAGCATTCTTCAAGTCTTGGGGGTGAAGCTGCCCAGTTCGGTAGGCTCTTTCCAGCTGCTCATAATTTTCGAAGGTTATTGTGCCGCCATATTTGGATGGGCGCTCAACTGTGAAAGCCTTTACTTCATGGAATATTACGTATTTGACTATTTCTAGGACCGGGTTCATTTCTGTCTGTTTTTCTGGGCACCATGCCCTTTTCAGTTTAGCCCTTATCTGTTCTTCGTTGTCGTGGATGAATATGGCTGTCCAAGGTTTTGACTTGCTCATCTTGCTGGCAATCACCTTTTCTAACTTGTCTTTTGTTTCAAGTTTGGCTGGTTCAGCTATGCCCATAAGCAAGTGGTGATGCAAAGCCACAGGCTTTTTCCATCCCATTTTTGGAAAGATTTCCCGTGCAAGCACATGGGCTTTCCGCTGGTCCATTCCGCCGTGGGGTATGTCGGCGCCTATGGTTTTTATGTCAACGGCTTGCATTGGCGGATAAAAGTACTGTGACAAGTCAAGCCTTTCAGTTTCGCTTCTCCCCATGATTGTGAGGCAGCGCAGCGTGCGGCTTAATGTCATGTGTTTTGCAAATTTTAGCAGGTTTCGCCAATACTCGTCATTGTTGTGGTAGAGTTCCGAGCCTACCACAATTTTTACGCCTGGGCAGAAGAATTGGAAGGCTTTGGCATAATATTTTGTAGCTTGGAGGATTTTGTTCCAGTCTCCTCCGAACTTGTTGTTTATGAAGCTGTGCCAGTCCGCCAAATAGACTTGGCAGCGGACACCAGCCTTCAATAAATCATTTATCTTAAAGCCTGAAATCACGAGGTTTCCCAGATGCAGCAAGCCTGAAATCTCAAAACCAATGTAGTGGCCAGGGTGCTCATTGGTTTCTAGAAGTTCTCTCAACTCGCTTTCCACAAGAATTTCTTCTGTTGGCGGACGCTTAATCAGATCAATTTTCGTTTCTATGTCCAAGACCGGTCAAGCCTTCTACAATTAAACGGAACTAAAACTTAAAAGTTGTTTCGCGGGCGCTTTTGTCTCCCACGTTACCTATCACTTAACTTCATTGTGGAGCCATTCGCTCCCCTCGGTTAAGCTCTCTCCGGCGTGGGAGGTTTTGCGCCCGCGCCCGCCGGTGTCCCATGCTTGGGTAAACCCGCCATCACGGCAACAAGCGTTTTTGTGCGCTTGCTGCTCTGTTGGGTCCGTCGGCATGGATTTATCCCGGCGGGATTGGGGCTCCGCAAAAGGTTCATCGCCAATTCTAGTCTAAGCCTTTACGGAATTAAATGTTGCTGTTTTAGACGGCGATAGAAGTGTCGTGGAATTTTCAGTTTCGGAAACCTACATAACCATAAATGATGAGGGTATAACATCTCTAGTTGTCATCGCAAATGGGGTACACTCATCCTTGTACTCATGGAGCTAATGATTCTTTAAACTATAGCTTTGGAAATTTTGGCTGGTTTTTAGGCTTATTTTCTCTACCCCCTTCCCCTTTAGAATTTTTCCTATAAAAATGTCAATTTTGTTGCCGGTAGTGAGCTGCAAAATTGATAGCCCCCCTCTATAGAATTTCTGGCATTAAAAACTGACTACTGGGGCCAATTTAGGTTGTTGGCGATTGCTAAATTGGATACTCCTTCTAGGTTTTTCTTTGTAGTAGCATTTCTAGGTCTATTTCGAGGCTTGCTGTTGGGTTTTCGATTTCAAAGTTGTTTAGGACTTGTGGGTGGATTTCGCCTAGAACCCCAACCTTTTTGTCGCCTATGTAGAGGGCGGCTGTTCTTCCTTGCAAGAAGCTTGGATGTTTCGTCTCTTTTATTTGCCAGTTTGTTAAGCCTAAGTTGGCAAGGAGAGCCTCGCAGACGGATTTTATTTCTGTGTAGTTAGCGGTTGAGTGGGACGTTACGGCCGCCACGTGCAGACGTCTTTCGCACATGGTTTCTAGTCGACGGTTTATTTTTGCTACGTCCGACACTTCAAAAAGCCTCTGAGGATAGCTTTCATGTTTGTTTTCAGCTAGGTTTTTCAAAAGTCCCGGTAGGAGCATTTCTCTCATGATGGTGTATTCGGCTGAAACTGGATTTGCAAGGCGCACAAGGTTTTTAGGTTTAAGTCTCATAAGCTCGTAGTGGATTCTTTCGTTTGTTAGGGTGAAGTTCATAACTTCCAAAAAGCCTAAACCAGTCATTATTTGGCGCACGGTGTCCGCCAACCTGTTGGCTGGGTGCTTTTCGCCAATAGTCACGGTGGCTGGCACTGTTGGCTCTAGGCGGTAATAGCCATAGCCTATGGCAACTTCTTCAACAAGGTCTATCTCGTGCATTATGTCAATGCGATAGGGTGGAATGGAAACTTCCAAAACGCCTTTCTCAATGGCTTCTGCATTCAATCGGCACTTTTGCAGGCATTTTATGGCTTCAGCTTCTGAAAGTTTTAGGCCAAGCATTTTGTTGGCATAATTTAACCTAAGCCTCATTTTTTCTGGCTGGAGATTCGGCGAAACAACTGTGTAGTCTGGATAATATACGGTAACCTTCTCAAGTTTTCCACCCATGTCGGCAAGGGTTGTCGCTAAAACTTTTAGGCTTTTTTCCACTGCATCTAGGCTTGGGCCAGTAATGTCTAGGAAAAGGTTTTTGGTTTTGGCGTCTACCCTTGTGAGTTCACCATTTATTATTGGTGGCATTGACAAAACCCTTCCATATTTGTCGACCAGAAGCGGATATTTGGGCGCCCAGTCAACTAGGTGGCGGTAGGCCACGCCCTTTTCATGCTTTTCCAAAATCTCTTTAGGTGTCATCTCCTCTGTCTTGCCGAGAGGAACAAACTTGACGCTGGTAGGTTCGACAGCCGTGTATGTAAAAGGGGGCTCAACAGCGTCTAAGTTGTGGATTCCAATAGAAGCCTTTTTGCGGTCTCTGCCTATCCCCCAGTGGAGGTCTTCTTGCATATCCATAAGCTCACCAACAGTATCTTCGTCCAGCTTTACATTTCGAACTATAGCGGCAAGCATGTATGGCCTAACAGTGGCAACAGCGCTGTCCACCCTAAGCGTCGTTTTGGGCTCATCTGCATGATATTTTGGCATTCCAGTCTCCAGTTCCAAAAAGCCCTTCAACGCACGGGCCACTCCGGCATAACTGCAGAAGTCTATGCGGTTTGGGTTGTACTCAGCCTTCACATAGTCTTCGCCGGTCTCCTCTAAGTCGAAGCCTATCCATGGAAGCCACTTAGTCAAGTCGTCGATGGTTATTTGTTTGCCTAAAAACTTTGAAAGCTTTTCCACTTGAAGTGTTATTACTGGCATAGGGGTGTCCTCCTAAGCCATCCCAAATTATTTGCATACAACAATCTTACGTCATCTAGACCGAGCTCAATCATGGCTAAGCGTTCTAGCCCGCCTCCCCAAGCTAAAACTGGACATTTTACTCCCATGGGCGCCAAAACCTCTGGACGGAAAATTCCCATACCGCAAAGTTCTATCCAACGCTTAAGCTTCGGATGGTAAGCCACAGCTTGGGCTGAAGGCTCAGTGTATGGGAAGTAGCTTGGCCAAAACTCTATCTTCTCAAGTCCAAACTTTGTATAGAAGGTTTTTAGGGTTCCCATCAAATCGCGGAGGGTAACCCTCTTGTCGACAACTATGCCCTCAATCTGGTGGAACTCAGCTAAATGCTTGTAAGTAACCTGCTCGTTTCTGTAAACCCTATCCACAGAAAACACTTTTATGGGCGGCTTCTTATGTGTGGCTAGATATTTTATTGTTTCTGCTGTTGTGTGGGTTCGCAAGACAAGCTTCTTAGCCTCTTCTGGATTCCACTTGTAGCGCCAGCCCTTAGAGCCTGTAACCCAGCCGTTTTCATGGGTTTTGGCAACAGC
Organism: Bathyarchaeia archaeon; assembly: GCA_038817565.1. GTDB lineage: Archaea > Thermoproteota > Bathyarchaeia > Bathyarchaeales > Bathycorpusculaceae > JAGTQI01. The sequence continues at coordinate 4,544 of JAWAZO010000027.1, forward strand.
CTCCACAAGCCTTTTGGATGGTAATCGCCCAGTCTGTGGGTTAGCCAAATAAAACGTATCCATCATTTCGCGGGCTGGATGGTCTTGAGGTTGGAACAAGGCATCAAAGTTCCAAAAAGCCGTCTCCACAAGAGGCCCACGGATCTCCGTGAAGCCCATTTCTAGGAAGATTTCCCGAGCGCGCTTTATAATCTGCTGCAGTGGGTGCATCTTTCCCGGATAAACTGTAGGTCCAGGCGCCGCAACATCAAATCTTGTGAGTTTCACGCTTTTCCAGCGTCCAGTTATTATGAGCTCCGGGGTTAGCTGCGTCACCTCTTCAACTATTTCCAAGCCCTTCCTGACGGTTTTCCAGCCTTCCTCTGTTAGCTCTAGCTCGCGGTAAGCCTTCTCCTCCAAATCCAAAAGTTTGCGTCTTCGGAGAATGTTTAGTGCTTCCTTTAGCTCTTTGCTTAAGTCATCAACTGTGATGGAGCGGGCTTCAAAGATTTTGGCTAAAAGCTTTTCGTCATCCCCAAATGGCGGCTCAGCCTCCACGCTTAAGCTGCACTTTTTACCTTTTATTGCTCCCCAACCCTTCCTCTTCAGCCAGCCCAGAGCAATTGGCACAAGACCAGCGTCTAAGCCAGCCTCTTTAACAGCCACATCCACGTCTGCCTCGCCGCCAAGCCTTAACAAAGCGCGGAGGAGACGGCGTTCTGGCAAGCCGTATTGGGCGTAATTTTCACCTTCCTCATTTAATGTGGCCACGTTCCATTTTCGCTCATGAACTTTCACTAGATCACGTGCTGAAAGGGTTAGGGCGGCCCTCATAACGGCGGCATGTGCCAGACCGCTTTTTTCGGCTATATCTTCAATAGAGGCTTTTCCGCCAAGCTCTTGTAACGCCATTAAAGTTTTCCTTTCATGAAGCCGCAACCCAGTCATTTTCAACACCCAAATTGTGGTTTAGACTGTTTATCGTGTTGTGATGCTTACATAAGAGTTTTTGAAGGGTTTTTAAGCTATGCCCTTTAATGGAGAAAGCAACACCCTTTATCATGGAAATTGGCGGGGCATCCCTTCACCAGCAACATTTGAATGGAGATGCCAACCACATATTTATAGCTTATTCCAAAATTGTTTTCACAAAATTTAATACGTTTCATTGGAATTTATAAGGAAGCCGAAAAGGCTTGGAAAGTGCAAAGAGTTGGTTGGCGAAGAAAGAAACGAGATGGTTGTCACTCCGTGGGAGGTTAGGGGCAAAGTCGACTATGAACGATTAATACGCGAGTTCGGGACTCAACCCCTAACAATGGAGCTGATTCAAAAACTAGCAAAATACACTGGTGGGCTTCATCTACAACTGCGGAGAGGCCTCTTCTTTTCGCATCGCGACTTGGACGTTGTCCTAGACCTTTATGAAAAAGGGACAAAATTTGTGCTCTATACTGGTCGAGGCCCATCAGGCCATGTTCACTTAGGACACCTAGTTCCATGGATCTTCACAAAGCACTTGCAGGACAGTTTCAAGACAAGGCTATATTTCCAAATGACTGACGACGAAAAATTCTTGGTGAAAGACGAGTTGGAGCTTAAAGAGGCCACAAACTTTGCCTACGAAAATGCCTTAGACCTCATAGCTTTAGGCTTCAAGCCCGAAAACACCTTCATAATATATGATGTGCAAGACATAGACCTATTATACGATTTAGCCTTAGAAGTTGCTAAACGCATCACATACTCAACTGCTAGGGCGACTTTCGGCTTCCAAGAAAGCACAAACATCGGGTGGGTTTTCTGGCCTGCTATACAGGCAGCTCCATGCTTTATCCACGTCAAATTAACAGGTGAGAATGTTCCGGCTCTTATCCCCGCAGCCATAGACCAGGACCCCTACTGGCGGATAACTCGTGATGTGGCGCCTAAACTTGGCTATTATAAGCCGGCGCAAATTCACTGCCGCCTTCTTCCAGGCTTGGGTGTCGGCGGGAAAATGAGCGCCTCAGAACCCGAAACATGCATATTCACAACAGACCCGCCGGAATTGGTGAAGCGAAAAGTTTGGAACGCTTTTACCGGTGGTAAGCCGACGGTGGCTGAGCAGCGGAAAATGGGCGGAGACCCATCCATATGCACAGTTTTCCAGTATTTCCTATTCATGTTTGAGGAAGACGATGATAAGCTTGCCGAAAGAGAAAGAAAATGCAAGGCTGGGGAGATCCTCTGTGGCGAATGCAAAAACGAGTTGGCAAGTAGGATTAACAGCTTCCTTGAAGACCATCGGAGAAAGCGGGAAAAAGCGAGAAATATAATAGATAAGTTCCACATAAAACGCTAGAAAACAGGAGGAATGATGCAAAATGAATGGAAAAGAAGTTGTTGATGTAAGTCCTTCAAACGCTTTTAGGCTTGTCCACCCAATGCACACTGTTCTCGTCTCATGCATTGGCAAAGACGGAAAATCAAACATTATTACTTTGGCTTGGGTTATGCCAACTTCCATTAACCCACCGCTTGTGGCTGTTAGCATTGCGCCCCGTAGATACTCCCACAGCCTAATTCAAGAGACAAAAGAATTTGTGGTTAACATTCCAACGATGGAGATACTGGACGCCACATTCTATTGTGGACGGGTGAGTGGAAGAGATCACGACAAGTTTAAGGAGGCTGGATTAACACCCCTTCCGGCTAGAAAAGTCAAGCCACCAATAATTAAGGAGTGCATAGCCCACTTGGAGTGTAAGCTCCACAGCCAATTCCAAACCGGGGACCACACAATTTTTGTTGGAGAAATCCTAGAGGCTTACGCCAACAAGGAGTGCTTCACAAGTGGAGGCTACAACCTAGAAAAAGCGAGGATGATTTTCCACATGGGTGGAGATGAGTTCGCAACCCTCCAGCCGAAGATTTTCAAACCCAAAGCCTAACTAGAACTGGTAGCTTTCACCGGGATTCAGAACCACCACTTTGACTCTAGGAGCTTTCCTCTTCACTTTTTTAATGAACTCTTCTGCCGTTTGGGCTAAAACTGGAAAGGTTTTATAATGCATCGGAACCACAGCCTTAGGCTTCAACAGTTCGACGGCTTTTGCCGCCTCCAAAGCGCCCATGGTGTAGTACCCACCGATAGGCAACAATGCTAAGTCAAGCTTATAGAGTTGCCCAATAAGCTTCATATCCCCGAAAAGTCCGGTGTCTCCAGCGTGGTAAACCCTTTTTCCTTCAGCTTCAACGACAACACCCGTTGGTGCCCCCTTTGAGCATGTGTGGAAGGCTTGAACCATGTAGAGTTTTACGCCCTTAACCTCTGCGCATCCGCCTATGTTAAGCCCAACAACATCTTTCACCCCGTTTTCGCTGGCATAATTGCCAAGCTCAAAGGTTGAGACAAAGGTGGCGTTGGTCCGTTTACAAATGTTTACTGCATCTCCAAGATGGTCTTCGTGGTCATGAGTAACATACACAACGTCAACCCTATCGATTTCAGAAGCCTTCACAGGTGAGGCTGGATTTCCGTCAAGCCAAGGGTCAATTAAGACGATTTTTCCACCCATCTCAATTTTGAATGAAGCGTGTCCAAACCATGTGACCTTCGCCAAACACAACCCCCCACTAAATCTTTAAACCTCTTGATATTGTTTAGTTTATAAAGTTAAAAGGTTAAAGTGCCATAAATGAAAGCCATAAAAGACGAAGCCTTTGAAAAGCTCCGCTTATCGGGCAAGATTCTCCGCGAAACCCGTGAGGAGTTAAAGAGCTTTGTCCGAGAAAACATGCCAATAATTGAGGTTTGTGAAAGAGCCGAAGAGCTTATTAGGCGTAAAGGCGGGAAACCAGCCTTCCCATGCAACGTTTCAATAAATGAGATTGCAGCCCACTACACCTCCCCACCAAACGACACAAAGAGAATTCCGGAGAAATCCCTTGTTAAGGTAGACATTGGCGCCCACGTGGACGGCTATGTAACCGACACAGCAGTGACAATATGCTTCAATCCAGAATACCGTGAAATGGTAAACACGGCGGAACAAGCCTTAAAAAAGGCTATTGAAGCCATACGTCCAGAAACACCAACATCAAGGATTGGCGCCCTAATCGAGCAGACAATAAAATCCAAAGGTTTTAAACCGATCTCAAACTTAACAGGGCACAGCGTAGGCAGATATTTGGTGCATGCTGGAACATCGCTGCCAAACGTGGCCCACCTATCCTTCACAAAGGTTAAGGCTGGAGAAGCCTACGCCATAGAACCCTTCGTAACGGTTCAGAACGCCATTGGCAAGGTGGAAAACAGCAAGGAAGCCACAATATTCCGCTTTGTAAAGCAGAAGCCGCTCAAAAATGTCTATGCAAAGAAACTCTTAAAGTATATTGAGGAAAACTTTAAAACACTGCCCTTCACTGAGCGTTGGCTTCAAGGCGTGGTTCCAAAAGAACATTATAGAGAAGCCTTCCATGAACTATTAACTTCGAAGGCGATTATGAGCTATCCAGTTTTTATAGAAACCAGCAGAAAACCAGTGGCTCAAGCAGAACACACAGTCCTAATAGTTGAGGAAGGCTGCCTAGTCCTAACATAACTCTCTAATAGGGAAAAGAAGGCGTTTTACCCCTCTCACGGACCTCCCGGTAGATGGCGGTTATAATCATTTTTTCATTACATTTCTGGCATGGTTCAACCTCTTTGAAAACATAGTCGCCCCGCTGGAACTCCCGAACACTTTTGAAGCCGCACTTCCTGCACTCAATGGTTGTGGTAATAGGAGGAGTCTCAATTTTTAGGCGTAATATGCGCTGCCGCGTCTGGAATAGAACATACGTTGATAATGCTAAGCCTATAAAGCCCAAAAGAAGCCAGTAAACAGCTATTTCTGGCGCAGTGTTGTAAAGGTAAATTGCAAGCACAAGCGCTGCTAAAGCTAAGGCTAAAGTGATAAATATTATTAGTAGGACGAAGGACGAAACCCTTGTAGCCGCGGACGTGTTGCCACTGCTTCTGCTCATTCAATAATCCTCCTATTGTCCGATGCCTATTGTGTTTCCAACACCGGCAATAATAACCTTGTCGCCCTCCTTAGTCCTTTCTAAGATTACTTGCCTAATCCTTTCTATGGCTTTGTCAGCAGCCTCAAAAATCTCCTTACGCATCGGTGAAACCGCGTCGCCAATATCCTCTTTAATTATTACAGCGTTTATTGGTATGCGGTACTTCAAAATGGTTTCCTCAATTTTGAACTGGTCCACTCCTGGACCGCCTATGGCTGCGCCTACACCTTCAGCCACTTCGCCTACATCCTCGCCTTCAAGTTTTAAAGCGGCATCAATCATGATTATGTTGGCTATTTTACCCTCGTTCTCCTCAATAATCGTTTTAATGGCATCTCCGGGCTTGCCTACATTACCGCCAGGGCCTTCAGCCTTTATAACGTAGGCTATTCTACCTTCAAAGGGAACCTCAGCCACAACACAGTCCTTTGGGACTTTTCTTATTGGGTGGCCATGCATGAGTTTGGCTGCAACAAGCGCGCCTACACCATCACCGATAGGCTGACCATAAGCAAAAGCTTTGAGGGCACTAGCGTAGGCTTCTGCCTCCCGCATAACTAGGGGGAGAATCATTTGAATCTGCATTATAATGTAGAGGCTAAGAGTCTTCTTCCCAAGCAGGTAATAGTGCCTTATAACCTTATATATGTAGTTTAAAGCCATAGCCGCCTCAAGCGTATTCTCCAAATTGTTCGCCTGAGTTTCATCAGCTGCTGGGGCGATAAGCTTAACCTCATCCTTGAAGCGGGTATCCCTAACGTCTAATATGTGTTCAAGCTTCCAGACAATGCCGGCTGGGTCAAGACTCTGGGGGGCAATTGTGAAGTATTCGAGGAAGCGGTCAACTCTTGCTGTGGGATCTGTCTGAGGCTTTCCAATCTCCTTAATGGTTTCTATGGCTATTCTCCGACCCTCATCTCTAATATACTTCAACTTGTATAGGCTGCCCTCAACCTCCCTAAGCATAATGTAAAGCTGAATACGTTGACCATAAAATATAGAGATAAATATGAAAGCGTAGATGATTAAAGTTAAAATTTGTGAGAAAACATCTCCTCCTGGAAGTTGGAAGAGCTGACTTTTAAGAACGAGCAGCGCTGCCACTATGTTCACAGACTCACCTTCCCAAAAACTAGCAAAAGCCTAGTTATAAATTTTAGGATATTCCAAGTTTACTCACACAGATGAAATCAGCAAACACTTAAAGGTTGATAAGCTAAGATTAATACGCAACCGGATGGTGAAGTTTTTGATTACGGGAGGGGTTGAAGACCTTAAGAAGGCAGTTTTAAGCCAAAACCTATGTGTTGCTTGTGGTGCATGTGCAAACCTTTGCCCCTACATTGACATAGTGGATGGCAAGGCGGTTGTATTTGAGCCTTGCAACCTCAAAAACGGGAAATGTTTTGCCTTTTGTCCAAGAACATATTTGGACGTGGCGTTTCTAGACAACAGAGTTTTCGGCACTTGCAGAACGGATCATGTGCTGGGATTTAGCAAAATGATAATTCATGGGAGGGCGAAGAATCCGGAAATTTGCACAGTTTCGCAGTATGGAGGAGTGGTTTCAGCCCTAATATCTTATGCGTTAGAAACGGGGGAAATAGCCTCAGCTGTTCTTGTAAAATCGGATGATGGAGTTAATCCCCAACCAGTAATTGTTAGAAAAAGGGATGAGGTGTTGGCTTGCGCCCGCTCCAAATACTTGGCATGCCCAACGGTTTCGATGGTGCTTGAAGCAATAAAACATGAGAAAGGTGCTGTTGGCTTTGTTGGAACACCATGTCAAGTTGCAGCAATACGTAAAATGCAAACTTCAGAATTGAAGCTTGAGGCGAACAAAGTAAAATTGGTGGTTGGGCTATTCTGCACATGGGCGCTTCTTCCCTCAGCTTATGAATTCATAAAAAGAAAGGTTGGAGGGAGAAGAGTTTTGAAGATGGATGTGCCTCCACCCCCATCCAACACGTTTATAATACAAACTGAGGAAGGAAGGCTGGAGGTTCCATTGGATGAACTTCGAATGTTTATAATGCCTTCATGTAACACATGCTTTGACATGACAAACGAGTTTGCAGACATATCAGTCGGCACAGTCGAAGGGGAAGAGGGCTGGAACACGATAATAGTCCGAACAAATACTGGCGAAAGGATAATTCAGGAAGCAATAAAAAATAATGTTTTAGAGGTAAAATCTCCAGGGGAAGATAAGCTCAGACATTTGTATGAGGCGGCATTAGCGAGAAAAAGGAGGGTACTTACAGAAATGCCACATGAGAAGACTTCCTATCTGCTCTTAAACGATGAGTATAGGTTAAGAATCTTGAAGGAGGCGTTGTAAATGTCTATGCTTGATTTAAACGAGCCGAACAGAAAAGTTTTGCTCATGGGTAATGAGGCAATAGCGAGGGGGGCCCTTGAAGCTGGGGTCAACTTCTGTTCGGGTTATCCTGGAAATCCAGCTTCAGAGGTTGTGGAGGCATTAACTAAGGTTGCAAAGAAGTTTAACATTTATGTGGAGTGGTCGGTGAACGAAATTGTGGCTCTTGAAGCCGCTGGAGCTGCATCCGCCGCTGGCTTAAGATCTTTGACAGCCATGAAAAATCTTGGTGCTGATGTCTGCTCAGACTTTCTCATGACTGTTAACCTTTCCGGAACAAGAGGCGGGTTCGTCCTTGTAACCGGAGACGATCCCTCGGCTCATTCAACAACAACTGAGCTTGATACCCGCAATTATGCCAGGTTTGCGGACATTCCCCTCTTAGAACCTTCAACGGCGCAGGAAGCCAAGGATATGACAAAATTCGCCTTTGAACTTTCTGAAGAGCTTGGATTAATATGCATGGTTCGAACAGTGACAAGGCTTTCCCACGCAAGAGGGGTGGTCACCCTTGGACCAATATCTGAAGAGAGGCGGATGGCTTCCTTCAGCTCACAAGATTTGTGGACTTCGGGCTCATCATCCATTACATGCATGTTTCACAGCATTCTTCACGAGAAAATGAATAGGGCCCAAGCAAAATTCGAAGAGTCGAAGTTTAACAAGTATGTGGGCAAGGAGAACGCTGACTTCCTAATAATAACTTCTGGAACTGGTTGGCTCTACTCCTTAGAGGCTGTGAAAATGCTTGGGCTTGAAGATGAAGTTGGAATACTGAAACTTGGAACAACGTGGCCCCTTCCAGAAAAGCTTGTATTGAAGCATTTAAGACATGCTAAAAAGGTATTGTTCGTCGAGGAAATAGACCCGTTCCTTGAACAGAACGTGAAAATGGTGGCAGCTGAACTTTTGGCTGAGGAAAACGTTGGCCCCATAAAGTTTTATGGTAAAAAGTCGGGCCATGTTCGTGGCGAGTTTGGCGCTGGAACAGGTGAAATAGATGTCGACGTAGTCATTAGGGCTTTAGCCGAAGTAATGGGCCTAAACTACCAGCCGAGGGAAAGGGAATATCAAGAAAAAGTTTCTGCAGCTGTTGGTTCTACAGTCCCCCCAAGAACCATGGGCTTTTGTGCAGCATGTCCTCATAGGGCCTCCTTCTTTGCAATAAAAAAGGCATTGCAATGGGACGGTCGGGATGGAATTGTGACCGGCGACATCGGATGCTATAGTTTAGGGCTTCTCCCAACAGGCTTTTCCGTTGCCAAGACGCTTCATTGTATGGGAGCAAGTATAGGAACTGCAAATGGTTTTGGAAAACTAGCCCAATTCGGCCTTGACAAGCCAGTTATAGCCATATCAGGCGATTCAACCTTTTATCACGCATGCATACCGGCATTAATAAACGCGAAGTGGCACAACGCTAACATTCTATACGTCATACTAGACAACAATACAACAGCGATGACAGGCCATCAGCCCCACCCCGGCACAGGCGTCGACGCTTTGGGAAATCCTGTTCCGCAAATTCCAATAGAAGATATCTGTAGGGGGATAGGCGTTGAAGTTAGGATTGTAGACCCATTTAATGTTAAGGAAGCTGTCCAAAATGTTTACGAAATGCTTAAGATGAACGGAACAAAGGTTCTGATATTCAGACACGAATGTCCCCTAACCGAGACAGCGAGGAAAAAGAGAAAGCCCAAGATTTACGTTGATCAGGACAAATGTATAGGTGATGAATGTGGATGCGTAAGGTTCTGCACAAGAGTTTTCAAGTGTCCAGGGAACATTTGGGATTCTGAAAAGGGCAAGGCGAAGATTGATGAGGCCGTTTGCGTTGGATGCGGCATTTGCGCCGACCTCTGCCCGGCAAAAGCCATAATCATTGAGGAGGCGCCATAATTGGAAGATCCACTAAACATAATCGTTACGGGTGTTGGGGGACAAGGAAACATACAAGCCTCCTACATAATAGCCTCAGCGGCTGTTAAGGCTGGGTTCTACGCATCCGTTGGTGAAACTTATGGAGCAGCCCAGAGGGGTGGAAGCGTGACAAGCCACATTCGCCTTTCAAAAGAGGCGGAATATGGGCCTTTGATACCAAAGGGAAAAGCTCACATAATCCTAGGCTTTGAGCCCGTTGAATGTCTACGCATTATTGGGGATTTCGGTAACAAGCAGACCAAAGTGATAGTTAACCCTAGGCCAGTTTACCCAATAGATGTCTTATCCGGCGAGGCAACATATCCCCCAATAAACAAGGTTTTAGAAGCAATTAAAGAGCTTGTTTACAGTGTCCACGTTGTTGAGGCGACAGAGTTGGCCAAAAAGGCCGGAGATATAATCCTCCAAAATGTTGTGTTGGTGGGATGTCTAGCCGCTTCAGGGTTTACTCCAATAAAAATGGAGACTTTTAAGGCTGTCATAGGGGAGCTTTTCTTCGACAGAAGCCTAGATTTAAATCTCAAAGCCTTTGAAATAGGAGCAGAGGAGTTCAAGAAAATTAAGCCCCTCTAGAAAATTTTTCCAGGGTTTAGGATGTTGTTTGGATCAAAAGCCTTCTTTATCCTCCTCATAAGCTCTATTTTTGCCTTATCCTCCATTTGGAGGAATATTTCCCTTTTTTCTAAGCCTATACCATGTTCGGCTGAGATTGTGCCGCCAAGAGCTTTTCCAAGGCAATAGATTTCCTTCACGATCACCGACAACTTGTTTATGTCTTGCTCTATTATGGCGAGGTGAATGTTTCCATCTCCGGCGTGTCCGGCACCGCTTATAATTGTTGCATATTTTATGGATATCTCTTTAACTTGCTCCATGAATCTGGGGATTTCGCTGCGGGGGACAACAACGTCCACGAGGTATGTTGCGCCGGCATCTTTAGCCGCGTAGAAGGATTTCTCCCTTAACTCGAGGAGCTCTCTGCCCGCCCTTTCAGTGGATGGAACAAAAACTTCTATTGCCCCATCCTTTGTGCATATATCGCTTACAACATCAGCGTCCTCGTAAACATCTTTTTGACTTTCACCTTCCAAAACTATTAAGAGGAAGGCTTCGGCTGCACTGCGCACATTTTCGCTTATCGGAACCCTTATTCCTGTGTAGTTTTCCATGCTCTCAAGCCCCATCTTGTCCAAAAACTCGATTATTAGGGGCGTCTTGCCGGATTTAAGTATGGTGGGAACAGCCTTAACTCCGTCTCCAAGATTTTTGAAGGCTGCGAAAAGTGTTAGCCTTGCTTTTGGTCGTGGAACAAGCTTCAATATTGCCTTTGTTATCACGGCCAAAGTTCCTTCCGAACCCACAAGTAGTTGGGTTAAGTCGTAGCCCGTTGACGCCTTAACATACTTCCCTCCGGTTTTAATTATCTCCCCTGTTGGCAAGACGGCTTCAAGGCCTAGAATAAAATGTCTAGTGACGCCGTATTTGACGGCCATCATTCCTCCAGCGTTAGTGGCTATGTTACCGCCAACCGTGGCTGTCTCCTCTCCAGGATAGATGGGATAGCATAAGCCGTGTTCTTCGACAGCCTTATAGAGGTCTGACAGCGCCACTCCAGCCTCAACAACCGCCACGTGATTTTCCTCGTCCACTTCCAATATTCTGTTCATTCTTTCAAGGGATAGAAGAATTCCTCCAGAGTGCGCAACGCATCCACCACATAAACCGGTGCCACCGCCTCGAGGCGTTACCGGGATAATCTTTTCATTTGCTAGGCGCAGTACATCCGCAACCTCTTCTACGCTTCCGGGTTTAACAACAACGTCTGGCAAACGGTGCTTAACTACAAGCGATTCGTCATGGGCATACTCCTCGCTTATATCACTGCCTATGAGAACATTATCTTCTCCAACAATTTTCCTAAGCCTATCTAAGATTTCACCCTCCATGGATATCGACCGCAACAATAATTATTCCGTTAAGCCTAAAATTAGCGTTTAATAAGAGAAAAACGTGATGGGTGGTTCTAGGCGTAGGCGGCGAAGCCTTTCCCCAATATTGTATAGCCAGTTATCAACTTCATTATTTCGCTTGTGCCGTCTGGTATCGTCATCATTCTTGCATCTCTGTAGTATCTTTCTAGGGGCATTTCGTCCGAAAGTCCTAAGCCTCCATGAATTTGTATAGCGTCATATGTCACTTTTACAGCGGCTTCCCCACAGTACACCTTAGCCATCGAAGAAAGCCTCCTCGCCTCAGGGCTGCCTTTAGATATGGCGTATATCGCCTTATAACCCAGAAGCCTTCCAGTTTCAATTAGAACGCTCATGTTGTAAAGCATCTCTTGAATCAATTGGAACTTACCTATTGGTTTTC
>JAWAZO010000028.1:0-16079 GCA_038817565.1 Bathyarchaeia archaeon
CACGGAGGAAGAGGTCATAAAATGGTGTGAGGAAAGGCTCGCCCACTACAAAGTTCCGAAAATTGTGGAGTTCAGAGGTGAAGTTCCAAAGACAGACGTTGGAAAGGTAGACCATAAGAGGCTTAGAGAGGAAATTTTCAAGTTGCAAGGTGAAAAAGCCTAATGCGCCCCTATACTCCCTTTTTAATTTTGCGCCTAAAATTTTCAAGGCGAAATCCAGGAGCTGTTGGGGTTGAAGAGGGTTCTTGAAGGTTTAACTTCAAAAATTGCAAAGATCAAGAGGATTAAAAAAATTAGCCCCTCTAGGAGCACCTACCTCAATTTGATTCAGGCTGGAATTGGTTTATCTATACTTTTTGGAACAGCTGTCAGCGCTTTAGGTTTTTATGGGCTTGCGACTGGTAGGGGAATAGTCTTCACTGTTGGAGCTGGAACGATAAGCTTTGACCCGGTTTTATCGGGTTTGCTGACAACCATAGTTGGTGTTCTGTTAACGTTTGAGGGGATAGTCCTAATGAGGGTTAGCCTACAAGTTTCGCGGCTCATTGTTTTCTCAATAATTCTTGGTTATTGCACCCTCAACGTTCCGGCAATTCTTTTAGGACTAAATTATAGTCTGGCAGCTGGTGTAGCCGCAATAATTTTTGGCTACTTATGGCTTATTACAATTTTGGCTTGGCTGCAAAGAGGAGAATAAAAACACTTAAAAGAGAAAAATGGGGTTTTAGGCCCCTAGACAGTTTTTGCCACTGCAGCTCCGATGCGGGCAAATTTCATTGCGTCTGCCATTGAGCCTTCAATTGTGTATTGTTTGGCGAAGTAGGCCCTTGTAGGGTCTAGCTCGCGGGTTAGCATTTTGTAAAAAACTTCTTCTGGTCCCTTGAGCGTCACATCTGGCTTTTCATGTCTCCCTTCATGAAAGGTTGCTACTCCATTTTCGAATTTTATGTAAAAGTCGCCTTCTCCCTCAGCTATGAACTGTATGACCTTGTTCCATCCGGCCATCAAGCTTTTTGCTTCTGCAACCTCATTTGCTCTTTTTGTAAACTCTTGATATCCGTCCTTCAACCTTCCCATTCTCAACCCTCCTTATTTACAACTTTCTGTGGAAATTTAAGCCTTTTCCAACAAATAGTCATACCATGTTTTCGAATCTTATTCTAGAACCTTGAGTTAAAGTGAATTGAAAAAGTTGCTATAGATGGATTAACACTGCCGCTTTGAGATTATTTTTTGGTTAGGGTGGAAGAGGGAATAGTCTCTCCCGGGACAATTTCGATTTTGTTACCACGCCTTATCAGTGCAAGTTTACGGGTTTTTAGGCTTGTTCTCCAATGTGCCGGAATGGATATTCTCCCTTGGTGGTCGAGTTCTCTAAGGATTATTTCCGCTGTTTCCTCACTTGGAGGTAGCCCAAAAAACGTTATTTTGGCTCGTGCGTTTATTTCCTCAAGCTTCCTTGAAAACCTTTTGGCCCTTTCTTCAGCTTCGGCAAATAGTGTTGCCCATTCTCTCCGCTTTACCAGATTTGTCAACTTTTCAACTTCCGCTGGCAATTTCTCCATGGCCGCCGCCCACTTCTTAATTGCTATTTCATCAGCAGTTACGAGTTCTAAAGCTTCCTCTGGGCAGAATTCAACGCATTTTGGTTCACCATTACAAAGGTCGCAAACTAAAACGGAAGTCTTGTCTGGATGGAGTGAAATTCCACCATATGGGCAGGCTTGGATACACCAACCGCAACGGTCACACTTCACCTCATCAACAAGAATGAAGCCTTCCTCTGTCTGGGTTAAAGCGTTTCTCGGACAAGCCCTAACACAGGGAGCGTTCTCGCAAAAGCGACAAGTTAAAGCGAAATTGAAAGCCGGAGTCAAACGGATAACTCTAATCCTAGACTTTAAAGGGTTCCATGGAAGCTCGTTCTTCTCAAGAGTACAAACGTACTCACATAAGCTGCAACCTGTGCATTTAGCAGGGTCAACAGCCACAAACTTTCTTGAAGATGCTTCAGCCATCAACATCATCCCGGGCTATGTTGGGTTAAATGTTCTCATGCAAAACTTGTTTTTATAATTTCCCTTTTCCACAGTACATGAGGACATGGCTAAAGCATAATTTGGACTTTTCCGCCAAGCGCTACCTTATTTCTAATGAAGTTTGCCGAGTAAGCATAAATTTCCACGCCATTCTTTGCAGCTTCACGAAGGGTTTTACTAAACTTTGGGTCTACATCATCATTAGGCCTAAACATGCATGCGTCATCCCTTTGAACAATGAAAAGCACGGCGGTCCTGTAACCATCCCTTAAAGCTCTGGTAAGCTCCAGAACATGTTTGACTCCTCTTTCTGTGGGGGCGTCCGGAAACATTGCAACACCATCACGGACAAGGGTGCAAGACTTCACCTCTAAAAGGCAAGACTTCAACCCTAATCCATCAAGAAGAAAATCAAACTTTACACGACCGTAAATGTGTTCCGGTTTAATAACCGTATAGCCCAAAAACTCCGATAAATCTCCATTCTTTAATGCTTTTAAAACAAGCTTGTTGGGTATACGAGCGTCAACGGAGACTATCATGTCACCCTGATAAACGCCTATGAGGTCGTAAACGGTTTTCCTAAAACCAGCAGCCACAGCCCCTTTCAAGACGACCTTGCTGCCGGAAATCAGTAGTTCGCTGAGCCTTCCAGGATTAGGTAAAAAGCATTCAACAACCTTCCCGTCCACCTCCACTTGTGCTGAGAAACGGGTTAGCCGCTTCCTAAAAACTCCTTCTAAAATATTTCCTTCAATTTCCAAGAATGTTGGCAACTTCAATCACAACTTGAATAGGCACTGCTGGAAGTTTAAATCTTATACTAAAATCAATAGGAGAAGGGGGTAGTGAAAATAAAATTGCGTTTCAGTTTAATTTCTTATTTCGCAAGTTTCTCCTATAACCTGTTTTGCCTTTCACCCTATTTATACGTTAAAATAACGATTAATACTTATGGGATGATTTCGCATCCAACATACTTCAAAAAGTTGAAATCTCTAACCCTTATTCTGCCAACTTTAATGAGTTTCCTAATTCTTGGCAGTTCGCCCATTATGGCGTCAATCATGTTCTCAACAGTCTTGCAAACAAGCTTGTAGGCTTCAGGATTCCAGCGCTTTGTCACGTTTGCGTATAGGCACCTTCCACCACAAATGTTGAAGATTCCACAACTTGTGCAGGGCTCACCCACAAAAACCTTCCTAAGCCTCAACGGATGTGCAGTGCTTATATGCCCCAAGTAGAAATCACGCATACCCCACATGCTTGGACAAGGTATAATGTGGCCGTCTGTTTGTATGGCATAATTTATCCATCCGGCACCACATCTCAAAAGCGATTTCTCCTCACCAAACAGGAGAGACTGAGCCACACCCAAAAACGGGTAAAGCCTCAAAACAACGCCACGCCTCTCCATCTGGTCAACCCAAAACTTCACAAGGCGGCGAATTCCAGGGTTATAACTTTCCTCACTCCACTCCTTAAATTTGCGCTTCTCAAAGTCGCTCCAAAAACCAGCGTTGAGCTGCCAATGAACAGAAGAAAAGGCGAAATCACCATTATTTAGAAGCCACAAAACCTGCCTATAAATGTCGGTTTCCTCCATAACAGTCATCCGGGCAATAATCTCACCCTTAAAGCCATTACGCCTAACTAACCTCAAATTTTCAACAACTCTGCGATAAACGCCATGTCCACGATAATAATCCGTTAAGGCTTCGTCACCATCAACAGACACTAGAATAACACTGAAACGGTTAACATAGGCTGACTCCAAACGGCTCAAATGCAAACCATTCGTTTGAACAGCAAAACCCCTAACCCTAACACCGTCCATTACATTTCTAATCTCTTCAAGGCATAAAAAGGGCTCACCACCATAAAAAATCAAAACACAATCAGAATCAAGCCCACAAAAACGCCTTAACAAATCAACATCATAACCCAAACGCCTAGGCAGAGAATAATCAACATCAAAACCAAAACCGTCGCCAAAATCTTCTAAGGCTTCACCAAAACAATAACGACACTGAAGATCACAATCCATCGTCAACATAACATGAAAGAACACCCAACTCACCAGCAAAACAGCATTTACTTAACCCTTGGTAAACTTTTCCCTAACCCGCTTAGCCTTCTCAATATAACTCCTCAACTCCCGCTCCCGCAGAGTTTTCTCAGGCAAAGTCTCCATGGCAAACATTAAAGGCAGAGTCGCTAAAAACATAAAAAGTGCCGTAAAAGAGAATATTGCATATGCGGATACGGCCTCTGCAATATACGGACCTATCAAAATTCGCAGAAAATTTGAAACATAAAAAGGTAGCCCTCCTATTGCGTAATATTTTCCAGTAGAGACACCCTCACTAAGGTCTCCCCAAATAGTAAAAATGTAAATTACATGAAAAAGACCCCATGCGATGCTATCAACTAAAATGTAGAAATACCAGTTAAGCAAGTTTTCCGGGTAAATACCCAATACGGCATATCCAAGGCCTAGCATAACAAATCCAATGATACTCATGCGCTTACGTCCAAAAATATCGGATAGAAAACCTCCCATAATCGCGAAAAAACCTGCTAAAGTACTTTCAATTATAACGATAGATTCAACCAATTCTGCTGTGAAAAGCTTGTTTAATACCGGGACGCTCAGATAGTTTACAAGTGAGAACATAACCCATGGAAGAAGATATACAACAAAAGATCGTCGATGAAGTATGAAACCAAAAGAAACATTTCGTCTATTGTTCATGCTTTCAGAGGGAGGCTCAAACAGAAGAAAAATAATCAAGCCGCTAAGTCTCCAAATTGCGAGGATAAAACCGTTTAAAGTTATATCACCCGACATTATTAATCCGAGCAAAAATGTTCCTATGCTGTTTATGAATAAGATTAAACCGCCAAGCTTCGCTCGGTTTTCAATAGCGGTGTGTTCTGCAAAGCATCCTAAACTTGCGGGAACACCTATCCCGAACGCCACTCCAGTGAACAACGATATCAGTAAAATATTCAAAACACTCGTAAAAGTGACGCATGACAAAATAAACGAGGAAATCACTCCAAGCATCATCCAAGATATGAAAAAAGTTTTTCTGCGAATTCTTTCACTAAGCACAGCTCCGATCACTGCGGAAACGATAGCTCCTGCAAAGTGAACACTCCATAATAATACAGAAATTTCAGTAATGATCATTTTTAAAATGCTAAAAACAAGGAAGTACCAGATAAAAGCATTTGACACCACTACAATATTTATAACGGTGAATCTACCTGTAATTCCAAATCTTATCAAGATTTCTTCGAGCACTCATTCTCCCTTAGATTTTTCACTTCCCATTTACACATAAACATTTAGTATTCTAAATTCTGTTTCAAAATAAAACAAAAAGCTTTTAAGCAGATATGTTGAACATAAATACAGAAGAGGGAAGGAGATTGGCAAAAACTAAAAGACCAAGACCAATTAGGCCTGTAGGTTGGTTATAGGTTTCATAAATCCTCCAATGTCGATTGGAGGAGTAGCCTAAGAGTGGTTCTGTTTCTTTTAATAGGCTTCAATGAATTTGCTGTTTCCTTCACTAGAGAGTGCATTTCATCCTTCAACCTTTGAATTTCGTCCATACAATTTATTAGTTCCACTAAATGTTGTGATGTTTTCTCAGTTATTTTGCCCGTTTCAATGATCCGAATAATTTCGCCCCTTTTTTCTTTCGTGCTTTTAAGAGCATATAAAAGAGGAAGAGGTAAGCATTCATTTTTAATTCTATTTCTTAGCTCATCGGGTTCGAATATATCTATAAACTCATTTCTTATGGCCATTAGAATTGCGAGGACTCTGCCGTAACGGCCTAGCACATCAATCTCCTTTTTACTTCCACCGCCTAGCATCGCACCTATTCGTGCGCATGCTTCAGCAACAGCGGCTTTTGTTTCGATAATTCTACGGTATTCTTCTGGTGTCAAGTTATACTTATCTACTTTATATCCCACTTCGACTGCTTCCGCGCTACCTATTTCAAAAAATGCTTGCTTTACGAGTTTTAAAATGGCTTCACCTTGTTCTTTGGGAAACTCCTCGCATGATTTATGCAGAAGAAGTAAACCCTTAAATAAAAGAGCGTCGCCCGCAAGAATAGCTATGTCCTTTCCAAACTTTCCAAAAACTGTAAGGTTTGAATCTTTAACTTTAGATTTGTCTATAACGTCATCATGTAAGTCTGCAGCTCCGGCTAGTAAGACAATTGAGGCACCTATATTTATTGTTTTATCAGGGTTTCCTCCAACGGTTTCACATGTTAGAGATATTAAAGCTGGATGCTGAACATCATACCATGATTTATCCATAAAATATTGTAAAGCCTTATAAACTTGCAATTGGATTGTTTCTTCTTCTAAAATGGCGTTTTTAGCTACTTCAAAAGCCTTACGTCCATATCTTTCAAAAATTCGATTAATTTGCTCCATTAACTTCTGGCTGCCTTTCCTCATTCTTAATCTTATTAATTATGTATTATCCAGTATTTGTTCTTTTATTGTATTCTGATAAACATTTACGTATAATTTCCCTTTTTCTGTTATTACGTATGTTTTTCTTGTGCGTTTTCCTTGTTGTTGTTTTTGGCTTGTTATTAGGCCTTTGTTTTCAAGCTTTTTTAGTAGTGGGTATAGGGCTCCATGGCGTATTTTTAGCCCAGAGAAGGTTTCTATTTGCTTTTTTATTTTGTATCCCCATGTTGGTTCTTTGTTTATTAGGCGGAGTATTTGGATGTCTAGTAGGTTTTTGGTTATGTGTTGAACAATTTCTTTTCTGAGGTTTTCTTCCATTTTGCTTTGCCTTTTTGTGTTCTGTTTTTGACTTATTTTACTGGGTTTATATGGATTATGCATGTTTTGGAATATCTGTTCTGTTATGCCCTTGTTATGCTTTAATATGTTTTCGTTAAGTGTGAACCTTTATATTTTTGTTTAGGCTTTATAGAGTCTTGAGATATGTCTAAAAATGGACATATCGTATACAAGTCTAACAGAAAAGCTGTTAGACAAAAATACAAAAGGGATGGAGCAAATATGAACAACACAAAAGAAGTTCAGGTTAAACTTATGAAGGGCCTCCTAGATCTGATAGTGCTTCAGTTTCTAAGCTCTCAGCCGATGCATGGCTACCAAATAATAACTAGAATCCGCAAAAACTTCGGTGTATATTTTGGCCCAAGCACAATTTATCCGCTTTTGAATGCCTTGGAAAAAAGTGGTTACGTCAAAAGCGAGTGGGACATGTCAAATGAAAGACCCCGAAAGGTTTACAAACTTACAGCTGAGGGCCAAAACCTCTTGAACTTTACAGAAGATTCGCTTAATTTCATTTGTAAGAAGATTGGCGCCACAGGTATTCCGAAGGGATCAGTCATAGGCGGGGATTTGGCACAACCGGCTTTGCATTCTCTACTTAAAAGGGTGGATAAGCATAACGGATTCAACTTATAAAGCTTGTCCAAGTTAGGCTTTACTCAAGAGAAGGGGAAGGCCCGGAAAGTCGAAGAGCTAGCGCACTTTTTATTTGTTCTTTCATCCTTTAATTTTCATGGGATGCTTGTGAAAGTTGACATTCTGATTTATGGATGCACCATCCTACCTATAGGAGGTGGCGTTGACGTTATTGAGGATGGCGCCATAGCCATAAAGGATGGGGAAATAGTCTTTGTTGGGAAACGTGAGTCGGCAGTGGGCATATCTGCCGATGAAAAAATAGACGCCAAGGGTAAAGCCGCGCTCCCCGGCTTAATAAATTGTCACACTCATGTGGCTATGACCCTTTTTAGGGGGTTGGCTGAAGACAAGCCCTTGGATGTGTGGCTGCGGGAGGCAATATGGCCCTTAGAGGCTAAGCTGACACGTGACGATGTCTATATTGGAGCACTCTTAGGCTGTTTGGAAATGCTGAAAAGCGGCACCACATGTTTTGCAGACATGTACTTCTACGAGGATGCTGTTGCTAGGGCTGTTTCTGAGAGCGGCTTAAGGGCCGTCTTGGCTGAAGGGATAATCGAGGCTGAAGATAAGGCGCGTGGTGAGAAAATGCTAAATGCAAGCGTTAGCTTTGCCAAAGCCTTTAACGGCTATGCGGATGGAAGGGTAAAGACGATGCTTGGGCCTCACGCGGCCTACAGTTGTAGTCCAGAACTGCTTATGAAAGTTCGAGACAGGGCCTCAGAGCTCGGCGTTGGCGTTCACATGCATTTGGCGGAATCGGCGGAACTATTTAAGGAGTATGAGAAAAGATATGGCTGCAGTGAAGTTGAGTTTCTTGATAGGCTTGGATTTTTTAGAGGCTATGTCCTAGCAGCACACTGCATTAACCTATCCCAAGGGGATAGACGCATTTTGGCGGAACGCGGCGTAAATGCTGTTTATGTGCCAATAGCTAACACGAAGCTTGGGTTAAATACTGCAAAAGTCAAAGAGCTAATTGATTTAGGCATTAACACAACTTTGGGAACTGATGGACCAGCAAGTAACAATTCCCTTGACATGTTTGAAACCATGAAATTTGGAGCTTTACTACAGAAGTTTATTTATCAAAAGCCCGAAGTCCTATCCACCGACGAAGTTTTAAGGATGGCAACTATAAATGGGGCTAAAGCTTTAGGGCTGGAAAAGGTTGTAGGCTCGTTGGAAATTGGTAAAAAAGCGGACATAATCCTAGTTGACCTTTCAAGACCTCATTTAAGGCCTTTACACAATGTTTATGCGAGCATATTGTATTCAGCTAGGGGAAGCGACGTGGAAACAGTGATAGTTGACGGTAAAATCTTGATGGAGAACAGAATTGTCAAAACGTTAAATGAGCAACTAGTTGTTGAAGAGGCCGAAAAGCACGCTTCTGAACTGCTGTCACGTAATCTTTAAGTAACTGCCAACAAACTGTGTCTTTTCACGTAAGGAATAGGGAATGGCGCCGATAATTCGCATGGTGAATCTCACAAAGAAGTTTGGCGATTTCACGGCAGTTGACCATCTAAACCTTGATGTGGAGGAAGGAGAAATTCTCGGAATTCTCGGGCCTAATGGGGCTGGGAAGACAACAACCCTGCTTATGCTTACAACTGTTATTAAGCCAACTGAGGGGACAGCGTTTATTGGACCATATGATGTAACTAAGGAGCCGGATAAGGCTAGAACTCTTGTTGGCATGGCTTTTCAAGAACCTAAGCTTCTATGGGTTGATTCTCCTTGGGACATATTGAACTGGCACGCAAAAATTTGCGGTTTGCCCCCGGACGAGCGTAAGAAAAGGGTTCGCTGGGCTCTGGAAGAGCTTGATCTTTGGAATGACCGTTTCAAAAGCGTGCACACTTTTTCCGGCGGCATGCGAAAGAGGGTGGAAATAGCCAAAATCCTAATCCAGAGACCTAAAATCGCCATTGTTGATGAACCCACAGCCCAAATAGATGTTGTGGGCAAGCATAGGATATGGAACATGCTGAGAGACCTTAGGGATGAAGGATCCACCATTCTCTTAGCCACGAATGAACTCTATGAGGCTGATGTACTTTCAGACAGAGTAGCAATAATGCATAAGGGCAAATTGCTTGTCTGCGACGAGCCTAAAAAGCTTAAAGATAGCATACCAGGCGGAGACGTTGTGGAAATAACCCTAGAAAAGGACGTGCCAGGCAAAGTTCTTGAAAAGTTGAAGGGAATTTCAAGGGTTGTTAATGTTTTGGCGATAAAGCAAAACCACTTAAAAATTTATTTGAACCAAGCTGAGGAAGTCTTGCCTAAAATCACAGAGTTCTTCATGGACATGCATTTTCAGATTAAGTCTATACGTATGAGCGAGCCTTCTCTGGACGATGTTTTTGCACATTATACAGGCTTAACCATCGAAGAGGCTCAGAGGGAATGATAAGCCTTAGAAAAGTTTGGATAGTTGCTGAAAGAGACATTAAAATGTTTTTGCGTTACAAGTTCCTGCTTATTATGCGCGCCATATGGTTTGTTTCACAAATAGCCCTCTTTGGCTTGGTTGTAAACCACATGTTCAGAGTTGACGTGCAAGCCACTGTTGGTGGGAGCTACTTCAACTATTACGCGGCGGGAATAATTATAACAATGCTTTATTCCACCACAGTTTTTATAGGCTATGATATTTACGAGGAAGCAGATCACGGCGTCATAGAATATTTGCTGAGCGTACCCGTTTCAAGAAAGGAGCTTGTATTAGGCAGATCTGTTGGAGGAGGCTTGCGAAGTTTCTTGTATGTTGGACCCATGATGCTTTTCATCCTATACCTAATCGGAGTCTCAAATCCGCTACAACTTCTTGCGGCCTTACTATCTTTGTTTATGTTTGCTTTTGGCGTGGCTGGTTTCAGCATCACTCTAGCTGTCAGCATAAAATCGTCTGATCGATTTGACATTTTAATGGGTGTTATTGACGCCTTAATAGTTAGGTTGAGCACAACGCTTTATCCAATAGCTTACATGCCGCCATACTATAGGGGAATAGCCCTAATCAATCCGTTAACATTCGCCGCTGACTTTTTCAGGTGGGGCGCTGGTCTGGAGTCGGCAGTTTCTGTTCCGCCTTTGCTGGCGGTTTTCGGCATAGTTGCCTTCTTTTCAATATTCACTTTTCTTGGTGTTATTTTACATGAGCGCAAGTTGGAGGGAGGAGGTTGGCGGTGAAACCAATACTGACCATTGTGGAGAGGGACTTTAAATATTTCTTCCGTTACAAATGGTGGGTTGCTGGCATGGTTAGCATGAACCTTGCAGATCTCTTCATAATGGCGATAGTCTACACAAGGATGGTCAACCCAGACATAATAACAGACTACTTTGTTTTCTTCGCTCCAGGCCTAACTATAACAGCACTTTTTGCTGCGGCCTTCATGATTGGAAGGGAGATAAACATGGAGGTTAGACGTGAAATCTCCCATTACATGCTAAGCTTGCCTATAAAAAGGTGGGAGTTAGCCGTTGGAAGAGTATTAGCCGGAGGGTTAAGAGGAATAATCTACATGGCACCTCTTCTGGTCACAACGATTGGCATAACCTACTTTGGAACTAAAGGGGAGGTTTTCCCAGGGCCATTGGAGTTCCTCATAATTCTAGCAGCTTTATTTCTAGTTTCTCTTGGAACATCTGGTCTAAGCATAGCTTTAGCTGTTTCAACAACAAGCTTTGAGAAGTATATCACAGCCAGAGGCGTAGTCTATTACTTGCTTTTCTTCTGCAGCACAGTTTTTTATCCCATGGAGCTTATAGAGCGGGCGCTTCCGCAGTTGACCTTGTTGGCGCTTTATAACCCCTTAAGCTGCGGCGCAGACCTTTCAAGGGCGTTTCTACTAGGAAAACCGTCCTTTGCTCCTTACATGCTTATTGATATAGCCTTGTACGCGTTGGTTTTTGCATCGCTTGCAATGCTTGCATACATAAAGGTTACTCAAAAATAGTTTGGTTAAATTTATGAATGTGTGCTACGTATTTACTTTCCTCTATTATTAAGGTGCTTTGAAGGTCAAATTTATGAGCGGAGTGGACACCATCTTCGAGCCATCGAGTGTTATCCTAATAGGTTCAAGTAAAATACGGGAAAAATTGGGTTTAAGCTCCCCCCTACTCTTTAAAAACGTGATACATAACATGAGGAGATTTTTCAAAGGGGAAGTCTACATAAGGGACATCGACAAAGGAGAGGGACAAGGCTTCAAAGATTTGCCAACTGTTCCGGAGCTTGCAGTTATTATGCTTCCGCCTGAAAAATCAATAGCTGAAGTGGAAAAGTGCGCGAAAATGGGCATCAAAGCCTTTATAATGATCACAGGTGGATACGAGGACTATCAAAGGCAGGAGCTTCTGAGGCTTAAGGAAAAGTATGGCGTTAGAATTTTGGGACCGAATACCGTTATGGGTGTTATAAACACTGCTAATGGGCTAAACACAACGTTTGAAAGGGATTTAATGCCTAAAAGGGGAAGCATAGCTGTGGTTTCACAAAGCGGTGGGGTTGGAGCATGCCTCCTCGACTGGGCTTGCCACTACAAAATTGGCATAAGCAAATTCGCCTTCACGGGAGACAAAATAGACGTGGACGACATAGACTTGCTGCAGTATTTCGCCAAAGACGAGGAGACAAGGGTTATATGCCTTTACATGGAAGGCATAAAGAACGGCAGAAGACTCATAGAAGAAGCCAGAAAAATAGTGGTTAAAAAGCCAATTGTAGCCTTAAAGGGCGGAATAACCCAAGAAGCAGCCCACAGAGCCAAATCCCATACCGCATCAATGGCTGGCTCAGACGAAATTTTCGACGCAGCCTTCAAAAAAGCCGGAATAATAAGGGTTGAAGATCCCGAGGAGCTTCTGAATGCGGCCATAGCCCTTTCAAAGCAACCCCCCATGTTCGGCGATAACATAGCTATAGTAAGCAATGTTGGCGGACCAGCCATATTGGCGGCTGATGCTGTTGCAAGAAACAACCTAAAACTTGCAAGGCTTTCAGATGAAACAAAGAAGAAGATTGAAAGACTTTATCCGAGTATAGATGCAACCAACCCAATCGATATCATCGCCGACGCAAGAGCTGAAAGATATAGGAAAGTTTTAGACCTCGTTTTAGCGGACAAAAACGTTGATGGGGTATTGGTCATAAATATGCTCAAGTCGTGCTTCTTTGAACCAGAGGATGCAAAAGTTATTCCAGAAGTTGCAGCGAAGCACCCTAAAAAGCCAGTTGTAGACGTAGCGGCTGGAGGTGAAGACTTCAAACTTGTCTACAGGGTCATCGGCGAAAGCAGCATACCAGTTTACAATCTTCCAGAAAAGGGGGTTAGGGTCCTAAAAGTTCTAAGAACTTACGGTAAAATCCTTGAACGACTGGGTAAAGCGCAGAAAAAATAGAGAGGGGTTATCAATTTTACTACTTCTCAATAAACAAAATTGATATTTAAATAGAGCAGCTTAAACTATATTTCACATAAGCGACAACTCTAATTCTGAAGGACCTAATGGTGAAAAATTGGCCGGAAACAGCAAATACCAAGCTGAAAACTTCGAAAAATGCATTCTAACCTTTTGTAGACATATCGCTAACTCCCGTTCCATAGCAGCAATATGCCTCTGCAGCAGCCCGGTTCTTGGAAATCTCGAAAAAACACCATTAGAAGTTTTGCTAATAGTTGACGGTTTCAAGCCCAGACTAATGAATTATATAAAATTCTTTCATGACAAAGCGGTTATCGTTTACGCTGTTGATAAGTGGGTTTTTGAGAAGGATGTGGAGCGTGGATTCTTAGGCGAAACTTTAGCCATCCAACTACTTTTCCCATACAAACCACTTGTAAACGCTGAGTACTTGAAATTTGAAGAGTTAAAATTAAAGAAACGTCTAATACATGAGATTTTAGAAAATCTTGTTCTAGACTTTCCAGACCTATGTCACGAAATTCACATAAAGCCAGAATACTTTGCTTACGAAGCCATGCACAGTAGAGCAAGGCTTTTCCCACCAATTCGCTATATGCTATCGAACCTTTTGCGTAAAAACGCTGAAAAAGGAAATATGCAAAGCATAATGGAAGGTTTTCTCCAAGCTTTAGAAGCCGTAGAAAAAGAAAATGTTATTACACGTACGAATGGGTATATAAAAATTTCAAAAGATTTTGCTGATACTGTAAAAAGTCGAAAGATCCGCTTCACAAATCTCCTAAAAACCGCGCAGAAAACCCTTTTTATGTCCCTTTTAGGAACTTTTCCCAAAATTTTAACGGCTTTGTCGCAGAATAAAGACTTGCTCCAAAGACTGAGGAAATTCAACTGGAAAATGTTGAAAAGCTCCCATCACATAGAAGACTCCAAAAGATATCTTTTTGTTCCGACAGCTGAGGGGCTAGTTCCTCTAGCCACTAAAGTAAACGTTGAAGATTTTGTGAAGAAAATTCTTTCAGCAAACAGAGATGCACATGTCAGCATAGAAGAGCTTGGTGGTGCTTTAAACGATGTTTACCTTGTTAAGGTATATGCAAATGGAGAGGAACGTAAGGCTGTGGTCAAAACCTTTAAAGATTGGTCAAGTTTCAAATGGCTTCCAATAAATATATGGGCTTTTGGAACGAGAACCTTTGCCCTCCTCGGGAGGACAAGACTTGAAAGGGAATGCGTCACAAACCAGTTTCTATATAGGAAAGGTTTCCATGTTCCAAAGCTTTTGGGTGTAAATCATGATGAAAGGCTTGTTTTCATGGAGTATATTGAGGGGAAAAACCTAGAAAAAATTATTAGGAAAATTGTGAGCGCGAAAAATGATAGGGAGATTGGTAAGAAATGTGGAAAATATTTGAAAGTTTTGCAGAGGGTCGGCGAGACATTCGCTCGTGTTCATGCTTTAAATGTGACTTTGGGAGACACTAAACCTGAAAACATTTTAATTGGGAAAAACGGAGAAATTTACCTATTAGACCTTGAGCAGTCTTCAAGAGGCGGCGATAAAGCATGGGATATAGCCGAATTTCTTTATTACACTGGTCATTATGTGCCACCGTTTGCAAGCCCTCATTCAGCAGAACTTATAGCCAAAGCCTTCCTTAAGGGTTATTTAAGCGCTGGCGGAGACATAAAAGCTGTGAAGGATGCTGGAAAACCAAAATACACAAAAGTCTTCAGCGTATTTGTTTTCCCTCACATAATTTTTACAATTTCAAACATTTGTAGGAGAGCTGACGAGCTGGGATTAATGGATGACTAAAGAAACCACCATAACATTTTATGGCGGAGTAAACGAAGTGGGTGGAAACAAGATTCTACTGAAAGAGGGGGACGTAAAGGTTTTCTTTGATTTTGGCATGTCCTTCACTTTGAGAAGGCGGTATTACTCTCCACCCTTACTTTCGCCGAAAAGTGAGAAAAGTCTGCAAGAGCTCGGTGTACTCCCAAAAATCGACGGCGTCTACAAGTTTGATGACAAGCCGTCGGAAGTTGACGCAATCTTCATTTCACATGGGCATATGGACCATTCGGCTTACCTATCATTCATTAAGAGGGAAATTCCTGTTTACTGCGGTGAAACAACAAGAATTATACTACAAGCTTTCGGGGAGGTTCGTAAAACAGACTTAGAATTCAACGTGGAAGGCATAGCGTTTAAGGATTTCAGAACAGGTAAAACCGTCAATGTGGGCGGCTTACAAGTTGAGCCAATACACGTGGATCACTCAGTTCCCGGGGCGTATGGCTTCATAATCCACACTTCCAACGGCGCCGTCGTATATACCGGAGATTTTCGTTTCCATGGGGCAAAGCCAGAAATGACCCGCGATTTTGTGGAAAAGGCGAAGGAAGCAGAAACAGTTGCTGTTATCACTGAAGCCACCAACATGACTGGGGCGACCGTCTCTTCTGAGGGCGAAGTTGAAAGAAAACTAAACCAGATAGTGGAGCAGACGGACGGTATTGTGCTTGCAGAGTTCGCCTCCACAGATGTTGACAGATTGAACTCTTTTTACCGAGTTGCCAAAAAGAACGGACGTTGCCTTGCTGTTTCACTAAGGCAAGCCTACTTGATGGAAGCCCTTAGCGGCGACAAGAGGCTAAGCATCCCATGCCTTGAAGACGAAAACGTTTTGATTTTTCGAAAATCGAAAAAGTCTACAGAGGGCAAAGAGAGGCTGCGCGGCTGGGAAAAACAGCTTTTGGAACGTTACCAAAGCAAGGTTGTGGACAGCGAACAAGTTTCGAAGCAGCAGTGCAAAATAATTCTAACAATGTCCTTTTACGATTTAGAACAGCTTGTTGAAATTCAGCCAAAACCAGGAAGCTGCTACATATCCTCATCATCAGAACCCTTCAACGAGGAAATGGAAATAGATTATGAAAAGCTTGTAAACTGGCTTAAACATTATGGACTACCTCAATATCACGTTCATGTTTCGGGACACATAATGCCACTACAATTAAAGGTTATCCTCGAAGAAATTGGGGCGAAAACAATTTTTCCAGTGCACACAGAAAACGCGGAACTCTTTGCAAAATTTATGC
>JAWAZO010000029.1:0-15398 GCA_038817565.1 Bathyarchaeia archaeon
GTTCTTCGCGATGGAAAGGAAACCGTTATTCCTGCAAGGGAAGTTGTGCCGGGCGATGTCATTCTAATTGACGCGGGAGACCGCATACCAGCAGACGCTAGACTCTTCGAGGTCGTAGACCTAAAAACCGATGAGGCTACATTGACTGGGGAATCCACGCCCATTGACAAAACTACGGAGGTTATTGATGAAAAAACACCTGTGTCTGATAGAAGGAATATGGTTTTCATGGGGACTCATGCAACATATGGAAGAGGTAAAGCCATCGTAGTTGCAACTGGCATGAACACTGAGTTCGGCAAGATAGCAGAAATGGTCCAAGCTGTAGAGGAGGAAGAAACACCATTAAAACAAAAGTTGGAGCGTTTTGCGAAGAAACTTGCCTTAATAATAGTAATTGCCTGTGCAATAATTTTCATTCTTGAAGTCATTCGTGAAGGTTATCACATAAAAAACATTTTGGACATGTTTATGACGGCAGTAGCATTGGCGGTGTCTGCCGTTCCAGAAGGCTTGCCAGCAGTAGTCACTGTATGTCTGGCGCTTGGAGCAAGAGAACTCGCAAAAAGAAACGCTATTCTCCGTAGACTTTCATCTGCTGAAACATTAGGCGCTACCACTGTTATTTGTTCTGACAAGACGGGCACTTTAACGAAAGGAGAAATGACAGTACGCAAAATCTATGTCGGCGGCAAAGTTGTGGACGTGACAGGAGTAGGATACGAAGCTAAAGGTGAATTCATGCTAAATGGGGAACCAATCGACCCTAAAAGCGACGATGATTTACGTTTACTTCTTGGAGCAGCTGCTCTTTGCACTAACGCACAGTACGACGGGAAAAGTGTTATTGGAGATACAACAGAGGGCGCCTTGCTTGTTGCAGCAGCCAAAGCTGGAATGTTAAAAGAAGATTTAGAAAAAGTATATCCGCGCGTTCACGAAGTTCCGTTCACTTCTGAAAGAAAACGGATGACAACAGTCCACAAATCTTCAGACGGTAAACTCCTCGCTTACATGAAAGGCGCCCCAGAAGTTGTCTTAGAAAGGTGCACACATATATTGGCTGATGGAAAAATAGTGGTGCTAACCGAGAAAAAGAGACGCAGCATTCTTGAAATCAACGAGAAGATGGCAGCAGGTGCGCTTCGCGTTTTAGGCGTAGCTTTCAAAGAGCTTGGTGATGCGAATCCAGAAAAGTTTGATGCTGAGGAACTGGAGAGCAGCTTGGTTTTTGTCGGCTTATTAGGCATGATTGATCCACCCAGAGAAGAAGCAAAATTAGCGGTTAAAAAATGCGAGGAAGCTGGAATAAAAACCATAATGATAACGGGAGATCATAGGCTAACTGCTGTGGCTGTGGCCAAAGAATTGGGTATGCTAAAGACCGGCGAAGGCAACAGCAACGATGATATTGTACTTACTGGCGCTGAGCTTGACACGCTGAGCGACGAGGAATTCGAGGAAATCGTAGAAAAGGTTGTGGTTTACGCAAGAGTGTCTCCGGAGCATAAGCTTAGAATTGTAAAAGCCCTAAAAAAGAAAGGCCACATAGTGGCAATGACTGGTGATGGTGTAAATGATGCTCCAGCACTTAAGCAAGCGGATATAGGAGTGGCTATGGGAATAACGGGTACTGATGTTACAAGAGAGGCAGCCGACATAGTTTTAGCCGATGACAATTTTGCAACAATTGTAACAGCTGTGGAAGGCGGAAGGGGAATCTACGACAATATACGCAAATTCTCTTTCTTCTTAATGAGATGTAACTTTGACGAACTAGCCCTAATTGGAACATTCGCTCTCCTAGGCTTAGAGCTGCCGCTAACCGCCCCAATGATATTATGGCTAAACCTAGTCACAGATGGTGGTCCGGCACTTGCATTAACAATGGATCCTCCCGACAAGGATATTATGAAGAGACCGCCAAGGAATCCAAAAGAGGGAATATTGCATGGAAGACTAGCCTCAATAATCGCGACGTTCATATTGCAATTTGCTTTAACTGGAGGCCTCTTTTACTGGCAATACTATGTTCTGCATGAAACTCTTGAACAAGCTCGAACTATGGCCTTTATTCGGGCAACACTGCAAGAGTTGTTTGTTGTTTGGAACTGTCGTTCAGAGAGGCGCAGCGTTTGGAGAATGGGCAGAGAGGCCTTTAACAACAAATTCTTGGTCATCGCCGTTATAGTGTCGGCTATTGCAACGATGCTTGTGCCGTTTTTTGGGTTGATGGGGACCGTTTGGCTCGATGATCCGATTGAATGGACAATTGCAATAGCGGCGTCCTTATCCGGCTTATTCATCCTACCGGAAGTTTTCTACGGTAGAAAGATTTGGAAGTGGACCTAAAACCCATCTACTTTATTTAACTTTATGGGTATATGCGGGTTATCGTCCTCGGGAAGGGGATTGTTTCTCGTATGTGCTTTAGCTTACAAATCCACATAACTGTTCGCTCTATCCCCAGTCCAAAGCCAGAATGCGGAACAGAACCATACCTCCGCAAATCCAAATACCACTCGTATGCCTTTTTTGGCAAGCCAAACTCTTCTATGCGCCTCTCCAGCAGTTTAAGGTCGTGGATGCGTTGGCTCCCACCTATTATTTCTCCATAGCCCTCAGGCGCCATTAAATCAGCACATAAAACAACTTCCGGATTTTCTGGGTCTGGCTGCATGTAGAAGGCTTTGGCTTTAGCTGGGTATCTATGGACAAACACCGGTTTTTCAAATTGGAGTGAGATGTACCGTTCGTGGGGTGCTCCAAGGTCTTCGCCCCATTGTATGGAGAAGCCTGCCTTCTGTAGCATTTCCACAGCCTCTGTATAGCTTATTCTCTCGAAGGGCGGCTCAACCTTCTGTAAAGGTTTAATGTCCCGCTTAAGGGTCTCAAGTTCCCTTTTACGTTTTTCTAAAACCTGCTTGACAATATAGGTTACCATTTCCTCTTGCACTTTCAAGTTCTCCTCAAAATCGCAGAAAGCCATTTCTGGCTCAACCATCCAGAACTCTGTTAAGTGTCTAGGCGTTTTGGACTTTTCAGCCCTAAAGGTTGGACCGAAACAGTATACTTTTCCAAAGGCGGCTATTGTGGCTTCAACATAAAGCTGTCCGCTTTGGGTTAAGTAGGCCTTCTCACCAAAGTACGGAACTTCAAAAAGGGTTGTTGTTCCCTCAACAGCTGCAGGCGTAAATATTGGCGAGTCTGTTAAAACGAAACCTCTACTGTCAAGAAAGTCCCTGCAAGCCTTAACCACTTCAGCTCTAATTCTTAAGATGGCTGTCTGCCTTGGACTTCTAATCCACAACTGCCTATAATTCATTAAGAAGTCTATGCCATGCTCCTTTTTCGCTAACGGGTATTCACGTTCAGCCAGATGCACAATCTGCAAGTCCCTAACCCTAATCTCGTAGCCCCAAGGCGCCCTCTTATCCTCTTTAACAACACCCCTCAATATTATTGAGGATTCCTGAGTAAGCCTTTCCGTGTCTTCGAAAACTTTTGCAGAAACTTCGTCTTTGTGGATGGTTGCCTGTATGAAGCCTGTTCCGTCACGTATTATTAGGAATTGGACTCCGCCGCTGGAACGCTTATTGACAAGCCAGCCTTTTATCTCAACTTCACTTTCTGTTAGTTTTCCATCTAGAATATCGCTTATGCTCATTGTTTTGTGCCTCCTTCCAGAAGTTCATGAGATATAAGTCTAAAGGGTCTAATGAAAATTCTCGGAGGTTTATGTTTCTGGGTTAAAGTGTTCACCTTGCACTTTAATACCCACATAATCATGTAAAGCTATTGTTTTAAATGTTTTGCTAAGCCTTGCTTCACAATCCTTAAATCCAGAGGGCTGGGCAATCTATTTGATAGATAATGCCTTCAAAAGAGACGGTGCTTAGGAGCCTTAAAATTTCAGCTGTTGCTATTTCCAGCGTAGTTGTTGTTGAGGTTATTTTGGGTTTGGCTGTTGGCAGCCTAGCTATATTAAGCGATGGGATGCATGCTTTACTGGACGCTGTAACCATGTTCATTCTTTTATTGGCAGCAAAAGCCTCCTTAAAGCCGCCAGATGAAGAGCATATGTACGGACACGAGAAAATTGAGCCGCTTGGTGGACTTATTGGTGGGGTCATACTTTTCGGCACGGCCATCTTTCTAATCGTTAGGTCTGTTCAAAGGCTTTTGCATGGCGAGTCCTTAAACCAGGAGTGGGAGGCAGCTGGTTTCGTTGCAATTGGCTACACTTTCTGCATAGACATTTTAAGGGTTCGGGTGCTACATCCGGCAGAAATGGAAAGCGTCACTGTTAAGGCTGGCTTTTACCATGCCTTGGCAGATTTAGGCTCAACGCTTATTGCATTATTAGGCTTCGGACTTGCCACGTTAGGTTTTTCAGTGTCAGACGCCGTTGCCTCCCTTATATTGAGCGCTGCCATAGGCTACTTAAGCATTAGGCTTGTGAAAACAAGCGGGATGGAGCTGAGCGACGCAGTTTCAAGGGATCTTGCAGATAAAGTACGTGAAGAGATAACCTCAACGTTGGGTGTTTCAAGCGTTAGAGGGTTAAGGGTTAGGAGGACCGGAGACAAAACCTTCGTTGACGCCACAATACAAGTTCCAGACTATATGAGCTTAGAAGAAGCTCACAACCTCGCATCACAAGTGGAAGAGCGACTAAAAAGCGCCTTGGGAAACGCTGAAGTCTTAATTCATGTGGAACCGCCGGAAAAGGAAATGCTAACCCCAAAACTTGTGGAAAAATTAGCCGGAGAAGTTGAGGGCGTTAAAGAAGTCCATGAAGTAAATGTTGTCTATACACACGGCAAACTTTACATAACGCTCCATGCGTATGTTGACCCAACGTTGTCCGTGCACGAGGCCCATGAACTTGCAGAGAAAATAGAGGGGAGACTTACGGAAAAATTAGCCAACGTTGGAAATGTAACAGTCCACATCGAACCACTTGACACCAAACTCCAACGGGGACCAGTAGTGGACGAAGGGGAAATCCAGCAAGTAATCCACGAGACGGCTGAAAACTTCCAGCAAATGTTCACAATAAAAAGAATAGTCACGTACGTCGTGAGTGGGAAACGTTACATAAATATGGACTGCTGTTTTGCAAGCCAAATTTCAATAGAGGAAGCCCACAAGGTCGCATCAAAAATCGAAAACGGAATAAAACGAAAATTTACAGAAACCATAGTCACAGTCCACATGGAACCACAAAAAGAAGGTGTTTAGGGAAGGACTATTTCCGCTTTTGGCGAAAGGTCTTCCATCTTGTTTATCTTCAGTTTCTTATCAGATACCGTGTAAAGCATGTCTTCAATATATAAAGCTCTTTTAATCCAGTAGGCGTAATCCCACGTGCTAACAACATCTTCTAGATGCGTAATATTCCCTCTAAGAATTAGTTCACAGTTTGTTGTGTTGAATATGTAGACTCCTTGCCAGAAGGCTTTCGAATAATCGTATATAGACACAGGAATCACCAACAACTCCTTTGCCTTATCAAAGAGAAACGCCTTATGCTCCCGCAAAACTGGCGTGTCAGAAAATTCCCCGAGAACAGTAAAGTTACCAGCCGTTATTGGATTGCTAACATTGCTTACGTCAAATAGCAATATTTGCACCTTGTTATTTTCGTCTCTGCCAACGCCAATCAGATGTGTTTCATCATATGGATGCAAGTAATTTGTAAAACCTGGAATTTTTAGACCGCCCAAAATCTCTGGTTCATATGGGTTTTCAATATCTATCACGAAGAATGGATCTATCCGCCGAACCGATGTTGTAAGATAGCAACGTTTTCCAATGAACCTTGCCGAGTCTAGGGTTTCGCCGGGGGCGATGTTTGTTAAGTTTCCAACAATGGTTAGGTTCATGTTCAATACATACAAGTCGTTTTGAATTGTTCCATTAACCCATTTCATCGTTACTATTCTAAAGTAGTTGTTATATTCGTCCATGGAAAACTGGTTAATTTCATGTCCCGGAACAGTGCCCGTTGCCTCCCAACTCATTGTTCTGTTTTCTATCTTAATTTTATAAATGGTTGTTTGTCCATTGAGGTTGTGGAATGTTATGTAGATGTTGTTTAATGAGACGTATAGATTGCTTGTACCTCCCATCATTAGGGTTAAAGTGTTCGGCTCTTCAGCCTCGTTCATCATGTTTAAAGCAACAATGGTTGTGAAGGTGTAGTAATTCTCGGAAACATTTGAATAATATATTTTTGTTACTTCAATCTCTCTAATTCCGTCTTTTGAGTAAATTTTCGGGAGAATAACAGTATCATAGATTATGCATACTGGCTGACTTATGACAGCGTATACATACTCGCCGGCCATTCGTGAGTTAAAATAGCTTCCACTCATAGTGAAATTTCTCACCAGGACAGGGCTTGACTTATTTGAGATATCATAGACGTGAATGAATGTTTTGACATCGACGCAGTAAAAATTGTAATAATAGTACTTCCACGGGAAGAAGCGATATTTGCTTCCTATAACCGCCAGTTTGTTGCTATTTTCGCTTATAAATAACCCAGCTAAACACGTATAGTTTTCACATGCTATCTTCGAAACTACCGTTGCAAAATCTGGCGGATAAGCCTTCATAATGTAGACATTGCTGCCAGCTGTCACATAAATATATTCACCGTCAGTCTTTACAATATCAGCTTCGTCAACACCTGCAACTTGCACATTTGTTGTTGAATGCACATTTACACTTGGAGTCGAATCCACGCCTCCTCTGAGGGGTGCTAGATAAACTGGTGGCGAACCCCATAGTACTTCTAACCAAGCACTTACATCTAATGGTCCGAAAAATGGGTAAGCTCCTCTAACATTCGCGTTTTTTAATAGAAAGCTTAACAGCTCCTCATAGGAAGAGAAGGTCTTTAGAGAGTGTGACGAAAACTGGGGTGTTGGCCCTGGCGATGGTTCTGGAGAGGGCTGGTTTTCTAATGGTTGTACTCCAAGGTTGTAACATAATGCTCCTAGTATTAGGGCGATTAGAACTGCTGTCAATCCATAAGTTACTGCCCATCTCTTAACCTCTTTTAACAACTTTTCCACCAGTTAACACTGTTGTTTTCTCTTATTTTATCCTAATTTTTGGTACGACCTGTCTAGCGTTTAGAACGGTTTCAGCGACCATACCCGCATAGTTTCGAACCAGAATATTGCCGTGACTATGGCTCCAAAAACTATGAGGAATAAGCTTTCTCGTGTGAGGTTGGACATGGTAAGTATGAGGTGAGTTGCATAGAAAGTTGCGGAGAAAACCGCATAAAACAAGTGTCTTGGGAAGAGTAGTTTGCCCAGCTTAACAAAGTGGCGGAGCACACCGATTTTAACTTCGCCTATTAGATAGTAGTGGCCGCCTACCTCCTGTTTTTGAACCAATCCTATCTCTCGCAATTGTTCGAGGTGATGTTGTGCCACACTTGGACTGCTGAAATGTAACGCTTTCTGAACCTCGCGTATACTCATCGGCCGTCCACTTTTCAAGAGAAGCCAGTAAACCTTCCAAGCTTCCCGCGAAGGACATACTCAAGTTTGCTTTCATCTTCACTTTGCAATAGCGGCACTTTCACAACTTGCTAGTCAATTTAGGTTATTATGTCAGCTACCTTTATAATTCCAACCTCTAGAACACAGAGCAAAGATAATTTAACGCAGCAAACTTCCCGCCACAAATGCGACCAACCCTACAAAAAACCATAATAAAACATGAGTCTTTACTTTCTTGGCGTTCTCCTTTGAATAATCCCTTAAAATAAAAATTGAAGAGACCATCAGCCCTACGTCTGTTATGGCTACTATGGGGATAAACCATGCTGAAACAAGATTTAATATTGGCGGCAGCGGAGTCAATGCCACCGCGAATAAGTAAAAAGCAGATGCTATTACTGCGGCTTTTCTCGGTCCCAAGAGCACAGCTAAAGTCCTCACGTTTCGAGCCCTATCTCCTTCGATGTCTGCAATACCCTTCATTACTTCTCTACCAGTGTTTGATAGAAAAACCATAGAAACGAAAATCCAAACATTCAATGTAACTTTGCTGGTTACAGCTAGACTTCCATAAATAAACGGGGCTGAAACACATGAGCTGACTAAAAAGTTGCCCAAAAGCCCAGTTCTTTTCCCAAAGGTGGCATACACTACTGAAAGAAGCCAGAAAATCAAAGCTGTTAAAAAACATAGGGGAGACGCTGCAGTTATGCTTGTAAGAATGGCGGATGTCAAACCGAATGCCGTGAGCAAGAAAGAAAAAGACAACGCTTCCCAAGGCTTAACCATGCCACTTGGGATGGGCCTAGAGGGCTCATTTATGGCGTCTATCTCCCTATCATAATAGTCGTTTATGGTCATGGCTGCTGCCGTTAGCAAAAAGCCTGTGAAAAACCCGTAGACAAGACTCCATGAATTGTTTAAAGCCCATGAGTCTGCAATGGCTGCACCGACTATAACGGCAAAGCCCATCATAAAACAATTTACTGGACGCATTAAACGTACGAAGCCAGTGATTTTATTCATACGCCAACCTTTTGAACTAAAAATAAATTGGCTTTGGTTATAAAATTCGCGCTTCTTCTCGAAAGTTTAATACGCTCAATAGTGTTAAGCATTGTAAAAGTTGGTGAAGTTTTTGCACCACAACTATGAACCGGAAAGACTGCGCGTAATAATTCCAGTAGGAGGTAAGGCCACCAGACTTTTGCCCTTAACAGCCGAGACAAGCAAGGCCTGCATTCGCCTACTAAACAGGCCCCTAATAGAGTTTTCACTGTTGTCTCTTGCCCGTCAGGGGATACGGAACTTTATTTTCGGTGTTAAAGGCTACACAAATTATAGGGATTTACACGACTACTTTGAGTCTGGTTACGGTTTTTCAGCCCGTTATGGTATAACACCCCGAGTGCACATCAAATATCAGCCAAACATAGATGATTTAGGAAGCGCTGACTCAGCTAGGATAAATATAGAATATTATAACGTGAGAGATCCTGTTTTCGCAGTGCAGGGAGACAACATATTTGACGTCAATTTAAAGGAGCTCATTGAATTTCACTGCGAAAAGGAAGCGGTCATAACCATAGCCCTTAGAGAGGTTGAAAACGTTGAGGGTTATGGGATAGCAGACATAGACAAAGACATGAGGATCCTGAAGTTTGTGGAAAAACCCGCGCCTAAGGACGCCCCATCTAATCTGGCTAACACTGGCTTATACATGGTTTCTCCGGAAATAAGGAAAATTTTCAAAGAAAAGGGCGTTAAAAAGTTGATGAAAGAGCGAAAACGATTGGATTTTGGCTACGACTTTATTCCATACGTAATAGAAACGGGCAGACCTGTGTACGGTTATGTCCTGAAAGGAAGCTGGTATGATGTTGGCACTCCAAAACGCTATCTAGAAGCCATGAGAGACATGCTTGAAGGACATTTCTCTTCGCTTACGGATTTTGGCGGTAGGGTAGACGAAAAAATGAGGGTTTGGGTTCAAGGTGAAAGTCCCGAATCCGTAAAGCGTAGAAGAGAAATCATAAAGAAAATTAAGGAGGGAAAAATTGAAGTTGAGGGTTCAGTTTTGATTGGGAGGCACTGTAAAATAGGCGATGGAGTGCGTATCGTAAACTCCTGCATAGATAACTACACAAAGATAGACAACGATGTGACAATAGAAAATTCCGCCATAATGGATAGAGCCATAATAGGGGCAAAAGCCGAAATAAAAGATAGCATCGTTGGAAGACACGTGACAATTCACTCCAGTACCCGAAAACCAACAAAGATCAATGAAATTTCAGTAATAGCGGACGACGTTACAATTGCTGAAGGCTGCCTTCTAAAGGCGACAAAAATTTATCCCCACCAGTACATTAGAGGCGAGTTTGTGAACCAAATAATAATGCCGGGTTAACCGATAAAAATCAATTTGGAAGGAATTAAACATAAAACAGTCTCTGTTGAACAATATATCACCAGCATTGGTGAAACCCTTTCTACTCCTGAAGTTGAAAAATTTCAAGTGGACAAATCTCCTTAATTCTGGTTTTCGATAAGGAAGACATGGAGTTGGGGAGGATAGTTGAGAACCTGAAGGAAGAATTAACATGGAAAAATTCTCCATATAATTCTGCTGATAAGTATCGGATAAATGCGGCTATGCTTTAAACCATTTGAATATTAGGTACCTTATTTTCCCCCTTTCCAGATCTGGTACCGCTATTATGAATCGTTTCCGCACGGTTGTCGCTAATCTTCCAGCCTTCACTATCTCTGTGGCTGTTAACTCGGATGAAGCCTTCTTAACTGAAACCATGTAGGGCGCGTGTTCCAGTCCGGGTCCATGTTTGTAAACTGCAAAGTCGCAGCCAAATTTAATTCCCGGTGTGACGACCATTCCGTTGTCTCGCAAGTCACGGTAAACAGCATACTTCTCATCAAACTCTTCATATAATGTTCGGGCTTTTTGTCGCAGTTTTTTGAGACTTACACGAGTTTTTTCTAGACCCTCGTAAACGGTTATTATCCCCTTCTCAGCGAGATATAAACCTTCCATTAAATCTAGAACCAACGGAACATTAAACTCCGGAATTTTCGGCTTTGGAATTCCAAGAGGCTTGCCATAAAAACCCATTTTATAAAGTTCAGACCCGTCTCTTGTGTTCCACACTACTAGAAAGTTTTCGATAAACTCTACTGGTATTTTTCTCGGCATTAGGTCACCCCTCGCTCTACATTCACATTATGAAGGATAAGACCCTTGCAGCATCAGCGGCGTCTTCAGCCTTGTCAGCTGAATCCTCCAAAAGTTGCAGGATGTCCCTTAAAAGTATGAGCGCTGGGATTTCCAGCTTACTATTTAGAAGTTTTATTTCAAGGGTTCGATAAAGCTCATCAACAACGTGTTCAGCTGATTCAACTTCGCTGGCTTTTTCCAAGGCTTTCTCTGAGCCATACGCTAAAACCATCATTGTCTCCCTCAGTTTAAGCACAGTTTCTAACGAGGCCTCTGAAAGTTTTAAAAGGTCCTTTTTTATTTCCGTTGGCACATTCCAGCTATGCTCCATTATCTCAAGGATGCGGAAGGCTATTCCCTCTGAGAAATCGGCAATCTCCCCAGCCAAATTTGTAAACCTTAAGAAGTCTTCGCGGCTTAAGAGAATAGCGCCTATCTCTGCGAGCTCACGGGAAACTAGGCGTCGAGCATTGTCAACGTCTTCTTCGCCCATTCTAATTTCATTGTAAATCTGCTTTGCCCTTGCCTTGTCATTTTTTATGAAACATTCAATCATTTGAGGAACTTTCCGTGTTAAGTCTAAAACTTTCCTTAGGTGTTCTTGGCAAACGCTTAAGGCTCTGCGTTTAACGCGTTCCTCCGTTTCTGCTGGAAGCACCAAGGTCCTTCCCGCCGCGAAACCGTGTTAAGGCTTTCTAGCAGTAATATTGCAGAAGCATTAAAAAAGGTAACGAAAGCTATTCCTTAACAAGGATGCCCAAATCATCAAACTCGATTTTTTTACGAAAATATTTGTGCAAAAGCTCTGGTAAAGCGTCTATGCGATTTCTGACCTGCCTCCAAGTGTCACGATCTCGAATGGTGACAGTGTCATCTTTTAAAGTGTCATAGTCAATTGTTATTCCCAGTGGTATGCCCACCTCATCCGCTCTGGCATAGCGTCTCCCAATAGAGCCTGCCTCATCATATTCCGCAGTAAAGCCATCATTGACCAGCATCTTATAAACTTGCCACGCCTTCTCAGGCAAGCCATCTTTGCTTACAAGCGGATAAACTCCAACTTGTATTGGGGCTATGTCCCTTGGAAAACTTAGCACAACCCTATCATCTTTTACGCGGTATGCGTATTCGAGGGTCACATAAACGAGTCTATCTGAACCGAAACTAGGCTCCACAACATGTGGTATAAAACGTCTGCCTCTTTCTTCAACCTTACATGTTGTAATTTCCACGTGTTCGGGTAAAATTTTGTACTTCCCAAGCATGAAGTAACCCTTTTCCCTAAATGAGTTTTCAACCTCCTCAGGGCTCGCCTCGGAAAGCATTTCAGCAATTTTTTGTGCTTCTTCCCTGAATGTCGGTCCGAGCTTTGTCATTAGAGGCTTAACTACTTTTTTCTCTTTTACTATTGGCTTTTCATATTCTTTGAAAACCCTCGTGTCTGCTCCGCTAAACTGCATATGCTGCTTTAAATCGTAATCCGTTCTGTAGGCGTGTCCAGAAACTTCGATCCATCCCCAGCGGTCAACGTAGACTTCTTGGTCAAAGCTTTGTATGGAATAGTGCGCCCGTTCCCATGGAAGTTTCTCAATAAATCTTTGCTTTTCAGAAGGGACTCCAAGTTCCATTAACAATTTTTTAGCTAATGCCATGAAAGCTGCTTGCCATGGTACCTTAATAAAGCCTCTTTCAAGTGCCTCATTAACCGTAACTTCGACTATTTCTTCAGAACCTCGAAGTTTGCTTTCAGCTAAAACAAGCCTTAAAGTCTCGTTTCCAACATCCTCCAAAAGGAAACAGCTCGGGTCTTCTGGGTCAAAGAAGAACTCTATATCCACGATGGTGAATTCTCTAAGCCTTATCAAACCTTGCCTCGGTGAAATTTCATTCCTTAAAGCGTGGCCTATTTGCATTACACCGAAAGGTAACTTTTCCCTTGCCATTTCGTATAAACGTCTGAACTCAACGAATATACCTTGAGCAGCTTCTGGGCGACCATAACCAATGGCCTCGGAGTAGGGGCCTATGGTTGTCTTAAACATTGTTAAGAAATATTTTGGTTCACTAAAGCTGCCTCCGCATTCCGGGCAACATACACCATGTTTTTCAATGGCTTCTTTTAACTCTTCTAAGCTTAGTTTTTCAACATCTGAAGCGCTCAGCTTTGCTGTTTCTTCAAGTATGTGGTCTGCACGGAACCGTCGTTTGCATTTTATGCATTCAACCATGGGCTCTTTAAAGTGGTCAACGTGGCCTGAAGCCTCAAAAACCTTACTTGGCGCAATGATTGGGGCTTCTATTTCCATTATTCCAAGCTTGTTGACGAAGAGCTCTCTAAGTTTGTTTTCAATGTTTTGCTTTAGTTTTGCGCCCAGAAACCCGTATGTTACAAAACCGCTTACGCCCCCGTATATTTCGTAAGACTGCCAGAAGAAACCTCTTCTGCGGGCTAGCTCGTTAATTATTGTGAACTTGTTTTGTGCTTGGTTTTCCAAGCGTCCCAACCACCTTTTATGTTGAAGCTTGAAATCTTTAAGGCTTCCCGATGAGAGCCTTTCTCTGGATGCGGCAAGTCTATTCAGTTCTCTCTATTTTTAGGTGTTTAACAACCTCCACTTTTTGGAGTTTTCCGCCTTCATTTATTTCAAATCCTAGGAGAACTCTGTCCAGCGCGTTCTTCTTACTGTTAAACTCTTTACCACACTCTCCGCATTCAATGTCTGCCTCCATCTCAACAACATACCATGATGCTTCAACGTAGTGACGGCCGCAATTTGGGCAGCGCAAAACTGAAACATCTAACCAAGTTTTCATTTCTATCACGCTTGACTGGTAATGGTTGCATAGAGCTTTATAAATCCGTATGTAATATGAAGGAACGAAATGGTGGGTTAAAACTTGCCGAGAATAAAAGTGGCAGTTGTCGGTGTTGGAAATTGTACATCCGCCCTTGTACAAGGCTTGCAGTACTATAAGAACTTCATTAGCGATGATGAATGTGTAGGTTTGCGGAACCTCTATTTGGGGGGTTTCCACCCAAAAGATATTCAAATTGTTGCAGCTTTCGACATTGATAAAAGAAAAGTTGGACGAGACCTCTCAGAGGCCATTTTCGCTCCGCCTAACAACGCTCCCAAACTTGTAGACGTGCCTCCGTCCGGCGTAATTGTCCAAAAGGGGCCTGTTTTAGATGGTGTAGGTGAATACACAAAAGATGTTATCCAATTAAGCGATTCAAAAGAAGTTATGGTTGCTGATGTATTGAAAGAGAACGACGCGGAGATTGTGCTCAATCTACTTCCAAGTGGTGCTGTGAAAGCCTCTGGGTGGTACGCGAGCCAGTCCCTAGAGGCTGGGTGTGCCTTTGTAAACGCTACACCCGCTTTTATAGCAAGCGATTCATCTTGGGCGAGACGCTTTGAAGAAGCCGGGCTGCCCCTAGTTGGCGACGACTTAATAGACCAGATAGGCGCCACAACATTGCATAAAACGCTACTTCGGCTTCTTTCTAGGCAT
This sequence comes from Bathyarchaeia archaeon, assembly GCA_038817565.1. Lineage (GTDB taxonomy): Archaea > Thermoproteota > Bathyarchaeia > Bathyarchaeales > Bathycorpusculaceae > JAGTQI01. The sequence goes on from JAWAZO010000029.1 coordinate 14,272, forward strand.
GGTGTGCGCGTAACCGAAACTTACCAGCTTGACGTTGGCGGGGGAGCTGAGTCACTTGACACGTTGGATAGAACACGTGAATTGAAAAGAACCGTTAAGACTGAAACTGTTAAGGCTGCACTTCCATACGAAGCGGAAGTAGTTGCAGGCTCAACAGATTACGTTGATTTCTTGCAGAACAGACGTGACAGCTACTTTTGGATTAGAGGACTATTCTTCCTGAGAACACCGATGCAGATAGATATGCGTCTCTCAACAGTGGATGCACCAAATGCTGGTTCAGTGCTAATGGACGTTATAAGAGCTGTTAAAATCGCGTTAAACAGAAAATTAAAAGGAGCAATTCTTCCCATTTGTGCGTATGCCTTCAAACACCCGCCACAACTGCTGTCTTTGGAAATTGCAGAGAAAATGTTTGAAGAGTTTATCGCTCAAAGACTTTAGGACTAGCTTCTTTTTTTAACAAGGCTTCGCAGTTCGCCGACTATCTTTTCTTTCAGCCCGGTTTTAGAGATTTTATCCTTTAACATGGAGATGGTTTTTACCGGTGTTGGATCAACACCTCTCAGAATTGCGAGGTAAACGCTTGTAAAATCTCCTATAATAGTTGTAGATAACATTTTAGCCAATCTTCCCTCGCCCTTGCTCCAGACTTCATATATTCCCTTCACCTTGCCACTTATCAATTCCTTTGTTGCCTCTATCCTACATTTGATCTGTTCCGGCTCGCATTTATCCCGTATAATCACTGCTGAGAATAAGTCGGCCAGTTCTTCGGCTTTTTCCCAACCTACAACCTCGTTGTGGTTTAGTTCTGGGAAGACTTCCCATTTTGATGGAATCTTGCTGTTTTCGTTGAACTGCTGTTTGAAGCGTTGTGCTACTGAATGGTAAAATCCAAAACTGTAGACAACTGGGACTGTTCCGTAAATGTGAGAGGCAAGTTTTTTGGAAAAGTTTTCTTTCAATGGTTTTTCTGGCGCGTTTTCGCTGCAAACCTTCCTCAACACTGTGATGGCTTCAAAGATTTCAGCCTTAACGTTTGCCATTAAGCCAAGTTTTTCCATGATTATCAGCTTTGGTGCGAAAAGATAGGGGAGGGCTGCCCTTGGCGGGATTCCCTCTGG
>JAWAZO010000030.1:0-15124 GCA_038817565.1 Bathyarchaeia archaeon
ACTTTTTGAAAGGGGAAATTTATCTTATGTTGATCTCATGAACTTTGTAGGTGTTTCTAACACCGGAAAGTTCAATTATCACTTGAAAATTTTAGGCGACCTAATTGAGAAGGATCAAAATGGACGATATTTTTTAACTGAAAAGGGGCACATGGCCGCTCAACTTCTTCAAAAGTTTCCAGAGAAAAAGCCTCAACCGACATTTTTGCCCATGGCGGACGCCGCAGTTATCGGGTTTGCAGGCGTGGTCCTAACGGTGATAAATCCTGTTTTCTGGATCTCTGCATTTATAGCGTTGCTGAGGTTAGAATTGGATGTGCCATTCTTTTTTATTATTGGATTTTCAAGTCTTGCATACACCTTAATGGTTCCTGGTGCGGTGATGTGGCTACTAACTGTTAGGCGCACAAATTCCCATGACATGTATGACCTCATGAAACCGCCTCTGATAACATTCATTCTATTACTTGTTCTTTTGACCATCATGCTTCTTCTAAATGTAAATTTAGTGATAACAATCAAAAGCCCAACAATTCAAGGGCCACAAGGCCAAACCAACGGAGCTTACTGGTCTACTGAGCAGCATTCCATTATGCAAACGAGTCTACAAACACTACTATTTCAAGGCCTAATACTCTCCTTTTTAGGCGTCCTTATTGCTGAACTGACAAGCAGACTGAGAAAAAGAATAACGCGTTAAGATCCTGGGTTTGCCATCACCTAACTTATTTTAACTCGTAATTCCCACACATTTTCTGTTCGCCGCTAAGAGAGGGTGTCTTTTTTGAAAATGGAAGGTTTGTGTTTAAACGCCATTTTTAGCAACTATTTTTTATGAAGGCTGGCGTCTTAGATGGTTTTATGGACGTTTTCAGTCCAGCTCCAGTCAAGATTATTACTGTTTTCTCTTTTCGCGCTGTTGCCTCTTTCTTTAATTGCTTTTGGTAGGCTGCGTAAGCCACCGCTGAACTTGGCTCCACAAAGAACCCCATTTTAGCCAATTCTTTGAAGGCTTGATAAATTTCCTCTTCTTCAACCAGTATGGTGTCGCCTTTAACATCTCTTAAACTTTTGACCATAAGCTCTAAGAGTGGTGGGTTTGTGCTTACTAAGGCGTCTGCAATAGAATTTATTTTTTCAGGAGGTTGGTAAGGCAAACCTTTAAGACGATGATATAAAGGCGAGACCTGTCTTGTTTGGCAAGCAACAATCTCTGGTAAATCCTTGATTACGCCAGCCTCTTTTAAATGTCTAAAACCGTGTATAACGCCTAAAAGCAGTGTTCCAGCTGAAACTGGAAGGTAAACCCTTTCCGGAGGCTTCCACTCAAACTGCTCGGCTATTTCGTACGCTAAGCTTCTTATTCCATCGCGGAAGAGGGGATGCAAAATGTGCCCAACATAAAACTTTCCAGCTTCTAGCTTTTGGGCTTCATCAGCCACACGGCTTCTTGAACCAGCCACTTTAATAACTTCTGCACCGTAAAACATTATTTGGTTGAATTTCGGCCCAGAAACATTTTCTGGCACGTATATTTTGGCTTTTAGCCCAGCGCGGGCAGCATAAGCAGCCATAGAGGCTCCTGCATTACCAGAAGAGTCTTCAGCAATATAGCCCCCGCAAGCTCTTATTTGCTTGTGAATAGCTGATATTAGCACTGTTGAGCCCCTATCCTTAAAAGAGCCCGTCGGGTTTAGGTTTTCAAGCTTAAAGTAGAGGTTTTCTGAAAACTTAACAAGAGGCGTCCAGCCCTCGCCAAGAGTCACAATTTCCGAAGTTTTCACGTATGGGAAAAATTTTACGTAACGCCAAGCACCATGAACACCTTTTTGAACTTCTCCAATGTTGAAGGCTATGTTAAGCTTTATATCCAGCGGGCTTCCGCATTTTTGACACTTATAATCAGTAAGACTTTGGGCTTCCTGCCCGCAAAGGGCGCATCTTATTTCATAGCTCATTAGCTGCAGCCCATATGATATGAAGAGAAGAGGAGTTATTTGTATGGTATGTAGTCTCTGCCGAGCAGTTCTCTTGCTATGATTATTCGTTGTATGTTCATGGCGCCCTCAGCCCCGATATAGTAGGACATTATGCCTCGCAATCCCATTTCTAGTGGGCAATCCTTCGTGTAGCCCCATGCCCCCATCCACAAGAGAACATGTTCAAAAACTTTGAAGGCGAAGGGCGGAACCCTCAGCTTAACGGCTGAAATGTATTTTGTGACCTCCAGTGGCGTGAAGCGTCTCTGCTTGTACTTTTCATCGTTCATCCACGCTGTTCGGTAGACAAGAGACCTCAAAGCCTCAAGTTCAGCCCACATGTCCGCCAAGTCAAACTGGATGCCCTCATACTTTCCTATGGGGTTTCCAAAGGCTTTTCGCTCCTTAATATACTCCATTCCAAGCTCCAAGGCTCTTTGGGCAGCGCCCAGACAAGTGGCTCCTATCAGAAGCCTTGCGTTGTCAAAGCCCTCCATTGTTAAGTAGAATCCCCTTCCCTCTTCACCTATGCGATAGGCATCTGAAAGCTTGACATTGTCCATAACTATGCTTCCTGTTGATATAGCCATCCGTCCCATCTCTTCGAAGCGTTTACCAACTTCTACGCCGGGCGCATTTATTGGCAAGTAGAAAGCTGTCATGCCTCTGTGGGATGCTCCCGGAGGTGGCGGCGCCGTCCTAACAAGTGTGAAGTGTCCCCCGCCCAATTTTTTTGCTTCTTCTGTCCCACTTATGTAGGTTTTCTCTCCGTTCAGAATCCAGCCGTCTCCATCCTTTGTACCGGTTGACTTTATGGCTGCCACATCCGAGCCGCCACCAGCTTCTGTTGAGGCTATGCCTATGAAAGCTTCGCCCTTAGTGGCCTTTCTTATGACTTCTTCTCGGACTTGTTCTGTGCAGTACTTGTCGGTTACGAAGCCCCATGAAGCCTCAACCAGGAAAAGCACAGGCACAGCGATGCTTATGTCCGCATAGCCTAGCTCTTCAGCTGCGATGCAAGCCGTAACCCAGTCGGCACCTGCTCCACCGTGCTCCTCTGGCACGGTCATGAGCAGCAATCCTAAATCAGCCAATCCCTTAATAATTTCCCTCGGGATTTCTCCTTTGCTATCCATCTCCCTAACTTTTTCCAGTGTAAGCTCTTTTCGGCACCATTCGCGGACTGCCTTGCGGAAAAGCTCTTGCTCCTCGGTGAAGCTGAAATCCACCATTCTATTTCACCTTTTAAGCCTAACCTAAACGGCTGAAGGCATATAAAACTTGTTTGAGGGTTTGGCAAACTCTCCTGTGGCACTAAACGAGCTGTAAGCCTTTCCTAAAAGCGTTTAAATTCGTCTCTAAAGTTTTCTCTGAAACACTTTCTCTTATGCTCCTCTCCGCGGATTCCACGCTGACAACTTTTGTTATTTTTATCAGCGCCCCGAGGATAACCATGTTGGCGAATAGGCTTTCTCCAAAAGTTTTTCTGGCTGTTTCAACGGCTGGCACCTTGAAGGTTTTGGCTTTTACTTCTGGGATTTTTTCAACGCTGCTGTCAACTATGAGGGTTCCATCATCCTTTAAGAGGGGCAAGTACTTTTCAAGGGACTCTCGATTCATAGCCACGAGGACATCACATCTTCTAACGGCTGGAAAGCCTATTCGAGTGTCTGAAATTATCACTTCGCTTTTAGCTAGGCTTCCTCTGGCTTCTGCGCCATAGCTTTGAGTTTGCACAACATTCATCCCTTCAAAAGCAGCCGCCTTTCCCAAAATTTGCCCAGCTAAAACAACACCTTGACCACCATGTCCACCAAGTATAATTTCAATTTTTCTAGGCATTTTTCTGCTCTGCCTCCTTTAAAATTGCATAAACGCTTTCAACAAGCGTTAGCCTTCTCCTTTGGACGAATTCGCCTACAACAATTTTGCCTTCAAGCTCTTTCCCGCTCATTTTCTCTGCCTCCACCACCGGAACGGCGTTCTCCCTAAACCATTTCACCATTTCTCCGACGTCTTTGAATCCTGCTCTTCTGCCATATGCTGTTGGGCATTGAGTGACAACTTCAACGAATCTAAAGCCGTCCATCTGAAGCGCTTTTTTAAAGCACTCTTTAAGCTCTTTGGGATGGGCGGTTGTCCACCTTGCCGAATAGTTAGCTCCAGCTGCAGCCGCAAGTTTAGCAGCATCCAATGGATGCTCAAAGCTTCCATAAGGGGTTGTGGTTGTCCTCGCCTTTAAAGGCGTTGTTGGGGCCACTTGACCACCAGTCATGCCATAAATCATGTTGTTGCCCATTATAACGAGGATATCCGTGTTTCTTCTTGCAGCGTGTATAAAGTGGCCCATACCAATTCCGACAATATCGCCGTCTCCGCCGAAAACAACCACATGGAGTTCAGGCTTCAGAAGTTTTATGCTTGTAGCCACTGGTATGCTTCTACCATGCAATGTATGAATGGAATCCGCCAAATAATATGGTGATGGTATCCATGAGGAGCAGCCGATTCCACTGACGAAACAGAACTTTCTAAAATCGTTATATCCAAGCTCGTGAACAGCCCTTAGAAAAACATCGCTTAGAGTATATAACCCACAGCCTGGACAGAAGGGAAAATGTAGTCCCGGCCTTAAGTAGTTGCTAGGTGAGAATGCCTTTTCATTCATCCTCACTTCGCCTCCTTCAAAATCTTTTCTAAAATCTCTTCTGGAGTGATAAGTTCGCCGCCGCCCACCTTGTTTAGTGGGACAACTTCTGTGCAGCCAGCAACCCTTTTAACCTCGTTAACTATTTGTCCCAAATTCATTTCTGGCACAATTATTTTTTCAGCGTTTTCCGCAAGCTTTTTTACCGGTTTTTCTGGGAAAGGCCAAATGGTTTTGAGGCGGACGTAGCCAACTTTTACGCCTATTTTTTCCGCCTCTTCAACAGCCTCGTAAATTGCCCTTGAAGTGATGCCATAAGCCACTATGCCCACCTTGCAGTCCTCAATGTCGTAGCTTTCCACCTCTACGATGTCGTCCACATTTTTTCTTATCTTATTGTTGATGGCTTCTATTATTCGCCTATGCACCACTGGATCGGCGGTAAATCTAACTCCTCTCTCATCATGGGTTGAGCCTGTCACAGCCACATTGAACCCCTCTCCTATAGATGGCATGGGTGCGACGTCTTCTAAGCCGAAGAAGAGTTGCTCTCCAGTCTCTGGCTTTTTGCGGTTAACTATCTCTATGCTTTCTAGGGGTGGTATAATCAAATGCTCTCTAAGATGTACGGTGGTTTCATCCGTTAATATGGTGACCGGGGTGCGATACTTTTCAGCAAGGTTAAACGCCCTAATAGTAAGCTCAAAAACCTCTTGGACAGAATTTGGGCAAAGCGAAACAGCCATATAGTCGCCATGTGTTCCCCAGCGAGCCTGCATAACATCGCCTTGAGCGCACTTAGTCGCTTGACCAGTGCCGGGACCAACCCTTTGGACATCAACGATGACGCATGGCGTTTCAGTCATAAAAGCCCAGCCTATAGTCTCTTGCATTAAGCTGAAGCCTGGACCAGAAGTAGCCGTCATTGCCTTAACACCACACCAGCTTGCACCCACAACAGCCCCTATGGAGGCCAGTTCATCCTCCATTTGCAGGAATATGCCGCCAACCCTTGGAAGACGTGCCGCCATATGCTCAGCAATTTCATTAGCTGGCGAGATGGGGTAGCCCGCGAAAAATCTACAGCCTACAATTAATGCAGCCTCAACGCAAGCCTCACTTCCTTGCAGAAAAACTCTCCTCCCATTTTTGCCGTCCATTTCAACACCCGTCAAAATAGTTTAATGCCTTTGGCATTTAGGGGCTGTCAACGAGTATTAAGGTTTTGTAAGTTATGAACGTTTAGATTCTGTGGCAAAGATGACAAACCTTTCAAGCAACAGATATAATATAATTGAGGCGAGGCAGCAATTGTGAACCTCTTCATATTCCTTTTAATCTGGGCAATAGCAATAGTTTGGTATTAATGACCGCCTTTGAAAACCCGGAAGTCTAGTAAACAGAGACTTTGGCAACGCCTTTAACCTTTAAGAACTCGGGGATAAGCTCGCCTGGAACTTTCTTTTCCACAATAAGTGTCAGCTTAGGCTCTGGGGAAAGCTCCGGATCATCAACAATAGCTTGCCTTATACTTAAACCGCTTTTTGCCAGTATCATAGCTGAGTGAGCCAATATACCGGGTATTCTAGCGTCTATTGGTGTTATTTCCACAACGCCGAGTTCCAAGTGTTTTGCTATTTCCTTTAGGGAGTGCCCAGCTGACCTTAAACCTTCAAATATTAGGCGTAGTTCTCGATTTGCCTTTATAGTGTTTACTGTTTCGTTCACCGTTCTTCTGTCTACGCCCGCCACTCTTGCTATGCGGGTTGGTGGAATTTCTATTTCATTCAAGTATATCTTTCCATTTTTTACACATAACCCGTTTTCTACTAGGATGCGGGCTACCTTTAGGCGTTCAGGGTAGTTTTCAAAGTGCTTTTTTATCATGTTCCACATTTCCGTTTGCCTAATGTACTTTTTTGTGCAATAAAGTATAAATATGTTCGATGTTTTATTATGTGCTTAAATGTACTAAAAAATGCAGAGGTGAATAATAATGAACTTTAAGGTTCAAAAAAGCGAATATTTCACCGTGCTAGACGCGGATGAAATACCCACATCATGGTACAACATTCAAGCAGACCTTCCAGAACCGCTTCCGCCACCGCTAGACCCGACAACCCTAAAACCCATAGACCCAAAACTCTTAGAGAGAATATTCGCTAAAGAGCTGATCAGACAAGAGGTTTCCACAGAACGCTTCATAAAAATTCCAGAGGAAGTTTTAGACGCTTATCTGCGGTTGCCAAGACCAACGCCTCTTTATAGGGCTAGGAGGCTTGAAAGGTTTCTTAAAACTCCAGCGAAAATCTACTTTAAATGTGAGAATTTCAGCCCAACCGGAAGCCACAAAACGAACACCGCCATAGCCCAAGCCTACTACAACAAGGAGCAGGGGATAAAAAGGCTTGTAACAGAAACCGGTGCAGGACAGTGGGGAACAGCCCTAGCCTTTGCATGCACCATTTTCGGTTTAAAGTGCCGCATATACATGGTCCGAGTCAGCTACCAGCAGAAGCCTGGAAGAAGAACCATAGCACAGTTGTATGGCGCTGAAATGTTTCCATCGCCCAGCGACCAGACAAACTTTGGCAGAAAACTCTTAAAGGAAAACCCCAACCATCCTGGAACTTTAGGCATCGCCATTAGCGAAGCCATAGAGGACACTGTAACACACGAGGACACGAGATATTCTTTGGGCTCGGTTCTAAACCACGTTTTGCTGCATCAGACCATTGTGGGCTTGGAAGCTAAAAAACAGTTTGAAATGATTGGCGAGTACCCAGACGTTGTCTGCGGATGCATAGGCGGAGGCTCCAATTATGCCGGTTTCTGCTATCCATTCATGATGGACAAACTTAGGGGCAAAACGGAAACAGAGTTTGTGGCTTGCGAGTCTAAAGCTGTCCCCCACACAACCAAAGGAGTTTACACATATGATTTCGGAGACACAGCCCAACTGACACCACTACTTAAAATGCTTACAATAGGACACGGCTATGCATGTCCACCAATCCACGCAGGGGGATTAAGGTACCATGGAATGGCACCTTCAATATCATACCTAATACATAAGGGGTACATGCGTTCAGTAGCCTACCATCAAACAGAAGTTTTCCAAGCAGCCCAAATACTGGCCCAGACTGAAGGCCTAATAATAGCGCCGGAAACAGCTCACAGCCTAAAATTTGTCATAGACGAAGCCCTAAAATGCCGAAAAACCGGTGAAGAGAAGGTTATAGCCATGAACTACAGCGGGCACGGCCTATTGGATTTAGGTGCTTACGAACAGTTCTTAGCTGGAAAACTTGTGGATTACGAACCGGAAAAAATTGAGGTCCCAACAATTGTCAAATGACTGTTTAAAGGGCGGCGGACAAGTGGTAACCACAACCCAAATTGGAAGAGCAGAAGAGTTCAAGGTTGTTCTTTTGCCAATTGACATGCTGAGGCCTCATGAAAAAGGTTCCCCCTTATACTTGGAGATGCTGAAAAGGGAAATTCAACGGGACGGTATTCTAAAATATCCAATAATTGCGGATGAAAAGACAAACGTCATACTTGACGGGATGCACCGGTGGCTTGCCCTTAAAAGTTTAGGGTATATACAAATACCGGTCTTGCAAGTCAACGTCCTTAAAAATCCCCAAATTCGCATTGGTAGGAGACGCATCCACCGATACATTGGAAACTCAAACCCGCCAATAACGGCTGAAGACGTGGTTAAGGCAGCCTTAAGCGGGAAGCTTATGGAACCAAGAACTACAAGACACTTTTTCCCATTCCTAAAACCTCCGAAAATCAACTATCCACTAAACTCTCTGGAAAAACGCCAACCACAGGACGTTTCAAGATATCTCGCAGAAATGTCACCGGAGGAGAGTCGAAAAGCCATTAAAGGCTGGCTTGAAGAAATATCCGAAGAACTCGAATTCCTGAAACGGAGAATAGAAGAGGTGGAAAAGGAAAGAGAGGAATTCATAAACAGAATTAAAAACCTAAACAACAGTCGAATCTCCTAATTTAAATCGCCCAACTTATCTTTTTCTTCTATTTAATTATTGTGTTGAGATAAAGAGAGGTAGCATATTTTAAACAAGCAAGTTTTAATAAATTTTGAGACCGCATAATAGCAGAGGTAAAACTATGATACCCATAAATGCACCGCAAATAGGCGAGGAAGAAATTGAGGCTGTTGTAAAGGTTTTGAAAAGTGGCGTCCTAACTCATGCACTTGGTGCTGGCCCAATGGTTAAACAGTTTGAAGGAGAGTTTGCAAGGTTTGTTGAGGCTAAGCATGCCATAGCAGTAAACAGCGGAACTTCAGCTTTACACATGGCTGTCGTTGCCGCTGGCTTAAAAAGGGGCGACGAAGTGGTTTTGCCAAGCTTCACCTTTGTGGCAACAGCCGAAACCGCTGTAATGGCTGGAGCGAAACCAGTTTTCGTAGACATAGACCTTGAAACTTACAATATCTCGCCCGAAGCCGTTGAAAAGGCATTAACAAAGAGGACTAAGGCGATAATTGCTGTAGACCTTTACGGTTCTCCGGCAGACCTAAAACCGTTGAGGGAGATAGCCGACAAACACGGGTTGAAGGTTATCGAGGATGCGGCTCAAGCCCACGGCGCGGTTTACAAGGGAAGACCGGTTGGCGCCTACGCAGACATCGCGTGTTGGAGCTTTTATGCAAGCAAAAACATGACGACGGGCGAAGGAGGCATGGTAACAACAAATGATGATGAAATCGCTGAAAAATTGAGGCTTATTAGAAGTCACGGCGAGAAGGAAAAGTACAAATCGATTTCTTTGGGGCACAACTATCGCATGCCGGAAATAGAAGCGGCAATAGGTTGTGTGCAACTTAAAAAATTGCCCGATTTTCTAACTAAGCGAAGGGAAAACGCGGAGAGGCTTACAAAAAAGCTTTGCAACATCAAAAATCTTCAGCTGCCATGCGAGCCTAAGGACTGCAGGAACAGCTGGTACCTTTACACTGTGAGAGTTAAAAACGTGGATAGAGTGAAGAGGGACGCTATTGTTGAAAATTTGAGGAATGAGGGCATAGGCGCTGAAGTTTACTATCCATGGCCCATCCACCTCATGCCATACTACAAAAGGTTTGGAAAAAAGAGGCTTCCAGAAACTGAGAAGGCCTCAGAGCAAGTGATTTCCTTACCGGTCCATCCGGGCGTCAAAGCGGAGCAAATAGACTTTATAGGTGAGGCCGTTTCTCGTCTGGTTAAGCGCGTTTGAAACAGCTAGGTTTTTATATTTACGCTGGCTAGTATAGTGCCCTCATCGAATTTGCGGTTTTGCGGGGCATCCGCTTTATGAAAAAGATAAAAGTTATTATAATGGGCGCAGCTGGTAGGGATTTCCACAATTTTAACGTCTATTTTAGGGATAACGATGCATATGAAGTTGTGGCTTTCACAGCCACGCAGATTCCAGGCATTGAGGGAAGGGTATACCCACCGGAACTGGCTGGCAAAAATTATCCGAACGGTATACCAATTTACCCCGAAGAAGAACTTGCAAAGTTGATAAAAGATTTTGACGTTGACCAAGTTGTTTTTGCCTACAGTGATGTCTCCCATGAGTATGTGATGCACAAAGCGTCAATAGCGCTGGCAAGCGGCGCAGACTTCCGACTTATGGGGCCGAAGACGACAATGCTTAAAGCTAAGGTTCCAGTAATCTCCGTGGGCGCTGTTAGAACCGGTTCTGGAAAAAGCCAAACGTCACGGCAAGTAGCCAAAATCTTGAAGAGTAAAGGCTTAAATGTTGTAGTTATTAGGCATCCAATGCCTTATGGCGACTTGCGCAAGCAGATTTGCCAACGCTTCGCCTCATATGAAGACCTCGACCGATACGAGTGCACTATTGAAGAAAGAGAGGAATACGAGCCCCACATAGACAATGGAGTAGTTGTATACGCTGGGGTTGACTACGAGAAAATTTTAAGAGAAGCCGAAAAAGAGGCAGACATAATCGTCTGGGACGGCGGAAATAACGACATTCCCTTCTATAAGCCGGACCTCCACATAGTTGTGGCAGATCCTCACAGGGCAGGACACGAGATTACATATCATCCAGGAGAGGCTAACCTTAGATTGGCGAACGTTGTAATAATAAATAAGGTTGACACAGCTGACCCCAAAAACGTCAATCTCGTTAAGGGGAACATAAGAAGGGTTAATCCCAACGCCCTCATACTTGAAGCGTCATCTCCCATAACCGCTGACAAACCGGAGCTGATTAGGGGCAAGCGAGCACTCGTCATTGAAGATGGTCCGACATTAACCCATGGAGACATGCCTTACGGTGCGGCTACAATAATAGCGAAACAACTTGGCGCTAGCGAGATAGCTGACCCGAGACCCTACGCCGTTGGCTCAATAAAGGAGGCTTATGAAAAGTACCCTCACCTTGGGGCAGTTCTGCCAGCCTTAGGCTATGGAGAGAAACAGATTGAGGAGCTTAATGAAACAATTACTAAGACGCCATGCGACGTTGTTGTTATTGGAACACCCGTAGATTTAAGAAGAGTTATGGAAATTAACAAGCCGACGGTTAGGGTGAAATACGAGCTCAAAATTTTGGGACCATTATCCCTAGAGCAAGTTTTGGAAGACTTCCTTGGGAAAGTGCAGAAGCATGGAAAATGAAGAAGGCGAAATCTCACGAGTAAAAATAAAATTCGTTATTGATGGTTTAGGAGAAGCGGAAGGCGAGCTCATCCGCCACCTAGCCCCAAGAACAGTAGACATGATTATCCGAAAACTTCCAATAGAGGGTAGAGCAGCCCTATGGAAAGAGGAGGTCTATTTTGAAATTCCAGTAAAAATGGGGGAGGAAAAAGCAAAAAGCACAGTAGAAAAAGGCACAATTGCCTTCTGGCCCATGGGAAGCGCCCTATGCATATTTTTTGGCGAATCCCAACCATACAGTCCAGTTAATGTTTTAGGTAAAGTTACCAAAAATCTTGAGCTTTTCAGCAAGGTGAAAAGCGGAACAACCATTAAGGTTGAAAAGTTATAGGTATACGCTTTCACTCCAACTTTTTAAAAGCCTTTCACACTCTTCCTTAACATCTTTTTTCCGGGTCTTCTTTTTTAATGTTTCAAGAAACTCTATTCGTTTCTCAACTGAGCGCCTTTCAGCTTCTCCCCCATAATACATTTTTCCTTCAAGATATTCTTTCATGTGATGTGCTTTCTGCACAAAAAGGCTTGCGGCGTCAACCGGATTTGCCACTGCATACTTATTCGCCCAAATGGAGGCTTCAGACTCCCTTAGCTGTGTAAAACCGTCAATCTCAATTATGCTTTTGATGTATGATCTCAAAAAATCGTGGTAACCCGCAGTCTTAACAAGCTTCAATGCAGCTCTAACCTTTTGCCTAAAATCAGGGCTTCCCTTAACTGCCAGGTGGTGCCTATACCCTTTTCTAACAAGTTTTTCAGCTTCCTTGACCTCATTGGTGGTGTACACTCTTTTTGGAAAATTCAAACAGTCAACTCCAACAATGAAAATTTTAGTCGGTGTTATGTAACAGATGTTTAACCTACGGCTTTGTATATTTTAATGTCATGGTTTCCAGAAACCAGTTGGACTAAACCATTTTCCTCAAGCTGTTCAAGAAAGTCTTTCGCTGCGCTTATCCTGATGTTGAAGCGAGTTGCCACAGTGTAGGGCGTCAAAACCCGCATTTTCTTTAATTCGTCGAGAACTTTCTCGCCTTTAATGTCCGGTATAAATATCCCAGCCGGCCTTTTCTCTTTTACCGCCTTTTCTTTCTCTTTTTCCTTCTTCTTTTTCTCCTCTTCAGCCTTCCGCATTTGCATGCGTTCCATCTGTTTTAAGCTAAGCTTCTTTTTACCACCCATTAATAGGCATCTCCTAAACGGTTTTAAGCTATGGATAGATTCCAGTTTCGCTTCTTATATACATTGCTGGCTGTAACGGCATATTTAAAAAGAAAGAAGGGAAAAACGGTTGTTATCTACCCATAACTTTTCTAGCGGCAATTTCGATGTCTTCAGCTTTTATGGTCTTTCTTCCAGTGTGCATTGCAAAGTCCAAGGCTTCTTTGGCTATTTTTATTCCTATCTCTTCTAGGGCTTTTGCAAGCTCTCTTGCAGCCGCCTCGCTTACGCGGTCAGCTCCAGCCTTCTTACACAGCCTATGCATTGGGGCAATTGCTAACTCTAAATCCGCCATAAAGACTCCTCCGTAGCCTCTTTCTCTATTTAAAGCAATATTTAACGTTTATTGCATCTTATCTTCCAAAATTTGGCATCAAAAACAAACTTTCTTTATTTGAGAGAGGAAATTATAAATGTTTAGGCTTGTAGTTTTATGCTCAAAGTGGCGTACGCTATGAAGCCTCTAAGGTTTGTCGACGCTCACATCCATCTATCAGATGAGGAATACGCCGGGAAGGTTGAGGAAATCATTTTAGACGCCAAAAAATCCAATGTGGTGGCGTTAGTCTCTAACTCCATGAACTTGGAAACAAGCATAAAAAGCCTTGAGCTTGCTGAACGCTATGATGGAATGGTTTATGCAGCTTTAGGAATTCACCCGTGGAATGTAAACACGTTAACGGAGGCGGAACTTCAAAAAACAAAGGAACTCGTAATGAAACAGAGGAAAAATAAAGCCCTAATAGCCATAGGTGAAGTCGGCCTAGACTACAAGTATGAGAAAATATGGGAAAAGCAGCTGATGGTTTTTGATGAAATGTTGCGTCTAGCTGAAAAACTAAACCTGCCAGTAATAATTCATTCTCGTGGAACAACTGCGCACATAGTGGACACGCTTCCATCTTACAATTTGAAAAGGGTTCTTCTACACTGGTTCAGCAACCCTATAAGTGTATTGCCAAAGGCCATTGAGAGGGGATACTACATCAGTGAGGGGCCGCCAACAGCCTACTCAAATGGCATACGCGAGATCGTCAAAAAGGCACCATTGACAAATCTTTTAACAGAAACTGATGGGCCAGTGCGTTATTTTAAAAGCCCCTTCGATGGGAAAATGACAACTCCGGCTTTTGTTCCCAAAGTTGTAAGTGCGATAGCTGAAATTAAAAGGGTAAGCGTTGAAGAAGCTGCGGACCAAATAGTTAGGAATTTTGAGGAATTTTTTGGAGTGAAGATAAATTCGAAGGGTTAGAGACGCGTAAATTTAAATTTAGCCTTTCTGTTATGAATGTTCACTTTGAACTGGCGTGGTGTGGTGTGAGAAGACGCTGACAAGGATGCTTGGGGGACAATGAAGCTTGGGAAAAGTTCGCACAGAACACATTAAACGCATAGCAAAAGAGCTTATTAGGCGTTTTCCAAACAAGTTTTCCAGCAGCTTTGAAGACAACAAACGTGCCGTCGCCATGCTTTTGCAGGGAACAACGACGCGTGTGCGAAATCAGATTGCTGGATACATAACCCATATTTATTCTGGCATGGAAACACCTCCATCCAACGAAGGCAAAGAAGAAGGCGAGTAACTTTATTAGACTGCCCTCCATTTTAGAAAGGGCGGGCGTGACTGTAGGCTATGATGGACCAGTATAGGCGTGGATGGGCTTTAAGATACTTGCGTGAAGCAAAAGCAGAACTGGAAGCCGCGAGGAAGATGCCCTATATGGCTTCAAGCCTCATTTTAGAAGCCATAAGAAAGGCTAGAAACGCCATATACTATAGCCTAGGGGAACCAGCCTTCATAGAAAACGTTGTGAGGGAAGCTGTTGAAAAAATGCAGTTTGGAAACGACCCAGTATTAAGGTGCCTAGTAGAAATTGAGGGGATGATGCAGCAAATGGCGCAGTTAGAAGAAGTTAATGAGGAAAAAGCTGTAAAGCAAGCAAATAACCTGATACAGCTAGCCTCAGAAATCGTTGAAACAATGATAGGTGAAAAAGTAGAAGATTAAAGGCTGAAACTCAGCTTTTCAGTTTTTCAACAGCCTTACTTATACGGTCCAAGGCCTTCTTAATGTTCTCAACAGAGTTTGCAAAAGATATACGCAAATATCCCTCGCCATACTTTCCAAAAGAGGTGCCTGGCAAAACCGCCACGCCAGCCTCGTTAAGCAAATAATCTGAGAATTCTTTAGATTTCTTCCCTGTACCCTTTATGTTTGGGAAGACGTAGAAGGCCCCCTTAGGCTTCTTGCATGTTATGCCTTTAATATTGTTCAATCCTGAAACAATTACTTCCCTTCTTTTTCTAAACTCTGCAACCATTTTTTCAACAGAGTCCTGTGGACCCTTTAAGGCTTCAACTCCAGCCATTTGAACGAAGGCGCATGTGCATGAATTTGAGTTAATCATCAACTGGGTGATCTTTTCAGCTAGGTCTTTCCGCATAACTCCATAGCCGAGCCTCCAACCGGTCATGGCGTAGGTTTTTGAAAAACCATCCAATATTATGGTTTTTTCCTTCATTCCTGGGAGCGATGCAATGCTTTCATGAGTTCCTTCATAAATTAT
>JAWAZO010000031.1:0-14781 GCA_038817565.1 Bathyarchaeia archaeon
TAATCTTTTTTGCCGCAGGCACCTTCAACAATCTCTGGGATTTCATAAAGCCTTCCAGTTTCCTCGAGCCCTTCCAAAAATCTCTTTTTCATTTCGTCAGCAATCCTCTGAGCCAACGGTGTTGGATATTCGCCGGTCAAACATCCTAAACATAACTCGTCCCTTCTAAAACCGGTAGCCCTTACCAGTCCATCAATCGACTGGTAGCAGACAGCATCAGCGCCTATAATTTTTGCTATTTCTTCGGGCGTATGCTTTGCGCCTATGAGCTGCCCATAGGTTGCCATGTCTATTCCGTAAAAACATGGACCAACTATGCGCGGGAAAGTCACAAACAAGTAAACCTTTTTGGCGCCCATTCTACGGAGTTTCTCTACAGTAATGCGTGTTGTGTCGCCTCGGACAATGCTGTCGTCCACAACTATAACCCTTTTACCATTTACCTTTGAGGCTAGGATGTTGATTTTCTTGTCTATTGTGGCGTAACGTTCCTTGTTAAGCAGTATGAAGGCTCGCTCGGTCACATAGCGATGTCTGCGGGTCGCCCTCTCCCACCTTAAGCCGGACTCTTCATGAACCCCCATCGCTGCATCGTCGCCTGTTTCCGGCATAGAAATAATCATGTCAGCATCCTTAACAATGTCCGGGTTTTCCCTAACAAGGTTCCTCCCAAACTCCTCCCGCACTTCATAAACGTACCTCTTGTCAAAAATGGAGTCTGGCCTTGCAAAATAGGCAAATTCAAAAGCACAGAAGGCTTTCCGTTTAGAACCCACAAGCCTTTCACGTCTAAACCCGTTTTCTGATATGGTTATGAACTCGCCCGGTTCAACCTCAAAGTCCCGCCCCAAACCATTTATGTCTAAGCCAACAGATTCGGACGAAAAGGCATATGTCTTCCCATCACTGCTATGACCAGCACAGAGGGGTCTTATGCCATGGGGATCTTTGAAGGCAAAAAACTCGCCTTCTCCGGTTATCCCGACAACTGAGAAGGCGCCTTCAATTTCCTGCATACAAGTTTTCACTGCGGTGGCGAGGTCTTTGTTCTTTGTAAGCTCTATCAAAAGTTTATGGCAGACAAGGTCAGCGTCACATTCATAAGAGAAGTTCGGAAACTCTTTGGCTATTTCCCTTTTAAGCTGAAAAGTATTAACAACATTGCCGTTAAAGGAGATAGCCAACCTAAAACCGTTTTTAGAAGCTGTAACAGGCTGGGTGCCCCTAATCAAAGACTTCTCATCGGTTTTCCCAGAAGTTGTATATCTAACATTGCCTATCCCAATATGCCCGGGAAGGCGCCCAAACCATTCTTGAATGGCGCTTGTCTTTATTTTCGGGACAAGGTCTAAGCTCTTATGAACATAAAATTTTCCATCAGCATATGTGAGAAAACCGTGGGACTGATGTCCTCTGTGATTTTGAGCCCTCAAACCCCAGTATACGTATGGAAATATAGGCTGTCTCTCAAAGTTTATTACACCGAAGACTCCGCACGCTATTTTTAGGTGTTCTCCCATGTTCGGGGGATAAAATAAAAGCCTCTTTATCAACTTTTAGAACAAGTTTAAATCAAATCTTTGAAAGCAGAATCATGCTCGCAAATCCAGTAAAAAGGGCAAAATCCTAGAGGGAAGGGGGAGGCGAAAATAAAGGTAAGAACATAACCAAATTCTGTAGGGAAAATCTAAAATCTAGAGAGGGGTAGTAAATTTAGGTTTTTCCAACAGCCTAAATTGTTATGGTGTTAGCCTAAACTTGTCCCTTGGATAAAGCGTGACCTCGCGGATGTTCTTCTTCCCCGTCAACATCATTGTAAGCCTCTCCAACCCAATAGCCCAACCAGCATGAGGCGGCATGCCATAATCAAAAGCCTGCAAATGACACTTAAAAGATTCCGGATTTAATCCCTTCTCCATTAACCGCTTTATTAAAAGCTCTTTTGAGGCTATTCTGGTTCCACCGGAAGAAAGCTCAATCCAACGCCACATAAGGTCAAAACCCTCGCAAATTTCTGGATTATCATCTTTGGGCTTTATATAGAAGGCCTTAGAACTCGTCGGCCAATCTGTAATAAAGTAAAAGTATGGATGAATTTTGCCCAATGTTCTAAAGGCTGGTGTTGGTATGTCTTCACCCCACGGTATCTCTATGCCCTCCCTCTTCAAGTCTTCAAGGACTTGATCGTAAGTTAAGCGTTTAAAAGGGATTTCAGGCACATCTACATGATGGTTTAACGTTGCCAGTTCTTTTTGACATTTTTCGCGGACAACTTTACACGTATGCTGCATAAGCTGCTCCAGCAATTGCATAACATCCTCAGCTGAAGCAAAAGCTTGTTCAATGTCTATTGAAACAAACTCGCTTAAATGCCGCCGAGTATGGGACTCTTCAGCTCTGAAAAACGGACCCACTTCAAAGACTTTTTCCAAACTCATGACAAGTTGTTCCTTGTAGAGCTGGGGACTCTGAGCAAGAAAAGCCTTTTTTCCAAAATAATCTACGGGAAAAAGCGCTGCACCACCTTCCGTAGCTGAAGCAATTATGCGAGGGGTGTGAACCTCTATAAACCCTCTTTCAAAAAGGAAACTGCGTATCGCCTCAACAGCTGTGTGCTGAATCTTAAAGATGGCTATGCTTTCTTCACGACAAAGGTCCAAAGCACGGGCATCAAGTCGAACCTCCAACTGTGCTGGCACTTTACCAGTAATGTCTATTGGCAATTGAGATGCAGCTGTACTGAAAATTCTAATCTCCTTCGGGATAACTTCGACCCCTCTGGGTGTAATTTCAGTTTTCTTTATAACCCCTTTCACGCCAATACTGTATCTCTTTTGCAAGGCGTCAACCTTCGACAAAACTTCGCTACTCGCTTTCTTCCGTGGAATGGTTATCTGCACAGTTCCTTCGCGGTCCTGTAATATTATGAAAATTATCCCGCCCAAATCACGAATTTCTTGAACCCAGCCGAAAAGAGTGACCTCTTGCCCATCAAGCTCCGGTCGAACATCAACAGAGTAGTGGGTTCTCCGCCAGTCTCCAATAGGATCCAACTTCATGTTCACGCCCACTAATCTGTAAACTCAACGCGTAATGTCATGTTGCGAACTTTACGAGCAATTTCCTTTAAAGCCTTTACATCAAAGGGCGGTTGTTTTCCTCCCCTTTTTCTCAAAATAACCCGAGTTTCAGTTGTCCCGTCTGGAAGCCAAATAGTGTTTATGGTGACTATGCTTAAAGGGGCGAACAAGTCCTCCAAAAACTTCCTATCGTCAACACCATACTCCAAAACCCGAATGGACTTACCGGTTTTCTCTCCCAACGCCTTAATTATTTTTCCGCCATACCCAAGAAGACGGGGGACATCTCCTTTCCCAACGAGAATGGCTAATGTTTTTCCAGCATCCACAGCCTTATAAAAATAAACGTTTTGGAGTGAAGGATAAGTTTCCTCTAATAATAGGAGTAAACGGGCAATTTTTAAATCAAGCTCTGACACTTCGCCAGATTTGACTTTCTCCGAACATTTTTGGCATAAGATTCCGCTCTTTAAACAGAAACTACACAATACGGTCTTCACTAGGAGATGCCCTCCACAAATAAAGGAGGGGCGGCGGAGCTTTGGAAAGTTCAGTCGTGACGCTTCAGCGTTCCAGCGTTATTTCGATGGTGCTGACGTTTGTAGGCGTGCCACCCTCTTCTCTGGGTGCCACCTGTTCAGTTCCGATACCTACTTTCTTAATTTTAACATCTGGTAGGAATCGGCGCCTAACGACCTCAACGACGTCGACAGCACGGCTTATGGCTCTCCCTCTTGCCTTAACATTTACCTCTTTTGCTCCGCCGTGGAAGAGGGTTATGCAAGCCAGTACATAGTTCATTACTGGCTTCTTTCCGATCAACACTGAGTTGCTTTCAGACATTTTGGACCGCCTCACTCCTTGTTTCCACTTTTTCTATGGCTTCATAACCATTTTTATCCATAAATAAATACATTACGGTTTTAACTCTAACACAGCTTTGAAATATCCTATCTTGGAAGTTTTAAACACGTCAAAACTTGCCAAATGCTTAAATAACCCATACTATTGTAAACTCCTAACATCCTAATAAAATTTAAAGAAGCGTTAAAAACTTGGAGACACTAACAAGGCGCTCAATTCAGCTGCTTAAAATGCTATACGAAAAGGGGAAAGCAACAAGTACATACACTTTACGCACAAGACAAAGCGACCTAGCAAAGGAATTAGGCATAAGTAGACAAGCATTGAACCTCCACCTAAAAAAGCTCAGAGACCTAAACTACATAAGAACAGGAAGAGGATTTATAGATGTTACAGAAAAAGGGTTAAACGCCTTAGGTGTATCATCAACACCAGCCTTCATATTCATTAAGGTTTATCCGCCAAAAAGAAGCGAAGTTTACGAAAAAATTAAAGAAACAGCCGTACAAAAGGCTTTCAGAGTTGCAGGCGACGTTGACGCCGTGCTGATTGTTGAAAGAGATAAACTCAACGAGATTTTAAGGAAGTTATCTGCAATTGAAGGCATAAAGGATACAAAATCCTATGTTGCAATAGAATCCATAAAATGACAGTACAAGGAGATGTCTAAATGAAGCTTCTCGAATATGAAGCGAAAAAAGTGCTTGCAAAATATGGCATTCCAATACCAAGAGGGGAACTTGTTACAAACAAAGCCCAAGCTCGCGAGATAACCTCAAGGCTTAACCCGCCCTTAGTTGTAAAGGCCCAGGTTCCAGTTGCTGGAAGAGGAAAAGCTGGTGGAATACTTTTTGCAAACTCAGTAAACGAGGTAGAAGAGGCTGTAGAAAAACTACTTAGCATGCAAATCAAGGGGATACCGGTCCGAAGTGTTTGGGTTGAAGAGAAAATACAAGCCAAAAAAGAGTTATATTTCGGCATGACCGTTGACAGATTTTCCCAAAGTTATATTGCAATTGCATCACCAGAGGGCGGAATGGATATAGAAGAGGTTGCCGCAAAAACCCCGGAAAAGGTCATAAGGTTCCCCATAAACCCACAATGCGGCTTTAGACCATACCACGCAAGACAGATAGCCAAGCGCATGGGATACGCTGGAAACCAACTGTCGCTGCTTGGAAATATCTTCCATGGTCTGTATAGGGCTGGCATGGATTATGACGCCGAACTCATTGAAATGAATCCTCTCGTTGAAACCCCAGATGGAAATTTTGTTGCTGTTGACACCCGCATAATAATTGATGATAACGCCTTGTTCCGTCACCCAGAATTTAAAGAAAGGATTTTGGAGAGTGAACTCTCACCGCAAGAAATTGAGGCTGCAAAAAACGATCTAGCCTATGTAAAACTTGATGGAGACATAGGCGTAATAGGCAATGGAGCTGGCTTAGTAATGGCAACATTAGATGCCATACAGCTCTACGGCGGAAAACCAGCTAACTTTCTAGACGTGGGCGGCGGTGCTCCGTCGGAAAAAATAGCGGCAGCCCTAAAAATTGTGCTTTCAGACCCGAATGTTAAAGCCCTATTTATAAACATTTTAGGCGGGATAACCCGCTGCGACGAAGTTGCAAGAGGGGTTTTGGCGGCAAAGGAAAAGCTGGGCATAGAGAAACCGTTGGTCATTCGACTCGTTGGGACAAATGAGGAGGAAGGAAAGCGAATACTAACCCAAGCTGGAATATATGTGCTGGAAAGCATGGAGGAAGCAGCCCAACGCGTAGTAGAAATAGTCAAAGGCGGGGTGTAAAATGGGGATAATAGTAGACAAAAATACTAGAGCTATAGTTCAAGGCATAACAGGAACACAGGGGAGTTTCCACACAAAACTCATGCTAGAATACGGAACCAAAATAGTTGCAGGCGTAACACCGGGTAAAGGTGGAACAAAAGTCCACGGCGTACCCGTATACGACACTGTTGAGGAAGCCCTAGAGCATCATCAAGCTGATGCCTCAATAATATTTGTTCCGGCGCCCCTAGCGGCAGACGCTGTGTTAGAAGCCCTAGAAAACGGGATAAAAACAGTTGTCATAATCACCGAACATATTCCAATCAAAGACGCCATTAATGTTATGGCATATGCAAAACAAGTTAATGCAACAATAATCGGGCCAAACACTCCAGGAATAATAACGCCAGGTGAATGTAAACTTGGAATAATGCCAGCCCACATTTTTAAGCCTGGAAGTATAGGCATGGTTTCAAGAAGCGGGACACTAACATATGAAATAGCCGCTAGTTTAACTAAAAAACGAATGGGGCAATCCACATGCATAGGCTTGGGTGGAGACCCGATTGTAGGCTTAAACTTTATAGATGTCCTAAAACTTTTTGAAAAAGACCCTAAGACAGAAGGCATAGCCCTGATAGGAGAAATAGGCGGAAATTTAGAAGAACTTACAGCTGAATATATAGCTAAAGCGAAATACCCAAAGCCAGTCGTAGCCTTCATAGCCGGGCGCTCAGCCCCTCCTGGGAAACGCATGGGACACGCCGGAGCAATAATAATGGGTAGGACTGGAACAGCCGAAAGCAAAATAGATGCCTTTATAAAAGCCGGTGTTGAGGTAGCTGAAAAACCCAGCGATGTAGCTGCAATGCTTGAAAAACTGATAAAACGTTAGGCTTTAGCATAAAGTATATTTGGATGCACATTGTGTTTGTTGTAGCTGCAAAGAGACGGGTTGAAGCCAGATGCCAATAATGGATCCATTTAAAAAAACTCTGGCCCAGCAGCGTAGGCTCTATGTGAAAATTTGCAGAGAGTGTGGTGCGCGAAACGCCACAACTGCTGTTAAATGTCGAAAATGCCGCAGCAAAAATCTCAGATGGAAAAAGCGAGAAATAGTAAAGTAACATTTTATCCTAAAATTTTCCAGCAAATTCCACCCGTAATTTACAAGTATAATGATAAAAAGTTATATAATGCCAGTTTTAATCTTTTAAATTGTTGTTTTTGAGGTGCGAATTGTGGCTTGCAAGAAGAAGGCAACCAAGAAAAAAGCTAAAGAAGAAAAGAAATAAAAAGGCCGCCTCGCTAAAATAACCCACCATTTTTCTCTTTAAAGGATTTGCATTAAGGATTCGATGCTAAAATATGTGTTGGCACAACCGTTTTTAAGCAGAGGAACAGCTTGACCTGCAACATTCATTTTTGATAGTGTTTCTCCGGCCAGTCTTACCTCCTCACCGCAAGCAACTCCTACAACACCATCATAATGTTTAAGCTTCAAAATCTTGTAAATGCATGAACCACCAGGTACTATGTAAACGTCGTATCCCTTTTTCTCGGCTATTGAAACTGCCTCATTAATCAGACAATCGGGGGAGCAGTGTGCGCAGATATATGAGGGTATGCTTGGTTCAAATGTGGCTTTGCATCTGTTATCCATATATTTCCTGGAACAATGGGGCAAAAACAACGCTTTTTTCTTAGCTTTCTTAAAACTCTCTTTTTCTAAAAGGTTTCTGACCTCCATATCAACAAAGTCTTCTAAAAGTTGAATAGCATCAGACAAACTTAAGCCCGTTGCCTCTTGAATCCTAAACTTCTTAATAACGTCTTGTAACACGTCACTAATCCTCTTATGCATCTTTTTTTCATAAACAGTTTTAGCTACCTCGGCAAAGAAAAATCGTGGTACTTTTGAAAGGTCAAACGTGAATTTGTACGGCATAAAAGCACATATGCACAGACAAACCTTTAAAGTTAGTCATCGCATAAATGAATAATCAGCTATGGAAAACTTAATGAGCAAATAGCTGAAGGAGGAAAATTATGGGCTTGCTGGACATCTTTAAAAGAAAAAAGAAGGAAGAAGCAAAAACCACAGTTGAAGCTAGACAGATGACAGACCTTGAACAACTTTGCGGAGATGACAAGGAAACTTACGAGGCTCTAGTCAACGTGATGTTTCTCGATCCAAGGAAAATCGGTGTCTCTATGGAAGAAGCTGCGGAAAACGCCAAGAAATTCGAAAAAGAAAAAGACGTCACCAGAGCAAAGTTATGGTATCAGATTGCTGGAGGACTAGCAATCTACGAGGGGAATGTTAAAAAAGTTGTCGAATACTTCAGCAAATGTGAGAAACTCTCACCTGGGGCAAGTTATCCCATTTTGAAGAACCCGGAAAAAGCTGTGGCAAAAGCTCAAGAATATTACAAAAAGTTTTTGCAGTCTTGAACTGCAACACGTAGTATCTGTTTAATTGCTGTTATATCCTTATTTTTCTTCTGTATAGCCAAGCAGCTCTCTTAGGGATTTCACTTCTTCTCGAAGCATGTTTACTTCGCTTTCTAATGCGCTAACTTTCGACTCCGCCGCCTTTTTCAATTTTTCAATTTCAATCATGAGGTTTGCCCGTTCAGTCTCCAACGTTTTTATTTTTTCCCGCAAGTTCTTTAAGGTTTGCATAAGTTCACCCTTAATGACTTTAATTCTTTCAACCATGTTTTTAATACTTACTGTCTCTTCAACCCTCGCTTCGGATTCAACAGCTGCTCTGAACCTAGCCTTGCAACCGGGACATTCGAAAATTCCCATAAGCTTTGCCGCCCCTTCCTCTGGTTTTCGTGGAGAAATAGTCCATGTCTTAACTGGAGTGGTTACATCTCCTCCACATTTAGGACATTTAACCAAACTACCGCCCTATTAACTATTGCTTCTAAGAGACTAAAATGTGTTTTGTAGCAAATTATTAATTCGCAGAGACACCAATACATTAAATCGGTGGTGGAAAATGCGGGTTATCGAAATGAAAGCAAAATTGGAGGAGAAGATCAAAGCGCTTGAGGAAGAGAGGCGCACGCTCTTAGAGGAGAGGGACAAGCTTAAGGAAGTTTTAGAGTTAAGCGAAAAAGCCAAGGCTCTAGAAGCGGAGGTCAATAAGCTCAAAGAAGAAATCAAAGGTTTAAGAGACAAGATTCCAAAGGATATTCTAGAAGAACTTAGTAGAACCGTTCCAAGACTTCTGAGCGGCGAAACGAAAAAAGAGGAGAAGACACGTGAAGAATGTTGCCGACAAGAAGAGGAATTTTTCTGAAAGCTTCTTTAAGTCCTCTAAAGGCTCATCTGAAACATTAGCCGTTCAACAAGCTCTTTGTAACGGTTTCTAATAGTAACTTCCGTTACTTGCGCTATCTCGGCTATCTCCCTCTGAGTTTTCCTCTCCCCAGTAAGCACTGAAGCTATATAACTAGCCGCCGCAGCAATTCCTGTTGGCCCCCGTCCAGACGTGAGTTTTAGCTCTTTTGCCGCCGCCAAAATTTTGTGGGCTATTTCCTCAACCTTGCCCTGCATTGTCAGCTGATTTGAGAATTTAGTTATATATTGGCTTGGTTTCAGAGGCGGAATAAAATAGTTCAGTTCTTTTATTAAGAAGCGGTAACTGCGCCCAACCTCCTTTTTGTTCACGTTTGATGCTTGGGCTATCTCTTCCAGAGTTCTAGGCAGGCCACACTGCCTACAAGCCAAATAAATCGCGGCTGATGTAACCCCTTGAATTGACCTGCCCCTTATGAGCCTCTCTTTAACAGCTTTTCTGTAGATCAGGGATGCCGTTTCCAAAATGTTCTTTGGAAGATTTAAATTGTTAGCAATTTTTGTTATCTCAGACAACGCAAAAGCGAGGTTACGTTCAGTGGCGTCTGAAACTCTTATTCTTCTTTGCCACTTTCTGAGGCGGTAGACTTGGGCTTTTTGTCCGGGAGACAGGCCTTTTCCATAAATGTCTCTGTCATGCCAGTCAATCATTGTTGATAAGCCTTTGTCATGAATTGTGTATGTTAAGGGGGCACCAACCCTTGTTCTTTTGGCTCTCTGCTCGTCATCAAACGCGCGCCATTCAGGCCCTCTGTCAGCTATTTTCGCGGCTATGACATAACCACAATCCATACAAACAAGTTCTGCGCATTCATAATCACGCATCAATCTTGTGCTTCCGCATTCAGGGCACGACTGTACCTTTGCCTGTTGAGTTGATGTTGGGCTTGCATCCCCAACATCCACATCATCCATTTATTTTCTCTCCTTTCCCTTTTTCGAGGGGAGAACATACAACACTTTGTTGACCAAAACTTCAGGCTTAACAATTTTTGGTTTCACAGCCACATACGGTGAGGAAACCGGACCAAAAATGTCGAAAACTTCACCAACATGCCTTAGATCTTCATCAACCACGACTTCACCTATTCTTGGAGTGTTTTCGGCTTTTACTATGACATTCTTGTTTGGACTCAAATGGAGTACTCGACCTAACCTAATCAACCCTTCATGTTCCCCTCGAAAAACAAAAGGGTTCAAACGTAACATGTTATTTAAACTTTTCTACGTTACCTTGCGTATAGAAGTTTTCGCTAGTTTAGTCGAAACATTCATAAATGGGTATTGTTGATTAAACTGTGCATTTGAGGGTGAGGCTTATGTCAAAACCGTTCTATGTAAAATTTGAGGTCCCGAAGGAAGTTGCAGATGCGGCCTATGAAGCCCTACAAATAGCCGCAAAAACTGGAACCGTGAGGAAAGGGACAAATGAGACCACCAAAGCTGTTGAAAGGGGACAGGCAAAACTTGTAGTTATAGCAGAGGACGTTGATCCACCAGAGGTGGTAGCTCACTTACCGCTTCTTTGCGAAGAGAGAAAAATCCCGTACGTTTATGTTCCGAGCAAGGAAAAACTTGGAGATGCTGTTGGTATAGATGTCTCAGCGGCTTCAGCATGCATAATCAATGAAGGGGACGCCGGGGGACTCGTTAAAGAGATAATTAAGAGAGTTGAACAGATTAGGAAAGGAGCTAAGTAATGAGCAAGGAAAAAGAGACAGCGGAAGAGGAACTTACACCAGCGGAAGTAATCCAAATAATTGGAAGAACAGGCGTGACAGGTGAAATTACTCAGGTCAGAGTCCGAATTTTAGAGGGAAAAGATAAGGGGCGAATAATAACGCGAAACGTGAAAGGTCCTGTTCGCGTGCAGGATATTCTCATGCTTAGAGAGACAGAAAGGGAAGCCAAAAAGATAACAAGATAGGCAAACTATATCTGGAGGCGGCATCCTTGCCAAAAACTAGGAAATGCTCGTTTTGCGGCAATGAATTTCCACAAGGCACCGGGATGATGTACGTCAAAAATGACGGGACGATTTTCTGGTTCTGCTCGAGCAAATGTAGGAAAAGTTCTCTGAAACTAAAGAGAGATGCGCGTAGGCTTAAATGGACAACATACTTTGGCAAAGAAGAAAAGGGCAAAGCCTAGGTTTACAGCCTTAAATTGATTATTTTCTTCCATAAGGCTTCATTGCGGATGCATCCGATGTCTGGTGCCCTTACGTTTCCATTGAAATAGCTGTAGGCTCTCGCTCTACAACCTCCACAAATATATTTGTCTGGACAGACGCCGCAGCCCACCTCTTTTTCATCCACAACATAAGTTTCTAGGTTCTCTCTAGTTCTTAGCTGCCATAATAATGGGTCATTATCCCATATCTCATCAAAATTATCCTTTAATATGTTGCCCAAAACGGTGTTTTTGTTTGTTGGGAAGAATACGCATGGTTTTATGTCGCCATTTGGCTCAATTGCACAGTATAGGCGTCCTGCTCCGCATCCACCTAGGAAGTTAGCGACGTTTTCCACGCCTTTTTTTGCAGCATAATGGGCTTCGACCATGAATTTGTGTCCCATTTGTTGGGCTAGCTCTTTGGTAACGCTTGCGTATTGTGGGCATGTGCTGAAAAACTTGTCAACCTTAATGTTTGTTTTTCCAGTTTTTGCTTCTTCCTCCTTTGCCTGTAAGTATAAAGTGATTATTTCCTTGCCTATGGCATGTAAAACGTGGAGACGTTGTTCTGGTGTTAGGTCTAGTTCTATGTGTTCTTTTGCTCTTCCAGTTGGGATGTAATTGAAGTGCATGAAGCGGACACCGAGTTCCTTGGCTAGTTGTAGGATTTTCTCTGTTTCCGCTAGGTTATCTCTGTGGAGGACTGTTGCGATACATGTGTCTATACCCTCTTCAACGCAGTTTTTCACGCCTTGAATTGCTTTTTCAAAGGCTCCGGGTATGCCTCTAAACTCGTCATGTACTGCTGGTGATGCGCCGTCTATACTTATTTCCACATAGTCTACTCCGGCATCCTTAACTTTCTTAGCGTTATCCTTTGTTAGCAGTGTTCCGTTTGAGGCTATGCTGATGTAGGGTATGCGTTTTTTGGCGTAGGCTGCCAGTTCGAAAAAGTCTTTTCTTGCCAGTGGTTCTCCGCCGCTGAAGGATAGGGCTGGCAAACCAATCCCAGAGATTTTTGAAAGTATGTCTATGACTTGTTTCGCTTCATCTGTTGATAGTTCTGGAAGTTTTCCGGCACCTGCATCTTCATAACAATGTTTACAGCGTAAATTGCATTTATATGTGAAATTCCAAACTATTTCGAAGGGGCCTGCTGGCACAAAAGGCACACGTACGCCATACTTTCTTATACCTCTCATCATCAAACCGAACCCTTTGAACCAGGCGCCTCCATACTTGTCCTTAACAAACTGTCTTTTCATGAAGTTTTTATCGGCTTTTAGGAGGCGGCTTCCAATTTCATAGAAAGGTTTGGCAATGTAGCGGCTTATATGCTGACATGTGGGGCAGAGGGAAACTGGTTCGCCTAGAAAGTCTTTAAGGGAGTTTAGAAGGAGTTCTCCGTCCTTTGGGCATGTTATGTCGAAGCGGCCTATAAGCTCCTTAAGCAGTGGATTCACGGTCACTGAGAATAGAGCGTTTTCAACAGCGTCTATTTGCATGGCTTTTCACTTTATAAGCTATGTATCCAACCACGTGCTGCTTATAATTTTTCCCATAGTTCTGCAGGCTTTGGATGTTTATATCGGTTTATGAAACATTTCATGCTGCGGAAGAACTGATTTATTAAGACACACTATAACACTTTTCCGGTGAAAATCTAAATGAACGCGAAAAGCAAGAAAAACAAAAGGAAAATAAACCTTCTAGAAATACCAGACTCTGAGAGAAGCAATCTTGTAGAAAAGCTCAAGCAAATACTACGGCAAAGCGCAGCCGAAACCAAATTGTGGAACGATCTCCTTCAATGCGAAACACTAACAATAAATGGGCAAGTAGTATTTTCCGGAGAAACCTCTTTAGATGGACTGATAATTCAGAAAACCAACGTGTAATACTTTAGTAAAGGTAGTTATGCTTGTTATCTATCTAAGAAGGGGCATGCGTGAGCCCATTCCACCTCTGCTTACTCCTCCGATGCTTGCCCAAATCTTAACTAAAAGGATATCACTGTCTCCGGTAGACGATATTGTTTGACCGCAGACGGCGTATAATCCTATCATTTCTGTGACAAAGGAATAGGCATAATCATTATTCTTTCCTCCTAGGGTTTGACTCCATAATATTTCTCCTTGGGAGTCTATTATTAATAGCTGGCAGTCAGTGTTTCCGGTGCTGATGGTTTCTGTCCAGCCGATTATGGCTAATTTGGTGTTGGTTATTTGGATTATAGACCACGCCTCATCGTAGCCCAAACCTCCGTAGGTTTTGTTCCAAAGGCGATTTCCAAGGGGGTCCGTTTTAACTATCCAGAAATCATAAACACCCGCACCGTAGGAACTTGTACTACCGGTAATGGCATATCCTCCGTCAAAGGTTTGTATGCAGGAAAATGCGTAATCATCGTCAGAGCCTCCATATGTCTTATTCCACTGAACGTTTCCTTGATTATCGGTTTTTATGAGCCAGAAATCTGCTCCACCAGCTCCATAGGAGTAGGTGTATCCGGATAAGATGAATCCTCCATCTAAAGTCTGCCTTACGCAAGTCGCAGCATCAAAATATACACCGCCGTAAGTCTTGCTCCATTGAATGTTTCCATTCGAGTCTGTTTTAATCAGCCAGAAGTCTCCAGCTCCGCTGCCAAATGATGTTGTCCAGCCTGCAATTGCAAAACCACCATCAGCGGTGGCAATAACATGCCAGACATCATCGTTGCCAGATCCGCCGTAGGTTTTGTTCCAAAGCATGTTTCCAGACGGGTCAGTTTTTATTAACCAAGCGTCGAAACCGCCGGAACCGAATGAGTTTGTGGTGCCGGCTATTATGAATCCACCGCCATTAGTTTGGATTAACGAGTGTGCTTCATCGTGTCCCGGTCCTCCGTATGTTCTGTTCCATTGAATATTTCCATTTGTGTCTATTTTTAGCAGCAAAGCGTCACAGTCTCCTGCCCCGAAAGAATACGTGTAACCAGCTACTACATATCCTCCATGAGAGTCAAGAATTATGGAATATGCACAATCGTCGTTTGGACCACCATATGTCTTATTCCATAACGTAATGCACCAATTTGATTTACTGGACATTTTCGCTTCGCCTGAATTATTCAAAGTTTCGCTTTCGTGATTTGAAGATGTTGTTGATGATAAGGTAGTTTGTGGTGTTAAATTTGCTAAGACAAGGATTATAGCTAAAAATAAAAGCATGTGTCCAACTTTTTCATGCATTCTCTCCTCCTGTTGGAGTGGTGCTTGCATGGTTTTTCTTCTTATACTTTCGGCAAACGAGAACTGTTATTAAAGCGTAAATTATTATTGGAGAGAAGAGATGCGTAAAGTGAAGTTCTGGTACAAGTGCATATTCGGATGATTCAGCTGTCAAATCATAGTTTGGAAAATATAGGCCTTTTCGATATAATATAAGTTCAAATGGTGCTGTTTGATTCGGCATAATAGCGGAAGGCATTGTGTAAGTATAGCTGACCCCAGCCAC
>JAWAZO010000032.1:0-14173 GCA_038817565.1 Bathyarchaeia archaeon
TTTTCGGAGGTTGCTCTTTCATCGATGGTGCACTTATACCGTTTTTCCCAATAAACTCCATCACGAGAACATTATTTCTCACGGCTATGGGTTTCGGCACCCTAACCTTTGCGGCTAATGCTTGCTCAAGATTTTTGAACTCTTTTTGAGCCCAAGCGAAGATTAACGAGCGTGTGTCGCGCCTCACATTTTTAAACCTTGGATCGCCCTCTATGTATTTCAGCATTCCTTTTCTAAATTCAGCTGAAACTGTTAGGTAGATTTTTATTGCTAGTTCATTTCCAACCTTGTCTTTACCCCAGTAAACTCGAGATTCTTTTCCAGCTTTTACAACACCATAGATTCTGTCTATGACGCCGCTGTTCATAAAATCATATATAACCATTAGAGTTGAGCGGTCGAAAACTTCTTCTAAAACTTCGTATTCCTCGCTTCGCTTCTCCTTCATCAACTGTTCAATCTCGTATTCCTTCTCTTCTTCGTGGAGCTTTTTCTCAACACGCTCTCGAAAAGCCAAATTTACAATTCACACCCTAAATTGTCAAATAGCCCTTCTTACGGAGCCACTCTGCCTGCGCATGGGTATAACGCCAAATAACGTCTCCTCGAATGTTTGATTGAAAATCCCATGGAGAAACGAGGACAACGTCTCCCTCACGAATCCAAACTCGCCTCTTCATCTTACCCCTTATGCGGCATAACCGCTCATTCCCATCCTGACACTTAACCAGAACACGGTCAAAGCCGAGAAGTTTGACGGCTACGCCTAAAACATCGTTCCCGGATGGTAACACCATCTCGCTTAATTCTTCCTCGCTTATGACCTTCTTCTTTCCCAACCAAGCACCTCAAAGCATTAACCCTAAACACTTCTTATAAGAAACGTGTTTCTCCCTTAAAAGTATGTATGCTTAACACAAAACTTGGAAAACCTAAAGCTTCACTATTTGGGCGTGGGGGACGCCTTCTATGTTTAATATAGCTTCTGGGTGGACGTAGCCCTTTTCAACGGCCTTCCGTACAATGTTTTTTCCAACCATGTTAACGATGGTTGAGTTTTCTATCATGGCTATGGCTTCTTCAAGCTCCACTTCAGCACCCTTATAAAATTCTTCCGTCACATGGAAGACTATTTTCCCTTCACGCAATGTTTTACCGAGAATTTCGGCGTCGCAGATGGACAACAATACATTATTGCCGATTTTCCGAATTTTCATGTAGCACTTCAACTTTCAAACGCTCTTATAAGTGTCTAACAGAGGATTTCGCGCCGCAAGCCTCACATACGAGGAAGGATAGACGTTTCTCTTTAACAATCTTCGTGTCCGGACGTTTGCAAACAGGGCATATGACAAAGGTTTCCATATACCTCTGGAGAAGCCTCTCAATGGTTTCCCTTGGAAACTTGCCTTGAAAAATAACCCTTGACTCTTGCATTATTGCCGCCGTTGCCAACTCGCTTGTCAGAAACTTCAAAATGTGCTGCGGATCCCGGTTCAATGTTTCAGCAATCTCTTTAAAGTTATGCACTATTGTGCGCATTCCCACAACAGTGTAGTGGAGGCTTGGAATCTCAAGTCTCTCTCGCTTTGAAGTTACTTCCGGAAGTTGGGAACGCGCCCTTTTGAGCAGCGCTTCATAGTCATATTTCATTGGTGAATGCTCCAAGAAACATGAAATGGAATCATTCTATTTAAAACTTAACTATGCTAACAATAAAACAGTAATGGGTGGGAAAACTGTTTGGGCTATATTTACCTCTACACTGGAACCGGTGCAGGAAAGACAACAAACGCTTTAGGTTTGGCATTGCGTTCCATTGGGCATAGGCATAAAGTGGTTATAATTCAGTTCTTGAAATGGTGGAAAAACACTGGAGAATATAAGGTTAGAAAGATGCTTGCACCTTATTATGAGATTTACCAGTTTGGACGAAAAGGCTGGCATGGGCTCAGCAATTTAGGCGAAGAGGACAAGAAACTGGCTAAGAAAGCACTAAAATTTGCGGAAAAAATTGTTAAAGAGAAAAAGCCCCACTTGCTTGTTTTAGATGAGATTAATCTGGCTTTGCACTGCGAACTTCTAGACATAAAAGAGGTTTTAGAATTTTTAGACAAAATTCCAAAGAGAACAGATGTTGTTTTAACTGGGAGATATGCGCCAAAAGAGTTGATCGACAGAGCTGAGTTTGTAAACGAGATTGTTGATGTTAAACATCCAGCCGAAATGGTTACAACAAAGGGCATACAATACTGAAACTGCATGAGGCCTTAAGATTTTTATTCTATATAGCAGAAGTTAATTGAAAAGCTTAAAGGCTGCTCAATAATTTAGTGCTTAATTCTCAATGGTGGAAGATGCTTGAAAAAGAAAGGCCACCCCTATATTCCAAACTCCAACCCAAAAATTAAGCAGGAAATGATGAAAGAAGTAGGTATAAAAAACATAGACGAACTTTATGCAGATATTCCAGAAAAATATCTTCTCAAAAGGCCGCTGAACCTTCCCGAAGCCCTATCAGAATTTGAGGTTAAAAGGCACGTTGAAGCCTTGCTATCGAAGAACAAGACATGCGAAGACATGCCCATTTTCTTGGGCGCTGGATGTTGGCCTCATTACGTGCCAGCCGCCGTAAAAGAGATCGTCCAAAGAAGTGAGTTCCTAACTTCTTACACGCCTTATCAGCCTGAAATTTCGCAGGGTATGCTTCAAGCTCTCTTCGAGTATCAGAGCATGATTTGCGAATTAACAGCCATGGATGTTGCCAACTGTTCAATGTATGATTGGGCTTCAGCTTTAGGAGAGGCAGCACGTATGGCTTCAAGAGTGACTAGGCGAAACGAAATATTGGTGCCAAGGATTATTCATCCAGAAAGAAAAGCAACTCTTCAAACATATGCTGAACCGGTTGACATACGCATAAAAGAGATAGCCTACAACCCTGAAACTGGACAACTGGACCTAAACGATTTGGAAGGCAAAATTTCTGACAGAACAGCCGCTGTTTACATAGAAAATCCCTCTTATTTGGGCTTTGTTGAAGAACATGTCGATGAAATAGGCAGCCTAGCCCACAAACATGACGCCCTTCTTATAGTGGGTGTCGACCCAACATCCCTTGGAATTTTTAAGCCTCCAGGAGAATACGGCGCAGACATAGTAGTCGGCGAAGCTCAGCCCCTTGGAAATCCCATGAATTTTGGCGGTCCCCTTTTAGGCATTTTTGCGTGCCATGACGACATGAACCTTATTAGGCAAATGCCTGGACGCATAATAGGCTTAACAACAACCATCGATGGAAATAAACAAGGCTTCTGTATGGTTCTACAAACCCGAGAACAGCACATAAGAAGGGAGAAGGCCACTTCAAACATATGCTCCAATGAAGCCTTGTGCGCAGTGGCTTCAGCAGTTTACATGGCTTTATTGGGACCACAAGGCTTGCGGGAGCTTGGCGAAATGATAATGTATAAGGCTAATTACGCCATGCACCTTCTTTCAAAGATAAGGGGCGTAAAAGTTCCAATTTTCAAATCTGTGCATTTTAAGGAGTTCACCGTAAACTTTGATGACGCTGGTTTAAGCGTTAAAGAAGTTAATAAGAGGCTTCTCGACATGGGGGTTCACGGAGGCAAAGACGTTTCAATGGAGTTTCCAGAGCTTGGTCAAACGGCTCTGTACTGCGTAACCGAAGTCCATTCTAAAGGGGATATTGAGCTTCTTGCCAAATCGCTTGAAACAATAGTCCAAAAAAGGTGAGGATAGAATGTTTAGACAAGCTCGATGGGACGAACCAATAATATTTAATCTAGGAAAAGCTGGACGGGTAGGCTACACCCTACCAACCGTTGAGGAGGATATTAAAAAGGCTGTTGGCGACCTGTATACGTTGATTCCAGAAAACTTGCAGAGGAAAAATGCGCCAAGGCTTCCGGAACTTTCAGAGCCTGAGATTGTTCGCCATTTTATTCGGCTTTCGGAGATGAATTATGGTGTTGATTCAGGGCTTTATCCGCTTGGAAGCTGTACAATGAAGTATAACCCAAAAATAAACGAGTTTTTGGCTGGCTTGCCAAAATTAGGCATGCTTCACCCATACCAAGATGAGAGCACCGTGCAAGGCATTTTGGAAATTCTTTATAGGCTTGAACGTTGGCTTGCCGAAATAACGGGAACAGCTGAAGTCTGTTTGCAGCCGTCTGCTGGTGCTCATGGAGAGTTTTTAGGCGTTTGCATAATGCGAGCCTATCACAAGCTGAATGGCGAACTCGAAAAGCGGAAAGACGTGCTTGTTCCGGATTCCGCCCACGGAACTAATCCGGCAAGCGCAGCTATGGCTGGTTTCAATGTTGTTGTAATCCCATCCGACAATGATGGCTGCGTAGACTTAGAAGCCTTAAAAGCTGCTGTCTCCGACAGGACTGCTGGTTTGATGCTGACAAATCCGAACACCCTTGGAATATTTGAGAAAAACATTGAGGAGATAGCCAAAATCGTTCATGAGGCTGGTGGACTCTTATACTATGATGGCGCGAACCTGAACCCCATACTTTGTAAGGTTAGACCCGGCGACATGGGCTTCGACATAGTCCATATAAACATCCACAAAACTTTCGGCACACCCCATGGCGGAGGAGGCCCAGGCGCTGGACCGGTGGGCGTTACTGAAGAGTTAGCAAAATTCCTGCCAGTTCCAAGAATTGTTTTTAATGGCGAGCGCTACCGCCTAGACTATGATAGACCCTACAGCATTGGCAAAATTAGGTGCTTTTACGGGAATGTTGCCGTTTTATTGAAGGCTTACGCCTATATTCTCAACCTTGGACAAGGAGGCCTAGAGGAAGTCGCCGAAGTTTCCGTTTTAAATGCGAACTATGTTATGCGGAAACTTAAAGAGATTGAGAGTTTGGCGCTTCCCTATAACAGCGAGAAGCCTAGAAAACACGAGTGCGTCTTCAGCGCGAAACCTTTGAAGAATAAGACAGGCGTTTCAGCCTTAAACATTGCGAAACGCCTATTAGACCATGGACTGCACGCACCAACAATCTATTTCCCACTAATTGTTGAGGAAGCCCTAATGATCGAGCCAACAGAAACCGCCGAGAAGGAAGAACTAGACCGCTTCATAGAAGCTATGCGGGAAATCTGCAAGGAAGCCTATGAAAAACCAGAACAAGTCTTGAAAGCACCACATAACACAGCTGTTCAACGGTTGGACGAAGTTAAAGCTTCACATCCACAGACAATGGCTTTGAGCTGGAGGATGTACCAGAGAAAACTGACTGCTAGAAACCCATAACTTTTTATATTGTATCTCCGCCCTTTATTTCAAAATTGGATGTGCTAGGTTTGAATGAGTTGGAAAGCAAGGTGTATGAAGCTGTTGGCAAAATTGTCGACCCAGAGACTGGTTTAAGCTTCGCTGAAATGCACATGGTTAAAAGCGTTAAAGAGGAAGAACCCGGAGTTGTAAAAGTTGAGTTTATTCCTTCAAGTCCCTTCTGCCCCATAGCCTTCAAACTAGCCATGGACATTAAACGTGAAGCGTTAAAAGTTCCTGGCGTCAAAAAGGCACTTGTTTATTGCCGCGGGCACATGATGGAGCAGCAGATCAACGAGGCAACAAACAAAGAGCAGTAGAGCATTCCAAGTCTTCGATTAAGGAGCACCGACACTATGTGTGTTAAGGGCGAGCATGAAATATACTGCTGTGGCGCTCGCGTGCGCATTTCAAGTAAAGGCATAGAAGTTTTAAGCGAACCATTAATTGAGTATTGTCCTCTCCACGAGGCACTTTATGGCACTAAAAAGATTGATGTTGAGGCTGTGCGGAAAAGTGTTGAGATGAAGATAGCTGGCTTTGGCTTCTGCTGCGGAAACCGCATATTCAACGATGAGCCAATTGTGGCTTATGGGGCTTCTGAAATGATGCGCGTCTGGCTCGAAAAGGACCTTATTGACTGTGCAGTTATTGTTGGCGAAGGCGCCGGCACGGTCATAACCTCTAATGGAAGACTTGTGCAAGCTATTGGTGCCCGCTTAACTGGGATTGTGAAGACTTCGCCAATACCGGAGATAATTCAGAAAATCAAAAGCGACGGTGGAATTATCCTCGACGAGGAAGGCGCCTCCATCGACCAAGTTGGTGGGGTGAAGAGGGCTTTTGATTTAGGGTTTAGGCGTGTGGCTGTTAGTGTGGCTGGTTTTCAATCGAAAGTCATAAGCGAAATTAGAAAACTTGAAGCTGATAAAAAGGCTGACGTCTTAATTTTTTCAGTCTGCAACACTTGTGTTGGCGAGGTGGATGTGAAGCATATAGCTGAGGCAGACGTTGTTTGTGCCAGCGCTTCGAAGATAATTCGAAGGGAAATAGGCAAAAAGGCACTCTTACAGTTAGGCGTAACAATACCAGTTTATGTCCTAACGGATAAAGGAAAGCGCCTTGTTCTCGCTTACCTGGCAGAGTTCAAAGATAAACTAGTCATATTTAGGACTGACAAGCTTCCTTACGGAGTGGAGGCTACGGGGCCGCGACTTAAAAGTGTTTAAAGCTGCTTTAAAATAACCAAAATGCTTAAGTGAATAGTCGGCAATATCTTCTTGCAACAGATATAAAAGGTGTTGATTTAGGTTTGACGGTTGAAGGCTTTTCAGGAAGCAGAAAACCAGTAGATGTGAAAGTAGGCGAATTAACCCCCGCTTCAAGGGCTGTAAACGTAAAGGCGAAGGTTGTCTCAAAAAGCGAAGTTAGGAATGTAGCCTCTGGAAGGGATGGAGCACCCCACACGGTCTGCGACGCCCTAATAGGCGACGAAACAGGATGCATCTACCTAACCCTATGGGACGACAACATAGCCAAAGTTAAAGAGGGAGAAACAATAAGCGTAGGAAATGGGTACGTAACCCTATTCAAGGGAAGCATGCGTCTAAACGTTGGCAGATACGGCACACTTGAGGTCGCAAAAGAGGCATTAACAGTCGAAGTAAACACACAAAACAATTTGTCATCAAAAGTTTACGAGCAGCAAAGGCGCCCATTCAGAGGGAGAGGTGGAAGAGACTTCGGCGGACGGGAGAGAAGAGGCGGGTTCCGCCAAAGAAGATACTAAACAAAAGAGCTGCATCCCGTAGTTTATCAAAAACCCTTTTATTAGCTTCTATTTTCTCAGACTTAATTCAGGCTCTTCCTCAAAGGCTTTTAGGGCTTCGTTTAAATATTCCAAAAAACCAAAACCCTTCTTAACGTTGAATTCCATTCCAAGCTTCCTATATAAGCTTTTGATAATGGCTCTCTCAATAACCTCTGCGCCAGCGCCGAAAATGCTTCTCAAGCATCTGACAAAAATTTCTGGATGGCCGGGAATATCTTCCTTTTTTAAAGCGTAGGATTGTCTGAGGCGAAAGTAAATGACTTCCCTTCCGTTTTCCCCCAGCATAAGCAACCCTTCATCGACAGCTTCCATTAAGGCCCTCTTGAAGGCTTCCATTTTTTGGGTCACCATGCCCACCTCAAAACTCTTTTGTGTGAACGTAGAAGGCCATCAGAAAGAATAGATATGCGAGGTCAAAGAGAACATCAAACATGTGTCCGCTATAGTATATGTTTTGTGCGGTTGTCCAACTGAACAAAATGTCAGCACAAGCGTTCATCAATATGGCTGCATTAATCAAAAGCCATGACTTCCCAAGTTTCCCTTTCCAAAAAATTATCAACCCCAAAAGTGCTGTAGACAACAATGTAAGATCCAGAATGGGATAAGTGAAATCCATGATTATCGTTGCTAAATCCTCTTCAGCCCCTAGGACTGGCGTAAGCAACGCAAGGGTGACCATTATAGTTAAGAAGAATATGACAAACATAGTTATGGCTACGGTTCTCTTTGTCAGCGCGTGACCGAACAATTTAACATACAAATATAGTCCAATGAAGAGAGGTATATACCCACCTATCCAAAAAACGTCCGCAATTGATGGATAGGGCAGCTCAACGCTAAGGATCAGCGTATATCCAGCCCAAACCGCTTCTCCAATAAACCAAAGAAACAGCCCACACGTGAAATAGAGCCAAATAACAGAAAATTGCCCTCTAGCTTTTCTCCAATATCTCTCCAGAGATAAACCAGACACGACAACAGCTGCACCAGCTATGATTGGTGGAAAAGCATTGGAAAA
Organism: Bathyarchaeia archaeon; assembly: GCA_038817565.1. Lineage (GTDB taxonomy): Archaea > Thermoproteota > Bathyarchaeia > Bathyarchaeales > Bathycorpusculaceae > JAGTQI01. Next base: position 8,173 of record JAWAZO010000032.1, read on the forward strand.
AATGCCGATAAAATTCGGATAAAAACCTTGAAAGGTGTAAATCAGTGTCAAACCAGCCGCTATCAGAAAGCCAATCTTGTAAATTCCGAGCATCCCACATGTCCTCCCGACCGCGCCATGCTTTGATTACGTTTGCATACTAGTTTCTCAAAGAGTAAGCCGTCGCCTCTAACGCAGAATATGAATACGAGGTTTCCCGCCCAGATATATAAGTTATGAACAACGAATCTGAATCGCAAAGCCCATAATACAACTTTAGGGGTTTGTTAAGTTTTACCGCAACCCTTAAAGCTATAATGCAAGAAACAACACATCTCCGCTAAAGAAAAGGGGAAGATTATAATATGTGCTCAGCTGGAAAAGAGGAAAGAAAACCCACTGTTGAAGAGCTTCTTGCCAAAGCAAAAAAGCCCTCTCAGCTTGCTCCTCCCATGCATAAGTTTTATGAAGGTAAAGTTCAAGTCATGCCAAAATGTGCCATAACAAGCCCAGATGATTTTGCAATATGGTATACGCCCGGTGTTGCAGCCCCTTGTAAAGAAATTCAAGCAAACCCTGAAAAGGTCTTTGAGTTGACAAACCGTTGGAACTATGTGGCTGTTGTTTCAGATGGCACCCGCGTTTTAGGTTTAGGCGATATAGGTCCAGAGGCAGCCATGCCTGTCATGGAGGGAAAAGCTCTACTCTTCAAATATTTAGGCGGTGTTGACGCCTTCCCAATATGCCTGAAAACCAAAGATCCGGAGGAAATTGTCCGCGCATGTGAGCTTATAGAGCCTTCATTCGGCGGAATAAACCTAGAAGACATTGAAAAACCAAAATGCTTCTACGTCTTAGAAGAGGCCCGAAAGCGACTGCAAATCCCAGTCTGGCATGACGATCAGCAGGGAACAGCCACAGTTATATTAGCGGGTCTAATAAACGCCTTCAAAATAGTCGGCAAAAAACCTAAAGAAAGCCTAATAACACTCATAGGAGCCGGGGCAGCCAACATCCGAACAGCTTATGTCCTAATAAGATGGGGAGTAAAGCCCGGAAACATAATAATGGTTGACACAAAGGGCATAATTCATGCTGGGAGAAAAGATCTGTCAAAAGAGGAAGACCCGTGGAAGTACGAGCTAGCCCGGATAACAAACGCTGAGGGCAGAACTGGCGACATATCAGAAGCCTTTAAGGGTGTAGACGCCGTAGTGGCAGCATCAAAACCGGGACCAGGCACAATAAAGAAGGAGTGGATCGGCGCAATGGCTGACAACGCTATAGTCTTCGCGTGTGCAAACCCGATACCGGAAATATGGCCTTGGGAAGCAAAGGAGGCTGGAGCGCGCATTGTGGCAACCGGAAGAAGCGACTTTCCAAACCAAGTTAACAACAGTTTGGGCTTTCCGGCAATATTCCGCGGAGTCTTAGACGTAAAGGCCAAAACCGTTACTGATGACATGTGCATTGCAGCCGCAGAAGAGCTTGCGAAATTCGCCGAGGAAAGAGGAATACATGAGGAGGACATACTCCCAAGAATGGAGGAGTGGGAGGTCTTCCCACGCGAGGCAGTGGCATGCGCCCTAAAATCCATAGAGCAAGGCGTAGCCAGAGTAAAACTAAGCAAACAAGAACTCTACGAGAGAGCAACTTCAATAATAAAGAATGCTAGAGAAAGCCTAAAAGTTCTAATGAGGGAAGGATTAATAAAGAAACCACCGCCAGAAGAAGAATTACTAAAGTAAACGGTTAAAAGACCCTAGAATCCGCCTTCTTTTCCGAATTATGTAGAAAATTATTTAAACTATTCCATAAGACATAGATGGCTAGGGAGAAAGACAAAATGCGCTCAGATTATGCCCTATACACAGTAGCTATAATATTCTTTATAATAACTGGAATAGTGCTCGTCTATCAGATGCAACCAATAGAGCTTTGGATTGTTGCAACCACCGTCTTAGGACTTTTCTTCATCGGGCTTGGTTACACCCAAAGACCAAAAGCAAAAGTGCAAACTGAAGCAGCGGCGCCACCAGCGCCTCCACCCACACCCACCCAACTTGCTCCACCCCCTTCAGCTCCAACAGAAGCCGTTGAGGAAAAAACCGTGGAAATAAAGGCCTCCATTGGAACACCACTAACTAAGGTTAAGGGCATAGGTGAAAAAAGGTCAGAACAGCTTAAAGCTTTAGGCATAAACAATGTTGAAGAACTAGCCAAAGCATCAGCCAAAGAATTAGCCTCCAAACTTAAGATTTCACCAAAAATAGCTCAGAAATGGATTGAAAACGCAAAAAAGCTGACTGAAAAATCCTGAAATATAAACTTCAAAAATAGAGTTCACATGCTTAGAATTTTTACTATATTCCTTCTCTCCAACCTTTTTATAGCGTCTAAAAACTCATTACGTTTTTTCCCAGACAACCTGAAACTTTGAAGCATGTCCGTCAAGGGTGTCCCGGGTTTTCCAAGCCCGGTGCTTTCCTTGTGAAGGTGCCTAACTATTAGTCTCTCAAGTTTTCCACATCTCCATGTAGTGTTACGGATAAGCACAACTATTGCCTTCCTAAACTTTCCCCTGCCCTTTTTATGATCTTCCTTCAAGCTCATCCTCATCCAAATTATACCATTGATACTTTTAGAGTTTACGTTCGACACTTCAGAAACCTATATATTTAAATCTTCAACGAAGTTAGCCTCCGCGAGGTTGAAAGTTCATGCTGGAAGGAAAAATCGGAAGGATAATTTTCTCACGAATACTTGAGGGGGAAGATTTGGCAGAAGCCATCAAAGAAAGAGCTGAAAAAAGCGGAGTGAAGGCCGGCCTAATAACAGTAATTGGAAGCTTGAAAACCGTTGTGCTAGGCTACTACAAGGAGGGCGAATACAAGTATATCCGGTTGGAAGGCCCTTTAGAAATCGCCTCCTGCACAGGGAACATTGCTGTTGACGAAAAGGGCGAAACAATAATTCACGCACACATCGTTGCCGCAAATGAGGAGGGTAAAGCTTTCGGCGGCCACCTAATGCAAGGTTCGGTTGTCGGTGCTACAGCGGAACTAGCCATAATTGAGGGCGTAGGCCTAAACTTACGGAGAGCCTTTGACGAGAAAACAAAGCTTAAAGTTTTAAAGTTAAGCTAACGTTTTTTCGAGGAGTATTCCGTGGGCGTCCCCATAATAATGATGAAGCTTCCCAACTTTTTTGTAGCCAAGTTTTTGGTATAGGCTTAATGCTGCTAAATTGTCCTCCCTCACCTCCAAACGGGAAACTTTCACTCGTCGATCTCTGAAGATTTTCTCCAATTCTTGTAACAGTTTAATTCCTACACCTTTTCGGCGGTGGCTTGGAGAAACATCTATGGTCAACACGTGTCCAGTTAAAACGTTGTCCTCGACATAAACCATTCCAATGATGAAGCCTATAATTTTGTCATTTTCCTTTGCAATTAGGCTTATACAATTTTGATTTGTGAGCAGCTGGGCTATCTGCTGTTTTGTAAAGGCTTCGCTTTTAAAACATTCCATCTCAATCTCGAAAAGCCTGTCAAGATGGGTTATTGAGGCGTCTTCAATATTCACAGTTGCCGACACCTTTAATTAAACAAGGAAAAGGCAAAATTTAGCCTTTATCGGTTTGGGCAGCCTTAAGTGACGCCTTTATCGCTGAGATTTCAACCCACTGTTGGATTGCAAATCCCACAAAAAACTTTAGCCAAAGCGACAAAATTCTAGTAAGAATTGTTGCTGTTGCGCTCACGTCGAAGGGTACACCTAAAACTACGTATAATGTTGTCATAGTTATTTCTGGTAGCCCAACCTCAAAAGGTACACCGATAGGAATGGACTTTACGGCCATTACTATAGACTGCGTCACAAAAATTATGCCGACCATGTTTAAAGAAGGTTCTTCAAAGCCTATTGCTAGAAAAACTATGTGGCACACAGCCAAATAAGAGAGCCACGACAACGCAGACAATAGTGTGGAGGTTAAAACGACCTTCGGCGCGTGAAGATATTCCTTCATTGAATCACGAAAAATTCCAACAACTTTAACGGCTTCTTCCCTAACCTTTGCAAATCCCCATTTCCATCGACTTCCGCCAATAACTTCAAAAACTTTAATTACATGGTCTATAATTTTCAATGTCCAATCTACTTTAACACATAGAATAATAAGTAAGATGATAAAGAATAGGGTTGCCGTGACAACAAAAAGGCTTAAATTGAATATTAATGGGTTAACAGTTTCCATTAAAAGTATAATTGTTCCAGCTCCAATTGTTGCGGCACCAACCCCCATGCCTATCAATCTGTGGGCAACCAGAGAAGCGGCGACTTTGCCGCTTACGTCGTTTCCATGTTCTCTCGTAATTAGGTATGCCCTAGAAATCTCCCCGCTTATGGATTCTGCTGGAATGATAATGTCCATAAAGTTTCCATACCACACATACAGGTAGGATTTTAAAATTGAAAGTTTCACTGAAAGAAAGTTGAGAAGAGAATGCCAAGCCATTGAGTAAAGGAACATTTCAATGAAGATTAGTGATGCCGCTAGCAAATACAACGGCATGTCTGCACTCTGAATCTTCGCAATGATTTCTGGTATATCCACACGCAAGACAAACAAGTATACGAAGAAGGCTGATATTCCAATCACGAGCAGGATTAAGGTTTTCCATGTGATCTTGGGTTTGGCGGAAACCATCCGCGTTTACTCTCACAATGACGCACAAAACCTTCAGCCAGATTATATATTTTACCCAACTCCATGTGAACTCTTTAGAAACTTCAAAATAGGGCTTAAGCAAGTATACGCTGTTGGTGTTTGAATTGAATTTGAAAGGTATTCATCTTCTACTTACATACCGATGCGATGTTGAATGCGATCACTGCTTTGTTTGGGGAAGCCCAAAAGCTAAGGGAACATTCACCTTTAAACAGGTCGGTGAAATATTGGTAGAAGCTAGAAAAATTAGCTCGGTTAGCTATGTCTCAATAGAAGGTGGCGAGCCATTCCTTTATTATCCAATAATGGTTAAAACTGTGAACAAAAGTGTTGAGCTTGGCTTGCATGTTGAGATTCTCTCAAATTGTTATTGGGCTACATGCTTAGAAGACGCTGTGGAGTGGCTTCTGCCAATAGCGAGGGTGAGAGACGTGGAACTAAGCCTAAGTAGCGACCCATATCACGGGGAGAAATGGATAACAGAAGAAGTTAAGGACGCGGTGAACGCTGCAAAAGCCCTAAACATGGAAGTTGGAATAATGGCCATCAAATGCCCAGGGGCGAAAGCACCATGCCCTACAAAAGTTGATGGGGTTAAAGTTGGCTTATATGAGCTTATGTATCGTGGTAGGGCATGTTCAAAATTGGCAGTCAAGGCAGACAAGCGGTGCTGGCGTGAGTATACGAAATGCCCTTACGAGGACCTTACTAGTCCTGAAAGGGTTCACATAGACCCCTTTGGATATGTGCATGTTTGTCAAGGAATATCTATAGGGAGTGCTTGGCAGAAGCCCCTTTCAAAGATAATTGAGGAATACGATCCTTACGCTAACCCGATACTTGAACCATTAATCCGTGGCGGTCCAGTTGCGCTTGTTGAGAAATACAACTTACATCCTGATGAATTTTATGCGGATGCATGCCATTTATGCTATACTGCACGGCAAATGCTGCGTGACAAGTTTCCAGATGTACTGGCTCCGGACCAGATGTATGGGGAAGGCTTAAATGGTTAAAGCCTAAAATGCCTAGCCTAGTGATGCCCGAATGCTGAAGCGCGAAGAAGCCTTAAACCTTGTTAAACAATATATCTCCAAAAGAAATATTTTTTATCATATGCTTGCTGTTGAAGCCATAATGCGAAGCCTGGCAAGGCATCTTGGTGAAAATGAGGAAAAATGGGGTTTGGTTGGCTTAATCCACGACATCGATTACGAAAAAACTGAAACCACGCCGGAAAAACATAGCCTCATCGCTGAGCAGCTGCTTAAAGGCTTCTTGCCTGAAGAAC
>JAWAZO010000033.1:0-13952 GCA_038817565.1 Bathyarchaeia archaeon
CTGGATTAAAAGAAGCCTCTGAAACTATAAGCGGAAAAAGCATATACGAAGATGAAAAAACCCAAAAATTCGCCTCAGAAATCATAAAACACATTTCAGAATTCTTGCCAAAAAGCGTAAAAAGCGAAAGAAGGCTACTTCCATCAGCCCTGCCATGCGCCGAAGCCTCTGAAAGACTGGCAAAACAAGACATCGAAAGATTCGGCGTTGCAAAGGTTCGCTTCCAAGGAACAAGAGAAAAACCCCACTACACGTCATACAGCAAAATAAGCCTTCAAAAATGGGAAACTCAATCAAGAATTTTAGCCATTGAAAAAGAACTTTACAACCAGCTCACCGGCGGAAACCTAACAGTTCTGGATCTTGGAGAAGCCGAATACACTCCGGAGACGCTCCTCTCATTCACGAAAAAGCTCGCTGAAGACTATAAACTACGATTTTTCACATACAACCGCCAACTAACCCACTGCAACCAGTGCCACAAAAGCTGGCTTGGAACCCTCCAAAAATGCCCGATCTGCGGTTCTGTCAGCACGTTGACAGCCTTCACAAGTTTCCAATAAGCCCTAACCTATTTCACTGCACCAAGTAGTAATGCCAAAAGAGCCATTCTCGTCACTATGCCGTTCCAGACCTGTTGAAAGTAGCGAGCGTGGGGTGTCCCATCAACCTCCGCAGCTATCTCATCAACCCTAGGAAGCGGATGCATAACAATTAAGTCCTTCTTCGCCCTGCTCAAAGTTTCAAGGTCTATCTTATATGAACCCTTAACCTTAATGTACTCCGCCGGATCTGGAAAACGCTCCTTCTGTATCCTAGTCACATACAAAACATCCAAAAGTGGAACAACCTTCCTAATGTCAGTTTCCTCTTTTACCGGAATTTTCTCCCTAATCTCTTCAAGAACCTCTCGCCTCATCCTCAAAGACTCCGGTGAGACAAGATATAACTCCACATCGTAATAGGAGAGGGCGTAAGCCAATGAGTGAACAGTTCGTCCATAACGTAGATCGCCAACAAGGGCTATTTTTAAACCGTCAATCCTCCCCTTCTCCTTCATAATCGTATACAAATCCAAAAGAGCTTGAGTTGGATGCTCCTCAGCCCCGCTCCCACCATTAATTATGGGGACTTTAGCGAATTCCGCTGCAAGCCTCGCAGCCCCTTCAAGTGGATGCCTTATGGCTATTACATCAGCATAATTCTCAACTGTGCGCACGGTGTCCGCCAAATTTTCCCCCTTCCGGACAGATGCTATTTCAGCCTCCGCGAACCCTATTGTTGAGCCGCCAAGCTTATGCATGGCAGCCTCAAAGCTTAGGCGCGTGCGAGTGCTGGGCTCAAAAAACAGTGTCGCAAGGATTTTACCCCTAAGCATATCCGAGCCCCTTTGGGCTAGGGGCTCCATTGCCTGTGCAACCTTCAAAATGTAGTCAATTTCTTCCCGTGAAAAGTCGCGGATGGATATTATGTCTCTCCCCTCAAACTGCAACTTCACACCCTTTTAGACAAGCGACAAGCTCTGCTTAAATAACTTTTTATCCACGTTTCCACAGAAAAATAGAGGGGACTATCAAATTTAGCATCCCACGAACTTCTAAAATTGACCGAGAAACTCTGTAAGCTAAAAACCTTTTATCTCTGCGTCGACAATACCGTTCTAAACGGTGGATAAGCGTATGAGCGAAAGCGAAACAATGCTTTATGTCTCCAAAATTAAGGATGGAACAGTCATAGACCACATAACTGGCGGGCATGCATTGGATGTCATCAAAATTTTGGGGATAACAGGCAAGGAGAAACGCATAATCACCATAGCCATCAATGTTCCAAGCAAGCGGTTTAAAGTTAAGGATATAGTTAAAATTGAGGGAAGAGAACTCAAACCAGAAGAGGTTCACAAAATAGCTCTTTTGGCACCCCATGCAACCATAAACATCATCAGAAACTATAATGTTGTCGAAAAGCAGAGGGTTAAGCTTCCAAGCGTTATCGAGGGCATTATTAAATGTGCAAACCCGGCTTGTATAAGCAACAGCAACGAACCAGTGCAATCTAAGTTTTATGTTAAAAGCGAGGAGCCGCTAATCTTGAAGTGCCACTACTGCGGTTACATCATGGAGAAAAATGATGTCCTAAAACAGTTTTAAAGGAAATTATTGAGAAGTATTCGGTTTTTGAGATAACGCTTATATCATAAGATGTAATATTTCGAACATAGATATGTCAATAAAAGGACATATTGAATATATGTCAAACAAAAATACACGTGGTAAAATAAAATGATTGAAATAATAGCCATAACATTATGGGTTTGCTTCACAGCATATGCAATATGGTACTTCACATCAGCAAAACATTATGCGCCTATAACACCAAACGAGGCGAGGCTTCTATGGAAAATCCACAAACAAACAGCCAAATGCAACTCCAAAAAATGGCGGGAAATCCGACGAGGCAGAAAAATAATAGGTTTTACTTGTGAATGTGGATACAAGTACATGCAAAAACGTCCAATAGTGACAAGCACACCACAACCGGCCATGGCACAGTCTCCAACGGTGACATATCAAAAACTGCATAAGGCATAACTGAAACAGCGGGTCTACATAAACAGATTTAAGAGCAAAGCCTCGTATTTTAAAATCTTAAACAACATTTCATTTCGCGCTCAAAATTATCTTTTAGAGTAGCCTAGAATTCGGTTTTACCGCCCTCCTTGTTGTGTGTCTCTTTCTGTCCGTGCAGTTCTTTTTCTGTCTAAGCCCTAGGTGTTTTTGAATGGGTCGCCCTATTGCAAACGCTCAAGCATGCCACCCTTACACTAGCATCAATTGCGATTTTGCTCTCATTGCCACATCGTTGTGGACAAAATTTTTCGGCTAGCATCGCTAATAAAGCGGTTTTGAACATAGATGGCGATTTAGAGTTTGACACAATTCAAGATTATTGGTTTTGGCACCCCCACAGTGCTGGCGGCAACATAGCTGAAAAAATGGGCGATGAGTGGAATGTTAGCTTTAGCGATTACGCCACGCTGGTTTTGAAGGCTTCTGAAGGAAAGTACGGGCATATTGCAGCTGGAACATGGTGGATTAACTGGGCTGAAGCTGGCTTTTCAAAGGTTCCGCTAAACCAAACAATAATTGTTTCAGTAGACATTCGCGTAAGAGCTGCCAACTATACGGGTGATGCTTGGCTTAGGATAGCCATCGCCTCAGCCTTCCAAGACCCGAACAGCATAGGCGGATACAGCGTCAAATACACAGAACTTGACCTTTACGATAACCCGCAAGCCTTAAGCCATCCCCAAGGAAACGCCAAAAGAGGAGGAAACATAATTTTCCAAGGCGGAGACGTTGTAGAATTCAAGTACGATTCCATCCAACTTGGCGAGTGGAGACATTACGAGTTTAACATGACTAAATGGCATGAAGATGCATGGAACGACATAGCCAAAACGGGACTTTTAGAATCCGTCTACATAGTTATAGAAGTGGACTGCAGAGAATCCACAGGCTACGCGGGAACAACATACGCAATTGTTGACGTGGACAACCTATGGGTTTGCAGACTAAATGATATGCACAACGTTTAGGAATTTGTCGCCCAAGTTCTGAAATTTTAAACTCTAGAATAGGTGTTAATGACCGCCGGATTTTACACCGGCTGAATGGCCATTAACACTTTTGAGTTTTCTGATTGAATGTTTAAGCTTATTTAGTTCCCGTTTCTTCAACCTCGATTTCGCTGGTTATTTCTTCTATAGGCTTTGGTGGAGGCGTTGTGGCCATTGTCCAGCCTATCCAAGCGCCAATACCCATTATGGCTATAAAAGCGATGAAGACCGGTATTGCTATTATCCAAAAGCGTACCTCCGTTTCTGCAACTTTGAGTCCCAGCAGCCTCAGCCAAGCTGGATACAGCAGCGTAGCCATGTAGACGATAGCGATAACAAGACATACTAGGAATATTACGGCACCTATTGCTTGATCTTTGTCCAATTGTTTTCACCTCCGTAAAATTTTAAACGTAAAACACAGATTTTGGATAATGCTCTTAAACGGTCTATTTTGATGTGTATTTGTGTTGTTACCCTAAACAGTAATGTTTATTAAGACTCAATACGGCGTTTTCTCCGTGAGGCTAAACATATGGAAACACAAAAACTAAATGCGACGGTTATATTGGCCACAGCCCTAACAACTATTATCATGACAGCATTAGTATCTGGTTTGCTTACCACTTCTCAAAAGGTTCAAAATACTGGTGGCGTAAGAACAACCATAGGTCTCGGTGTATACAGCGACTCGACATGCACAAATCCGTTGACAAGTATTAGTTGGGGCGAAGTAATTCCAGGGCAGAATTATTCGCGGCCTATATATTTGAAAAACCTTGGGAATATAAGAGTAAAACTTTCCATGACAACTGGAAACTGGACTCCATCATCGGCAAGCAGTTACCTAACTTTAACTTGGAACCGTGAAAACTATGTTTTAAACGTTAGCGCATCTATTGGGGCAACTTTAATCCTAGCAGTCTCGCCAACAGCCCAAGGAGGCTCATTCTCATTTAACATATACATAACGGCAGTTGAAAACCAGTAACGAACCACCCTCCATATCCTTATATTTTGTTGGAAATTTAGTTTAAAATGGCTGAAAAATTCTCATAACCACAGTTACCATAAACCCAAGTCCTAAAACGAGGGCAACGAGCCGAAGACGCCTCTTTTCAATGACTACGTTTATTGAATATTCAGCTGTTGAAGATACGAGTTCAGAAGTTATTAGCAAAATTATTGCCATAACAGCCAACCAAAGACTGATGTCGGACAAGGTCATTGGGAAATTCATATTTAGCCTTCCACTAAGTGATACCAAACCTCTACGGTTTGCCCATCAAAAGACACATTACCCCTTAATATCGTAACCATCTTTCCAGAAACTTTAGCAAGCGCACAAGCTATAGCACTTGCAATGGGACATCCCAACAAATGAACACTTTTAAGGTTTTCCTCAAACCTGTAAAGATTTTTGTAGGTTGAATCCAACATTTTAAGGTGAATCTGTCCATCCTCGATTTCCATCTCTACTTCTTTAGCCAATTGTAAACTCTCAACAATTATTGGCGGAAGAGTTTCACAAAATTCGGCCAATTGAAATTTCGCTAGGTCCCTTCTTATTTCTTTTTCAAACTGTGCTAGAAGCCCTAATCCCGGAGGGGCGACGCATATCCCGTTTGGATTTTTGAGGAAGAATTTACCTTTTGCTAGCTCTTCTATTGATGGTGTGCCGCCGGTGTCTGCGGAAATAAACACGACGGGGTCTTTAAGACCTTTTAAGTAGTCTGGGAGGTAAACTTCTTTTGGATAGGGCGGTATGTAATAGCTTTTGCCTTTAAGTTTTAAATCCCTCATTATTCTGTCGATTGTCGTGTATGTAGATATTGCTGTGGAGTCTAATAAACTGCTTGGAACATATTTTAGGGGTCTTACAAAGAAGAAGAGGGCGCCCCAAAATGTTAGGCCTAAACCTATGAAGGCTAAGATATTTGAGTTGTACAATGTAGCGAATATGAGCGCTAACACGCCTGGTGCTATGAAGGCTAAACCTATTTTTGCTGAGGGAATACCTTTAACCTTCTTCAGTTCTGTTTTAAGATCCTCAATCTCCGTCTGAAGCTGCTTAATCGTTTCAACTAAATACTGCGTGGTTGATAATTCGGATGCTTTGTCTTCTTTTTTGTGTTCTGAGCACATTTTCAAATTAAATATTGTAAGCCATCATTTAAGGTTTTTAGAGGTTCACTAAACTTTTCCAAAAAAGTAAAGGCTTGTTATCATTTGAGGTTATGTCCATTTTTATGAAACCATACTCTTGTAAACGAATTAATCTTTCTACAAGTCTTTCAATTTTCATTTTTTTGCCAACTTTTGTTTTGATAGCATAATTTATATCCGCGGTAGTTACCACTTTTTTCGTCTTATTTAGTTCGATAATTGTTGTGAAAACAAGTTTGTCGTTTGGTGAAGCAAAGTTGTTGAAAATTTTGAGGTTGTTTATTCTTTTGTGCCACTCGCTTATGTATTGAGTCGACTTTGTTGCTATTATGAAAATTATTGACGCGACAAGAAGGGTCTGTTGTGCTGGAATGCCCAAAGAAAACAGCGATTGGGTTTTTATTGGTTCTAAGTATGAGGCTATGGTTTTTCCAAAATCTGAAAGTTGACCTTCGTATAGTCTATAATTAGTTGAATTTCTTGTTAAAATTATTAAGCTTATCCTTACATATTTCTGTTGAATAGTAGCCCCTATTTTGAACGTGACTTTTTCATACCAGTAAAGCGTTACTTGGGTGTAGTTTTGCTCGTTGTTCTGAAAAACTAGATATCGTGCTATTAGGGGGCCTTCGAGCAGCTGTATATCCTTTGATTCAAGCACTTTAACTAGTGGATACCTTCCTTGGGCGGTTTGCCACGATATGAGGCAGACTTCCCAATTGTGAAGGTTTGATATGCTATTTGCTACGCTGACAAGGACATACACGGGCGGATTTGAAAAATTTGATGGAAGATAAGCGTATACCAGTGAGGCGTCTTGCTTGGATATCCGTTCATAATTGACATCTCTATATAAAAGCTTCAATTCATATTGTGGTATTGCAGGAAAGATATCTGTTACACTTTCCCATGTTGATTTAACATTAATTGCATCTTTAGCTATGGCGAAAACCGGAGCATTGATACTGAATATCACAGCTGAGCAACCTAACAATAGAACGAGAAGTTTAGCCCAAAAAGTTTGAGAAGGCTTCCACTTCCCTAAGTTAAGGAATTTTCCACAATTTAAACAAAAAACTTCTGACCGTTTTAATGCTGATTTACAATTTGAACATTGCGGTGAGTCGGCCTTAAAAAGGAAATTTATCTTTAAAAGTTTCTCTGACGCAAAAAGTGTAAGCATCATACCTGCAAAGGTCAGGAGCAGACCGGCGATTGAGTGGAAAACAAGCATGGCAACTTCTTCGCCGAAGAAATATGCCGCGGAAATGATTGTCGTTATGCGTATGACGTTTAAAACTTCAAATATGACGAATCCGATGACGAATATCAGAATTTTCTTAAAAGCTGACGTTGACACTATAAGTGATAAAAATGCGGCAAACATTGTTAAGGCTATGAACGTGTATATTCCTGAGCAAGGCAAGTCGATGGTGAAGGATGTTAACTGCCCAGCAGACGTTTCCAGTATTAAAGTTGGAGCCCCGTAAGCGGCGGACAGCGTAACTGGAATCCCAAAGGGTTTAAGCAGCGCATATGAGGCTTGTGTGTTAAAGTTTGCAAGGCTTCCTCCAAGTGTAAACATAGCCTCCGGTGGAAATGGAACCAGAAAAAGAAGGAATAGAATAGGAAATATTAGCGCCTTCAATGTTTTAAGATTAAAAAGTATGAGGGTGATTCCTGAAACAAAAATGGGCAAAGAGAGTAGGTGATACTCTAGTGGATAAAACGTGTAGGAACCATACCAGTATAGAAGAAAAGCAATGAGGCACAGGCTTAAACCAACAATTCCGTCCATAAAACGTGTTTTTCGAGGCTTCTGAAGCTTATCCAAGGCAAGTGAGGCTTTAACCATTTCCCTTTTTCGATAAAACAGAAAACCAGCCAAGAAGGGTATTAGCAGTATGTGGGTTAGCGCTTCTGTGTTTAAGGCTTCGTTTAACAAAACTTCTAAGTCACGCCAGTAAACAATTAGAATCAGAGAAAATATTAGTAAAACTGCCACAATATGCGCGTAATAGGTTCCTGTATTTATTAAAGCCTTTAAGAAGCCTTGTTTAAGTTTTTTCACGAATTCCACCATATTAAAAATTCGAGTTAGAAACTAGTAGTTGGATGATGACGGTTCTAGAATTCCACATAAAACTGTTGGCATAATCCTTGGCATAAGTCAAAGTATAACTAACGGTTGTATCCTTCTTATCCCGCTTCAACCATCTTTCAAACGCATTCCAATCCACAGTTGGCCTTTCAGTTATGCCGGGGGAGGGATTTGAACCCTCGACTTCCAGATTTCTGATCCCCTCATTAAGGGAAGGCATGGAAACCGCATGGTTTCCATCCTCTCGGATTATGAGTCTGGCGCCCATTCCAGGCTAGGCTACCCCGGCTCTATCTTCAGTAATCAGATGAAAAGTGCTTCTTGTTATTTCTTTCGCTCAAGTTTTTCAACTCCATCACGTTTTCCTAAGTAAACAATATCAGCCATATTTATGAAAAGTCCAGTCTCCACTATTCCAGGAACCATTTTTAGTCTCTTTTCAAGTTCTTCCGGATCTTTTATTAATCCAAAGTCAACGTCTATTATGAAGTTGCCGTTGTCTGTTATGATTGGGCCGACTTTTCCGGCTCCTTCTCTTATTTTCGGCTTCCCACCCAATTGGCTCAGTTTACGTGTTACGAAGGATGCAGCGAAGGGTAAAACCTCTATTGGGAGTTGTTGACCGTTTTCGCCCAAAATTTTAGCTTTTTTCCCTTCATCTGCTATTATTATTAGGGTTTTCGATGCCGCAGCAACAATTTTTTCACGGGTTAGGGCGCCTCCCATGCCCTTGATTAGGTTTAGATCATCATCTATTTGGTCTGCTCCGTCTATTGTCAAATCTATTGTGGAATTTTCCTCCAATGTTGTTATTGGAATGCTATTCTTCACCGCCAGCATAAAAGCTTGGTATGATGTTGGTACTGCCTTTACACGTAATTTTTTGGCCACTATTCTTTTTCCAATTTCTTCGGCGGCGTAGGCTACTGTACTTCCACTGCCGAGTCCTAATATAAATCCATCTTTAACGTGTTTGACCGCTTCCAACGCCGCATTTTTCTTGGCCTTTTCGACTTCTTCTTTAGGTTTCAATTTCCATCTGCCCCAGTCTTTCTAGAACTTTTTCCACTTCTGCTCTAATCTCTTCTATACGTTTTTCAGCCTCCGTTTTCGGAGAGGGCTTGGAGGGTGGTTTCCTCCTTTTCTTTGCTTTTTCTTCTGATTCTTCAACTTCTGGCTTTTCCTCAATTTCCGCTGGTTTTGCTGGTTTAGGCGTTGGTATTGTTATTTCCTTCAACGGTTTGGCTTCAACTTTTGAGCGGAGCTCCTCAATTTTTGTACTGATTTCGTCGAAGCGTTCGCTGAAGAGCTTTATTAGGTCTTCTTGCATGGCTTCGAGCTCGTGTAAGGCTACCAAGGATTCGTCCTTTGCGATGGCCTCCTTCACAATCATCATCCGCTCCTTATATGTTTGGGCTAGTCTGTCCCGCTCTTCTTCGGTTATTTTGCCTTCAGCGTGGGCCTCGTAAAGCTTCCTTATGGCGTCGCTTAAAATCTCCCTCTCCAAGTCCAGTATTCTAAGCTCTTCTTTGGCGCGGGCAGCTTCTTCAGAAGAAACAGTCTTGACGATTTTAAATGGTAAAATTTCCCTAGGCTTAATTTCAACTTTCTCTGAAGTTTTCTCCCCTCTTTTCCCCCTTCGCCCCATGGCATGAAGAGCTATCAATAGGGCGGCAACCACCCCTATAACTGCTATCATAAGCGCATAGGTTTGGAGCTCATTAAGGGGCAAAAAGCTTCTCCCTCTTAATCTCCATTAAATTTCTTGTTGAATATATAAGTTATCTAGAACAAAGCGATGTGAAGCTTTATAGCTTTTCCAAATCTAAAATTGAAGACCGGGCGTATAATGAATAGGAGAAGGTTTTCAAATACGTTGAGGATCATTTTGAAGAGCATCTTGAACGATTGCAGAAACTTGTTAAGCAGCCATTCATATCGGCTGAAAACCTTGCAACCCTTGTCATGAATTATTTGAAGCGTTTAGGCTGTAAGGATACACGTCTAGTGAAGACTTCCGGTAATAACTCTCGAGAAATCTTACGTTGCCATATTAGACAACCTCTCAAAAATGCTATGAAACCAAGAAAACTTAATAAATCCACATTTTCCTTCTATTCATCTTGGCATATCTACCCATTAGCCCTGGTAGTATAGTCCGGTCTAGTATAGGCGGCTGTCGCCCGCCCGACCCGGGTTCAAATCCCGGCCAGGGCGCCACTTTCCTAATTTTTTGGGGGTAGGTTATTTGTGGAAAAGCATATGAGCAAGGGTTATTTTACCACGTATTGACGAGCTTTGAACTTTTCGCATAGGCGAAATGACCGCTTTTCTCCTAATGTTTGGCTACTCGACATTCTGAAGGATTCTGGTTTGGCTGCAGATGTAAGTTATGATGAGAGCCAAGTTGTTGTTAAGGCTTCTAGGGGCGGTTTATGTGTTGCCTGCAAGGGCTCCCGTTTCCTCTGCGGTAAGGCACGCTGTCCCATAATTATTAGGGCTAACTACTTTTTGAAAAGTGTTCCGTTAATGCAGAGCGAGGATATTGCTGGGGCTTCTCCCCCAAGCGTTTTCGTGGGCAGGATTGGCTACCCATATGTTTATGCTGGTCCCCTCGTTCCGCCTATTCAAGAAGATACAAGCCTTTATGACTTACCGGAATACTGGTTTGGAAAATCTATCGACGAAATTGTTGGTTTTCGTTCCATGCTTATTCGTGGCAAGCATCGAGTGCATGTACAGAAGTTTTGGGAAGCTGGAAAAATCATCGAGAAAACCCGGGAGCTTGCCTTGGCTGTTAACCCTGTTGATGTTGAGCTTCTTTTGAAGAGAAAGCCTAGAGGCTTCATAGTTTTAGATGATGAGGTTCAGCCCTTTGGTCCTTCCGCGCCTATACGAGATTTAAGAGTTGGAAATACTCGCTGGGACCACCAGATTGAGAAAGCCTACTACGACACAGACTTGAAGGCTGCAGAGGCCGTTCTCGAGCTTTACAGTAAAGGTGTTTTGGTGACAAAGATCCAGAGGGCTTTTAGCGTCGGCGCCTTTGGTTTAGAAAGGAATAGGCGTCTTGTGCCAACCCGTTGGAGTATAACAGCCGTTGACAGCATAATCTCAAAAGAGCTTATGGAGAAAGTGAAAACCTTCCCGGAGATAAGCGAGTATCGCGTATATGAGTCCCGCTATCTAGACAACATCTTTGAGGTCCTGATGATTCCTGGCAAGTGGAGCTATGAAGCCATAGAGGCTTGGTATCCCGGCACTGTTTGGAACCCCAATGGAAGAAGCGTCGTAATGTTTTCTGATTGGGAGGGTTATGAGGGGCGAACCACATACGCCGAAATAGGCGGATGTTATTATGCGGCGCGTTTAGCTGTCTGCGAACAACTCGTTAAGGAGCAGCGCCAAGCAAGGGTTATCGTGCTTCGGGAGGCTCATCCGGGCTACATAATGCCGGTTGGCGTCTGGCAAGTTCGTGAAAACGTTAGGAATGCTATGCGCCAGAAACCCTACACCTTTAGAACTTTGGATGAAGCTTTACAGTTTATTGCGAGCCGCTTTAAAATTCCTATCCGCCAGTGGATAATGCGAAGCAAACTTTTGAAGGATGCCCTTTTCCAAAAACGGATAACGGATTTCCTAGAAAAGATTAAAGGGTGAGTCAGACCGTGTCAAGAATGAAGAGGCTATTGGCAACTTTTTATCATATGTTTTTCAACTTTGTACTCAACTCGTTTAAGAGCATCAACCGAAAGATTAGGTCGAAGCTTCCAGTTTGGCGCATGAAAGAGGAAACAAGAGAGCACGTCCAGTCATCCATAAAGGTTTTCAAGTGGATAATCTTGCCTGCAAGCCTCCTCTACGTTTTCCTAGAGTTCTACTTTTTCGGCGAAAATGCCTTGGACACAATGCTCTGGGGGTTGGCGGTTTTCTTTTACAGCAATTTCCTACCAGACTTACCGTCCATCTACAGAAGAAAAGCCAAAAACAATGGTGGGAAAGATCTTTCATGGTATAAACGCTACGCCATACTTTTATTCGCGCCATTGCTTGTTTGGATTTTGTTTTCGGGTATACGACTAAACTGGAGAACCACGGAAACCTACCATAACTTCAAATCTTTAACAGTTTACTGCGTTTTCCTCTTTTTTGTTGGCTTTTTCGCCTTCGTGAAATTTCCCGTACGAACTGGGAATTTTATTAAAATTCTTGTCTTTCCGCTTTATGGTTTAGCTGGATATCTGACGCATTTAAAAGTGGATAAAATCTGGTGAGGTATTAAGCAATGGTTGCTAAAACTTCCCAAACTATACTGCTTTACGGAGAAAATAATTTATAAACGCTGACGTAGTTAGTTTTGGTTTTCCAGAGTTTACATTTGGTGCATTTAATGGTAGAGATAATCATTCAAGCTTTGGCGCTGTTTGCCTCTTTGGCTGTCTTAGCGACAGCCAGCTTTTTCGCCATAAAACATATTGAAGATTTTATGGAAATCATTCGTCTAAGCGAAGTTGCAGCTGGATTTGTGATCTTGGCGATTATGACTTGTATGCCTGAAATAACTGTAGCGGTTTTTTCAGTGCAACATGGCACAGCAGGAATCAGCATAGGCGACATTTTAGGTTCACATCTCTTTAACATTGGTGTAGTTGTTGGGTTATTAGCAGCATCTGGTTCTTTAAAAAAATGCGGAACAGAAGCCCTAGTAGAACTCATTGATTTGCTTTTTCTAGCATCTATAATACCTTTATTTCTTGTGGTATTCAAAGCGATCAGCTCCATCTTAGGTGTTATATTAATAATCATTTTTGTTCTCAGCTTTTATAGGGTAAGTAGGAAGCGGCGACCCCCTACTTTTGACTCTGTTAAGGAGAGACATGTTGAAGAGAAAAAACCGCACATAATTCTTGTAAAAATTCTTATTGCAACTGCCTTTGTAGTGTTGTCGGCGAGAATCACTATTTTATCCGCTATTGAGATTATTAAATTAGTAGGCATCTCTCAGCCTGAAATCGGAGCCAAAGTGGTTGCGGTGGGCACATCTCTTCCGGAACTTGCTTTCGGATTGATAGCTTTGAAAAGAAGAAGGGTTCATCTAGCCCTTGGCGACGCCATTGGCGCAAACCTTACAACTATAACCTTGGTCTTAGGCTTAATACTAACCTTCTCACCGTTTGCAATTGAGCAAATGATGTTCACTGAAATTCTGATATTTGTGCTCATAATGAACCTCATTTTATGGAGGTACCTAACAAAAGGAGGGGTTACACAGTTTGGCGGAATAATCCTCATAACGGTCTATATAGTGTTTCAAGCAATCTTCTAACTGTTAGTAGACCAAAATAGGGCACGCATACCTCAGAGCAAAGGTTTTAAGGCAAATTACTAAACTAGTGAAAGGTTTCATAAAATGGATCCAGTGACACTCGCATTGGCTTTAGCTGGCTCAATAATTATGATAGGTTTTTTTGGCAATTACTTTTTTGAGAGGACCGGTTTCCCGGACATGATTTTCCTTATAATTTTAGGCATACTGATAGGACCTGTAGCCAAATTGGTGGACATTGGATTTATAATGCCTCTGGCTCCATACTTCGCTGCCCTAGCCCTGGTCTTCATATTATTTGACGGTGGAATGGCTATGAATATCTATCGTGTATTCACCGAGAGCCCAAGAGCCACAGTGTTAGCTGCTGTGGGTTTCGGTTTAAGTGTCGTGACAACAACATTGTTTACGGCTTTACTGCTAATTCCAGACAGGCCGATAACATACTCGATGTTGTTAGGAACCATTTTAGGCGGAAGCAGCAGCATAATTGTAATCTCACTCGCCTCAAGAATAAGGGTAAGCGAAAAATGTTCAACAATACTAAGCCTAGAATCCGCCCTTACAGACATCTTTTGCATAGTTTTCTCCTTAACAATTATTGAAATAATCCTAGGAAACGCTGTTAAACCTTTAGCGATTAGTCAAGCAATTGCAAGCAAATTTTCAGTAGGAATAGTGCTTGGCATACTTTTCGGACTTTTATGGCTAAGTGCACTTAAAAAGATTGTAAAGGCGCC